>JADFYB010000016.1 GCA_015233245.1 Nitrospirota bacterium | reverse complement strand
GATTGACAATGTGTAGGATGCAGTAGGGTATAGCTTCTTAAAAGTGAATTTGCCGCCTGAGCCCGTGGTTGACTCAGATTGCTCATATCCTTCAACAGGCTCGTTTTGCCTGGCAATTACCTTAACCCCGGCAATCGGTCTGTTTTTTCCATCCACCACTTTGCCCTCAAGCCGTGATTTCTTTCCGCATCCAAAGGTTAATAAGAACAACAAGGAAAGAATTAACACCGTAAACACTGTTTTGGATATCTTCATGTATTTCTCCATTCCATAAGTTAAGGTCAATCGGATGTGGCTGCCGCTTTGTCTGATTATCTCATATCCGTATTTGCTCAAAAGCGTTGCAAGATCTTTGCCCGACAAGTCTCTTGGTATTTTAGGCATAAGAAAACACTTCCTCCATAACCATATGCAGCCTTATTACTTTTGGTGTTTCTTCTTAGTTATCACAATGGCACAAAATAGCATTCTTAATGTTTTTTTTCAGTTCAGCTAAATCCTCGCCTTCTGTGATTATGGAGTGATTGAGTGCATGAGCACAAAAGCCGCCTTCAATACTCTTCTCAACGATAAAGATAATCTCACTCATTTACACCTCCCTGTCAAACAATATCATTACTATACCATGAAAATAAAGAAACCCTCTAAATTAAAAAAAAGCATTAAAAACAAACGTTTTATGTTAAAATTATAGCATGGAAGAACGAATTCAAAAAATAATATCTTCGCTTGGTATAACCTCACGGAGAAAAGCTGAGGAAATGATTGAAGAGGGCCGTGTAACGTTAAACGGTAAAACGGTAAAACTGGGTGATAAGGCGGACTTATCCCATGACCACATAAAACTTGACGGCAAACTATTACATGCAGGCAGTGCCTCCGAAAAAGTTTACGCTAAATTTTATAAACCCCGGCAGGTGATGACAACTCTTGAAGACCCTGAGGGGCGCCGCACTATTCTTAAGTTTATCGAGGGTATTGGCTCACGGGTGTATCCCGTAGGACGGCTTGACTATGACTCTGAGGGGCTTTTGCTTCTTACCAATGACGGAGAACTTACGCAAAAGGTGCTTCATCCGTCCAAAAAAATCCCAAAACGGTATCATGTGAAAGTAAAAGGAGAGTTTTCAGATGCCGTGATGGAAAAACTCCGCAAAGGCGTAATGCTTGAAGATGGAATGACAGCCCCCTCTGAGGTAAGAAGACTCAAAGAGACCGACACGGAATCTAACACGTGGATTGAGATGACCCTGTTTGAGGGCAGAAAACGGCAGATTAGGAGAATGCTCCAGCAGCTCAAACACCCCGTTGCAAAACTAAAGCGTGTCGCTATAAACGGGATTAAACTTGGCTCTCTGAAGCCCGGTCAATGGGCGCTGCTTACGCCAAAAGAGTTAAAATCACTGTTTGATGAAACCGGAAAACCAGGTATACAGGCACAAAAGCCTGCTCCTGTTGAAAGAACAGATAAGCCTGCCGAGAAGAAAGCACCTTTCTTTGAAAAAGCAAGAAGACACGCTGACAGGAAAACATCTTCTTTTGAAAGAGAGGATAAGGCGGCTGAGAAAAAACCATATTCTTTTGATAAAACCAGTAAATCTAAAGAAAGACAATTTTCTAAGGACAGGCCATTCTCTTTTGACAGAACCGGCACAGCACAACCACCGGAAACAAAACACAAGACGGAAACAAAAAGAAAACCAAAGATGACTTTTGTAAAATTAGACAGTATAGATACCGGAAAGAGACGAGTTAGGAGGAAAACCAGAGATGTTTAGGACTAAGGGATGCGGGAGGCTGACATCAGAGGATATTGGTACAGAGGTAAACCTAAGCGGATGGGTGTTTAGAAGCCGTGACCACGGTGGCCTCATATTTGCTGATTTACGGGACAGAAGCGGCATAGTGCAGTTGGTTTTTAGCCCTGACGTAAGTGCGGAAACGCATGAGTCGGCTCATCAGCTTAGAGGCGAATATGTTATTTCAGTAACCGGCGAGGTTAGAAAAAGACCTGAGGGCACGGAAAATACTGAAATTCCAACCGGTCAGGTGGAAATTTACGTAAAGACACTCAACATCCTAAACAGATGTGAACCGCTTCCCTTTACCATAGAGGAGGCCAAAGAGGCATCGGAATCACTGCGGCTTCGGTACAGATACCTTGACCTTAGAAGGCCTGAGATGATGGAAAATCTTATAACGCGCCACAAGGCCTGTAAACTAATCCGTGATTATCTGGACGGTGAGGGATTTCTTGAGATAGAAACACCGGTGTTAACTAAATCCACACCAGAGGGCGCACGAGATTACCTTGTGCCAAGCAGGACTAATCCAGGAGCGTTTTTTGCTCTACCTCAGTCCCCTCAGTTATTTAAACAGATTCTAATGATAGCGGGTGCGGACAGGTACTTTCAGATTGTCAGGTGTTTCAGGGATGAGGACCTAAGGGCAGATCGCCAGCCGGAGTTTACGCAGGTTGACCTTGAGATGTCATTTGTTGAGGCGGATGACGTGATGGGGCTTGTTGAGGGACTGCTGAGGAGATTATTTAAAGAAGTTAATGGCGAGGATATAGTAACGCCAATTGAGCGTATGACTTACGACTATGCAATGGAGACGTATGGCAGTGATAAGCCTGATTTGAGATTTGGGCTGCCGCTTGTGGATATGGCTAATGAGGCGTTACAGAGCGACTTTAAGGTTTTTCTTGATGTGTTAAAATCTGGTGGCAGGGTAAAAGCAATACTGGGTAAAGGAATGGCCGGGCTTTCCCGCAAAGATGTGGATGTGCTTACCTCTGAGGTACAGTCCTATGGAGCTAAGGGACTGGCATGGATAAAAGTTAAGGACGGGTTTGAGTCCCCAATCGCCAAGTTTTTTAAAGAGGACACCATGAGAGCTATGGCTGACAAACTTCAGGCCGCCCCAGGCGACATGATGCTCTTTGTGGCAGATAAGGGCACAACGGTAAATGAGGTTTTAGGCCGACTCCGGCTTGAAACAGCAAAGCGCGCCAACATAATAGAAAATAAGAATCAGTTTGTCTGGGTAACAGACTTTCCGCTTTTTGAGTTCAACACGGACGAAAACCGTTTTGTAGCAATCCATCATCCGTTTACATCACCCACTGATGCCGATATTGAGGCAATACTGACAAACGGAGCCACTGATTTATCAGTCATTAAATCAAAGGCATACGATATAGTGTTAAATGGTTCGGAAATCGGAGGCGGCAGCATTCGTATTCATAGTCCGGAGCTTCAGAAAAAGATATTTGAAATGATAGGAATAGGCTCTGAGGAGGCCACAGAGAGATTTGGATTTCTTCTTGATGCTCTAAAGCACGGTGCCCCGCCGCATGGCGGCCTTGCCCTTGGTCTTGACAGGCTGATAATGATAATGGTCGGAGCAACGTCTATCAGAGACGTAATAGCATTCCCTAAGACTCAAAAAGCGGTCTGCCCACTGAGCGGCGCTCCCTCTGAGGTTGATAAAAAGCAGTTGCGTGATCTCTACATAAAGGTCAATATACCGGAGAAGGTTCAGGAAAAGTAAATTCAGGAAAAGAATGTTTTAAAGGAGGGGGTGTCTTATCCCTTTCCCTTGACATCAATTTTTTCTTGACTTATAGAATTCGTTTCTTGTGTTTTGGTATAATAATGCCGTGGCTATGACAGAAACAATGTCAGCGAGGCGTGTTAGTTCAACCTTAACGTTGCAGTTATGTGGTCTGGCTTTTCCGTTAAGCAGGAGTTTTGGATTTTTAACAATTGCCTTCAATCAACTCACTATAATAAAGAGGATATAAGAGATGGCTGAAATAAGCGATAGTGTTAAGCTAATGGATACGGGTAAAAGGAATGCCTCAGAACGGGATCGGCAAACGGAAAACTCTCAGTTGGTGGGGCCTGCAGGGTTAGACATAGGAACATCCAACATAGTGCTTGCAAAGATGAGAAGTGGCGCTGTACAAACTGTTAAGCAACTTAATGCCTTCTTTGCAGTTCCGCGGTCTAAGTTTACCGGTAAAGTGTTTGCAAAAAATGAAATCATGTATTTTGCAAGGAACGGACAGTTTTATATAATCGGGAATTCCTCCGATATGTTTGCCGCCACTTTTAACTCAAGCACACGCCGTCCCATTGAGGGAGGACTTTTAAGCCCTAAAGAAGATGAGGGAGTAAATGTCATAGCTGCTATTATGAAAACTATGCTCCCGCCGCCTAAAAAACCCGGTGAGGTCATAGCGTTCAGTGTGCCAGGTGAACCGGTTGATACACGAATATCGGTGCTCTATCATGAAACCGTTATGAAGCGCACTCTTGAAGGTATGGGATATTTCCCTATTTCTGTAAACGAGGGCTTAGCCGTCATAACTGCTGAATTGTCAAACGACAACTATACCGGTATTGGAATAAGCATGGGAGGTGGCATGTGTAACGTCTGTCTTGCTTATATGGCTGTGCCGATTCTTTCCTACAGCATTCAAAAGGGCGGGGATTACATTGACTCGATGGTTGGCAGAACGTTGGGAGAGTCCCAGACAAAGATAAAATTGATAAAGGAAAAAGAACTGAGTCTCACGCGTGAACCCAGAAACAGGGTGGAAACAGCCCTTCAAATATTCTATGACGATCTCTTATTACATCTTACACAGAGTCTGGAGCAGGTGTTAGCCTCCTCGGATAAAGTGCCGCGATTTGCTAAACCCGTGCCTCTTGTCATAAGCGGAGGCGGCGCTTTGGCTAACGGCTTAAAGGAACGCTTTGAAAGAGCGCTTAAGAACGTCAGTCTGCCTGTTCAGATATCATCCGTAAGGATTGCCGAGGACCCTCTTAATTCCACTGCCAAGGGCGCTCTGTACATGGCCCTTTCAGAGGAATCCTGACACTTAATGGCTGTTGCTGTTGTTGTCTTTTCCATAGATAAAACAAGGGGCAATCTGCTCCTTAAAATACTTGAAAGCGGTGCTCTTAAGGCTAAGCTTATCAAAACCGTGTTTGATCTTGAAAGGATGGTATCGAAGCACGCTCCCTCTATTATTGTATTTGATTCAAAGTACCACTTTTCTAAAAACTACACAATAGTTGGCTCTCTCAGAAGTAAGCTGCCGAAATCTGCAATAATAGTTCTTTGTGAACCATACACAGAGCACATTTTCACAGATATGGGAATACGCGCAGATATGTGCATGGCTGACCCTCTTGATCCTGAGTTGATTTTAGCCAAAGTACGTGAAGTCTATTTTATTAAAAATAAGTTGTATCTCAGATTTACCACTTTTTTAAGCATTCTATACAATTTGTTTTCAGGTGATACTAAAAATCCATATCTGAGTTTTGTTAAAAAAGTGCTCTTGATTTTTGCGCTTATTGCCTCGTTGACAATAGGGGGAGCCGGGGGGTTTATCCTGTGGAGCATTTCGGATTTACCTAAGGTTAAACTACTTGAAGAGTACACTCCTCTTGAGTCCTCAAGGATATTTTCCACAAACGGTGAGTTTCTGGCTGAGGTATTTGTAGAAAGAAGACGTTTTGTGCCGTCTTATAAGATTCCTGAGCATGTGAAAAAAGCATTTATTGCCGTTGAGGATGTTCGTTTCTATAAACACTTCGGAGTGGATTTTCAGAGGGTTGTAAAGGCATTTATAGAAAACATGAGAGCTGGCACTATTGTACAGGGCGGGAGCACGATAACTCAGCAGTTAGCTAAAATGCTGTTTTTGAAACCAGAAAAAAGCCTCTCACGAAAAATTAAAGAGATTGCAATAGCGTTTCAAATCGAGGGACGCTATACAAAAGACGAAATCCTGTCACTGTACCTTAATCAGGCATACTTTGGCAGCAGGACATACGGAATTGAGGCGGCATCTTCTACCTACTTTGGTAAAAAGACTGAGGACTTGACTGTTGCCGAGGCAGCACTTCTTGCAGCCATTCCCAAAGCTCCCTCAACCTACTCTCCTTTTAAAGAGCCGCAGAGGTCTCTTTCAAGGCGAAACACCGTTATCCGGCTGATGTACGAAAACGGGTTCATCTCTGAGAGCAAATACAAGGAGGCTGTAGCTGAACCAATTCCCAAACATCTGGAATCCCCCAGCTACAAGGCCCCTTATTTTGTGGAATACATAAAGGGGGTTCTTGAGCAAAAGTACGGTGAAAGCCTTTATACCTCAGGGCTTAAAATCTACACTACACTTGATATGAATATGCAAAAGGTGGCGGAAAAAGCTGTTGAAAATGCAATGGAGGCATTTGCTACTCGAGGGATCAAAGGCGTTCAAACGGCTCTTTTGGCAGTGGAGATAAAAACAGGTGAGATAAAAGCCATGGTTGGTGGTACGGATTTTTGGGAGACTCAGTTTAACCGGGCAACACAGGCGATGAGGCAGCCTGGCTCATCATTTAAACCCTTTGTATATCTTGCAGCTTTCAGAAATGGTTATAAACCGTCAGATACGGTAGAAGACAGAGAGGTGACGTATTTCCAAAAAAAAGGAGAGCCATGGACCCCGCATAACTACACAAGAAGGTACTATGGCACTGTTACGCTGAAATCTGCCATTGCACGCTCTCTGAATGTGGCCACAGTGTCATTGGCAAACAAGGTCGGCATGGAACGGGTTGTAGAATCAGCACGCCTTTTAGGGATAAAGAGTGTGATACGCCCTCGGTTGCCCTCTGCTCTTGGCGCTTCTGAGGTCAATCTGCTGGAACTAGTCTGTGCATACTGTGCCTTTTCAGACGGAAACTTACATGAACCTGTATCTTACACGCAGATAGTGAACAGATATGGTTTAGCTGTTGAGAACATAACGCCTGTTATAAAACCTGTGCTGGATAACACTACACTTGAAAAGATGCACGAGGTGTTGAGTGCTGTTGTGACAGAGGGTACGGCACAATCTGCAAAGTCACTAAACAGAGTCGTTTACGGTAAAACCGGCACTACGGATGATTACGTTGATGCGTGGTTTATCGGATTTGATGACAAGTATGCAGTAGGTGTCTGGGTAGGCAGAGATGACCACACAAGCATAGGCGAGGGAGAGGCCGGCAGCAAAGCCGCTTTACCAATATGGATAGATTTTATGAAAAATGTGGTAAGATGAAAAGGCCCTTTTGCTAATTTCCCCATCTTTTAAACAGATTATGAGGCACAGAGAGATTATCGAGGAGTTTTCCTATTATAAAATTTATCATATCATCCACTGATTTAGGTTTTGTATAAAACGCCATCACAGGAGGTGCTATGGTAACACCAAGGTGGGAAAGCTTCAACATGTTTTCAAGATGTATAGCACTGAAAGGCATCTCTCTGGGGACTATTATTAACCGTCTGCGCTCCTTTAGTGTTACATCTGCCGCTCTTAGAACTATACTCTCACCATAGCCGTTTGATATGCCCGATAAGGTCTTCATAGAGCAGGGGATCACTACCATTCCGTCATTTAGAAACGTGCCGCTAAGAAGCGGCGCATACATATCCCCCTCTTCACTATAATGCAAATATTCACTTTTAAAATACTCTTTTAGCTTTGAGTGAGTTGCCGGCTCCCAGTCATTTCCAGTTTCATCTTTAATCACTCTGAACGCTGAAAACGAAATTATTAAATGCACCTCGGCTGTTTTTAAAAGCTCCTCTATAAACCTTATCGCAAGCAATGAGCCGCTTGCTCCGGTAATTGCTACTATATATTTTTTTCTTTCCATAGAGGTGCAATTATATATGCCATATTTTTGCCTTTTCTATCATATCAAGCATATAGTCCACCCGTAACATAGCTTGCCGCAGCCTTTGTGACACCGCGATGCTGACTCCTTTGTACAACCTTCGCCCAAAATCAGGCTCATCACTTATCCTGTTGTCAAGGAATTCTCTTGATATTTTGAGAAGCACCGTAGTCTCAAGTGACATAACAGTGGCGGATGTCTGCGTGTCCTCAATGTAGGACATCTCCCCAAGAATCTCTCCTGGCCCTACTGTGTTTATCTGCTTGTTTCCCTGAGCAAGAAACACGCCTAATGAGCCCTCCATAACTATGTATATGTATTCGATGTATTCACCTGCTTTTATGACCACAGTATCAGGGCCAATTGTTTCCTCAATACCTGTTGACAAGAGCCACTGTATGTCCTCATCGGAAAGTACCTCAAGCAGTGTTACAAGTTTTGCCATTATAAACCCTCGTTTTTAACATCATTTTAATCACCAATGGTGTTTCTAAAGACCTCTTCAATAGTGGTAAGCCCTAATTTAACTTTTTTTAAACCGCTCTGCCTGAGTGTCAACATCCCCAGCTTTATAGCCTCTCTCTTTATGGCCTCAGAGGTGCCGCCGGCAAGAATTACCTCTTTCAGTTCAGAACGCATCGGCATTACCTCATGCAATGCAAGCCTGCCCTTATAACCGGTATCGCCGCACTCGGGACAACCGCTGCCGACAAAACACTTAAAGTCAGGGATTTCAGCCTTTGGTACACCAGCTTTCAGAAGCAGAGTTTCAGAGACATTTTTATCTTCTATCTTACAGCTCTTACAAATCCTTCTTGCTAATCTCTGGGCAACTATGAGAACCACAGACGATGATACCAAAAAAGGCTCTATCCCAATGTTTAGAAGTCTTGTAACTGTGGACGGAGCATCGTTTGTATGCAGGGTGCTTAGCACCAAATGTCCTGTAAGAGCTGCCTTAACTCCAATTTCTGCAGTCTCCTGGTCTCTTATCTCACCAACCAGAATTATATCGGGATCCTGCCGCAAAAAGGCTCTCAGGGCGTTTGCAAAGGTTAGCCCAATATCCGGTTTGACTTGAACCTGGTTAATGCCGGCAAGATTATACTCAACAGGGTCCTCAGCCGTCATAATGTTCACGCCGGGTTTATTCAGATGGGAAAGCCCTGAGTACAGTGAGGTTGTTTTACCGCTTCCGGTAGGCCCTGTTACCAAAACCATCCCAAACGGTTTCTCAATAGCCTCGATGAAATCATTCAGTTGTGTTTCATCAAAACCCAAAACAGATAAATCAAGGTTCAGATTAGATTTATCCAGAAGTCTCATAACAACCTTTTCGCCAAACTGTAACGGCAGGGTTGAAACTCTGAAGTCAACCTCGCCCCCCTCGTATTTGAGCTTTATACGTCCATCCTGAGGGATACGCCGCTCTGATATATCAAGACGGGACATTATTTTTATTCTGGAAATAAGAGGATTCTTTATGGTGTCCGGAAATGGAGGAAACGCCTGCTTTAGCACTCCATCTATCCGATATCTTACGCGTAATTCCTTCTCCCATGGCTCTATGTGGATATCGCTTGCTCTGTCACTTATAGCATTCATCAGAATTCCATTTACCAGCTGTATTATAGGTGCAGTGCCGGCCTCAGTGAGGGAAATCTTCTCCTCCTTCTGATCTACAATGGTAATGTTTTGAGTGACCTTGCCCAGAAGTTTATTAATTTCCGACATGTCAAGAGTTGTCTTAGCGCCAGGTCTGATCCCCTCCGGCACTAACTTCTGCTGGTCTGTCTTAGGATAGTTCTGTTCAATAGCGTGCATAATTGACGACTCAGTTGCCACATGGATTGCCACTTTCATCCTTGTTATGAATTTAACGTCTTCAATTGCCGGGTTGTTTGAAGGGTCGGCAATGACAAGTCTAAGGGCCTCTCCCTCCATGGTAATTGGTATCATTACATGCTTCTTTGCCTTTTCAAAGGGAACTTTTTTAAGGAGAGCCGTATCTATTTGATATTTACCTATATCTATCAAAGGAACTTTGTACTGTTTGCTGTAAAATCCAGCAAGATCTTCTTCTTTTATATGCCCTAATTTTGTCAGCATTGAACCGAGACGTTTGCCCTCTGATTTTTGAAGTTCGAAGGCCTCCATCACCTGCTTTTCTGTGACCAATCCGGCCTGTACCAGGAGCTGCCCCTGTATTGGTATAGTTGATACTGCCATAGTCTTACTCTCTCCTAATTAAACGGTTACCGGCAAATTCACCACCTCGTTTATATAGCTGAAACAGTGCACCCACCAAACCATCCTGATTTACTCTAAAATACCCCTCTAATGTTTAAGAGCAAACACTATAAAGTGTAACAACAACACAAATGAATAGTCAAGTAATAGAATTGCCTCAATTTTAGTTTGCTATCGCTTTAACCATTGAGTGTCCGCCAGCAACTAAATGTCCTGAAAGGCTTTGTTTGGTTTCTTTTAAGGCAGCTATAATCACTTTCGAAAGATTCTCAAGCTCTACAAACATTTCATGTGCTCTTTGCGAGTTTCCGGAGTTATAAACAGTCACTATCTCTTTGCCCAGGGCATGTAATTTCTTATGAGGGTGCTCCATAGAGCCATAGCAGTGCATCTGGCCGCATAGATCCTTACCGTCAGAATAGTACCACTTTCCAAGACGGCACATCGTATGGTCAAGAAGCGTGTTTGCGTCTATGTGCTCCCCTCCCTTTATGCAAAACAATATCCGGTTTACCCATAAACGATGGTCTGTCATAGCCAAATCAAGCACTAAGAGCTCAGCTCCTCTGGTTTTAAAGCCAGTAGTAGTTTTACGGAGTTCCTCTGCAGAGGCTATCATTTGATTGACTTCTTTCATGACCTCAACTGATTCCCTTTCCATTTCCTGAGCGATATTTGAGGTTTTTTCAACATTTTGAACAACATCATCCGTTGTGCACGCCTGCTCGTCAATGGCGGTAGCTATCGTGGTAATCTGGTCACGCACCTCGCCGGTAGAATTTACTATGTCGTTTAAAACCTCACCGACCTGATTCATCAGCTCTGTTGTTTTACTGACCTCGATTGCGGCATTTTCCATGGATTTTGTTGTACGGTCAGACTCCGACTGAACAGCATTTATTTTGCTGGAAATCTCCGTTGTTGCCACCTTGGTTCTTTCAGCAAGCTTTCTTACCTCATCTGCTACCACTGCAAACCCTCTGCCCTGTTCACCGGCCCTGGCTGCCTCTATGGCTGCGTTTAAGGCCAGAAGGTTAGTCTGATCAGCTATGTCGTTTATGACGCCAAGGATATCGCCTATTTCATTTACACGAGTGCTTAATGTGCCTATGAGAGTTGCCAGCTCTGATGTTGTAGCATGTACAACACTTACCGTGTTTATTGCACCAAAGGCTATGTCTTTACCTTTTTCTGCAATTGTCATAGAGTTTGAGGATGTTCCGGCTGCCATCGCGGCATTCGTTGCTATATCTGTTATTGTTTGACTCATTTCTGTTGAAGCTGTTGCTATCTGCATAGTTTGCGATAGTTGATCCTTTACTCCTTCACTTGTTTTATCGGTTTTTGTTCGGACTATATCCATCGTGTTTACCACGTTGTTTATTGATGCTATGGTGTTATTTATTATCTCATTGAAGAAGTCTATCAGGCTGTTCATGGCATCTGCCAAATGTCCTATTTCGTCGTTGCTCTTATGTTGTATTATAATCCGGAGGTCTTTGTCGGTAATTTTTTTAACCTGTTCAGAGAGTTGTTTAATCGGATGCAGAACTTTTCTTCTGGAAAGAAACCACACGGTGGCAAATACAAGCATATTGAAGATAAGTGTTAGTACCATGACGTCACGAACCTGATTTACATGACGACTGGAGAGAGTTTCAGCAACGGCTGTGGTATCATCAGCTAATTTGAAGATAACCTCACTCTCTTTAACTAATTGGTCAACAAGAGCTGGATTTGCTCTTGATTCTGTTATGGTTTGCCGCAGTTTTTTCCACTCCGAGTCAACCTTTTTCATCCCTGTGATAAACAACTCGTTATCCACCTTAGGTATCCCCAAAGATGAATCTCCGTTTATAATACCTGCTATGATTTTTTCGGTCGAACTGATTAATTTGTCTGATTCTACATGGTTTTTTACAAGTTCAAGTTTTATGAGTCTTTGGGTACCGCCCCTTATTTTACCGGCAAAATTTACTATTCTGCCATCATTAGTCAATTCCATCACAGAACGGCGCACAAGAAATCCGCCCATAAGTGCAGATACGATTAAAACTACCACCATTACATTTACCGAAGCACTGATTTTCATTTATAAACCCCTCCATTTCAAATACCCAAGTAAAGTTCTTTCAGGAATCCACCTGTTTTTTTAAGCTGCCCTTCAAAGTAACAGTACATTCTGAACAACGTGAGAATTATAATTAATCTGAAAGTCTTTTTGCAACTTAGCTTTTGCACAAGTGAAATTGAATCTGATTATCTCAGTTCCCTTAATTGTTGCATTATGCAATAGTGATTCAAAAAATGCAACATCATCTATTGTCTCCAGTTTTATGGTAACTTGCGACAACTGTTACATTTTGCAACGCTAACTATGATTTTAGGTTGGTGCATTAATGCTAAGTGATTGAATTAAAAGTATAATTCATATCTGGCACAGATTTTGCAATACAAGGTTAGTTTGAAAACTAATTATCCGGAGGCAAGGTGACTAAGAAACATTCACCAAAGATAAACAAAAAGAAAGTGGAGGAGCTGCTCTCAGAGATTCCACAAACTGAAGATATAGACTCCGGCATGTCAAATAAATCGTTAAATGAAAACAGGCGGGTGCTCCTTGCGGTTACCGATGAGGGCATAAGCAGTAAAACACTGTCAAATACTGTAACCATGTGTAAAAGGATAGGAGCGGAACTTGACGTTTTGTACGTAAAGACAATGGGTGAACCAAAAAATTCACTTGACGATTTTCTGTTTCAACTTTTGGAGGAGAACGTGTTCTATCGGTTATTAGCCAAAACCGGTCAGCTTAAACAAGAAATAATCAACTACACCGAGACTAACAGGGAAATTCTTTATGTTATAGTGGCCTCATCCAACAAATTAAAAGCTCCGGCCAAAGAATTTCCAGGACTGCTTAGAAACCTTAGTTGTCCGTTGGTTGTAATCTGACAGCAGGTATCATCAGGGTATTGGCATTGAAATATACGTTTGAAAAAAAACTAAAAAAACAAAGGAGAGAAAACAATGGGTGGATCTGAAGAACACAAGAAGAGCAGTTTTATGAAGTTCATGGTATTAGGGCTTTTTTCATGTATTTTGTATGCCTTTTTACTTCTTGAGCAAAAGACAATAACAGGATTTTTTTCAAAAGGCGGGTTTTATGCACTGCTTCCCGTGGCGGCAGCGTTTTTGTTTTCAATAGTTCATGGCGGCTTTACAGGCGAGTTTTGGACAGTAATCGGCATAGAAGCTAAAAAGGTAAGGAGGTAAACATTAGATGCATGAAGTCATAAATGAATCTGCAAATTTCATTGATCTGGGAAGTATGCAGTTAGTATATCTGTTTGTAGTGGGATTTATAGGTGGTCTTGTCAGCGGCTTTATAGGCTCAGGAGGGGCGTTTGTGCTGACTCCCGGTATGATGAGTATTGGGGTGCCTGCCCTTGTGGCTGTGGCCAGCAACATGTGCCATAAATTCCCCAAAGCCCTAGTGGGTGCAATAAAACGATACAGATACGGGCAGGTGGATGTGAAACTGGGAGTTATTATCGGAGTGTCCGCTGAGGCAGGGGTGCTCTATGGAGCCTCGATTCAAGAAAAGATAAAACACTCCTTCGGTGATGCCGGCTCAAACCTCTATGTTAGTGTTGCTTTTGTGCTGGTGCTTGGAATTGTCGGCGGGATAATTTTAAAAGACGTACTAAAGTCTATGAAAAGTGGCACTCAGGATGCAGAGGAAAAACCTACTAAGATTGCCTTGTGGTTACGTACAGTCAATATTCCTGGCACAATGATGTATTTTAAAAGTATGGACGCTAAAGTATCTGTCCTGTTTACAATTCCTCTTGGATTTGCAACCGGAATGCTTGCCGCAACTATAGCAGTGGGCGGTTTTGTAGGAGTTCCTGCAATGATGTACGTTTTAGGAGTTCCCGGCCTTTTAGCCTCAGCAACGGAACTGGTCATAGCGTTTGTTATGGGGATGGGCGGGTCGTTTAAATATGCGCTTCACGGACTTGTTGACATAAGGCTTGCCATGATAATTTTAGGTGGCTCGCTGTTTGGTATTCAATTGGGAGCTATCGGTACCACCTACGTCAAGCCCTTCATGATAAAGGTTGTTATGGCCGCCATTATGCTGATTGTTTTAGTAAGCCGGGCTATTATGATTCCTGTATATTTGACAAAACTGAAGGTTATTAACAGCCTTAGCGATAGTGCTCTTAAAATAATGAGCAATACAAGTTTTGCCATAATGATATTAGCTCTACTGATAGGTGCATTCATAATATTAAAGGCTCTTTGGAGTGGGCTACGGGCAGAAAGAACACTCTCTTCTATGAGAAATGAATTGAAAAAGGCTTATAAAGCTGAATAACCGGTATGGAGGATATATAAGATATGGATGCAACAAAGATGGAGGTTATGTACAGACAAGAGCTAATGGGGGAGTTGAAATCAATACTTCTTGCGGTTGATGGCTCAGACTACAGTAAGGGAGCGGTGGAGGAGGCTATTCTCTTAGCCAAATCCTGTAGTATAAAATTAACCATGCTTTTTGTTCAGGGGCTGAATGATGGATTTGAAACTGGCGGCATGACATTTGTCGAAACTATGGACAGACGTTTGGATGTTTACTTTGATACTGTCAGAGAAAAGGCAGCTGAGGAAAACGTAGAGTTGGAGATAATCATCCGCCGCACATCGGACGCATACAGGGGAATTGTGGACGAGGCGATAGAGAGGTCATCCGATATAATAATCATGGGGCGTCGCGGAATGACAGGCCTTAAGCGTATGATTATGGGTAGTGTTACAGCAAAAGTGCTGGCTTACTCTCCGTGCAAGGTACTGGTTGTGCCCAAGGAAACAGAGGTACAGGGTGAACACATTATGCTTGCCACAGACGGCTCAAAGTTCAGTGCAGCTGCAGAGCTTGAGGCCATAAACATGGCTGCCAGATGTCCTTTCGTCAGGAGTTTTCATGCGGTTTCAGTAGCATCCACAAAGGAAAAGATGCCGGAGGCTCTGAGAAATCTGGAAAGAGTAAAAGAGATGGCTACTAAACGCGGCGTCAAAGTTGAAACCCTTGCCCTTGTAGGTGAGCCTTATAAGGCAGTGGTTAACGCCTCAATGGAGTCAGGAGCGGATTTGGTAGTAATGGGTTCACATGGTAGAACCGGGATTGAGAAACTTCTAATGGGAAGTGTTGCTGAGCGTGTTGTCGCACTGGCTCCGTGTTCGGTTCTTGTAATTAAGAACGGTGGTCTTTAGCTGATTTGACAGAAACGCTGGTGACTTAAGCAAACTCAGCCTGTGTTTGTAACTGCTCTGAAACATCTGAGTTTGCAGTACCGGCATTTTTAATATTCCAAACACTGTGGAGCAATCTAAAAAATTGCTCCAACACAGTATATTGTCATCCGTCTTTTGTGCCTTTGACAAAAACCCAAAAAAATTTTCATAATATTCCATGCTTGGGAGAAGCACTTTTGAAAAGGGCGGGGGAAATGCACCAAAAATTTGACATCACATTAAAAGAATTATTTTATGTAGGCGATAAACCATCTTCACCCTATGTTTATTTTATTTCAGTCTTTACCTTATACACTACAGCATTTGGAGATGCATCAAGGGTTTTCTCAAACATATCCGGATTGAACCTCCCAAGTACAAACATTTGATTCAAATTCGATTTGAAAGCAATATCGTCCAGTGAAAAAACATCAGATATTTTTGAGTTTTCCATTATAACCTCAAGATAAATACCGCTATTACTCCTGTAGTCAATGTTTCGAAGAGTTTCTCCCTTATCAATAAAAAACACCTTATCAAGGACAAAATTGTTTATCAAGTTATTTTCTATTAATGTGCCGTGAGTCAAATCTATTTTCCAGTTTTCACACGATAGAACACTTGTGGATTCCCTGTAGCAGTTTGTGTATTTTATAAAATGCATGTTTATCGGATTGTGGCGTACCATGCCCGCTAAAACAAAAAAAGAATTTAAATTAGACAGCATGTCACCGGTAATGACAATATACAAATTTCTATTGGTGAGGTTTTGAAATACAGTTTCCTGAATCTTCTGCTTATAGAGATATGTATCGCTTATTATGGTAGCTCCGGATGTCAGTGAAGCAATGATTTTATATAATTGTTGTTGGCTGCCCGTAATAAAGCTATAGGCAATTAACGGCGTTTTGTCTGAAAACTGGGAACCTCCGTCATGGAAAGTCGCAAATCCAGTCAAATCTTCAATAGCATAACCATAATCCCACCACGAGTATATGACAGACCGAGGGGGCAGCGTTTTTTTTATATCAAGAAAGGTTTGAAATAGTTTTGTAGAAACTATAGGGGACGGCATATAGTAAAAAACAGAATAGTTTATTAGTATTAAACAATAGAAAGTAGAAAAAAAATAGATAACTGTTTCTTTTATAAAGTCTCTTTTGATCTCAAGAATAGCAACAAGGACATTGCCAATGAAGAAGGAAAAAAAACCATAACCAATTCCGACAACAGGAGCTAAGAATATAACAAGTCTGTTTGAGCCTAAAACAGAAAAAATTCCCAACATAATTAAAGGTATAAGAGGGATGCATTTCTTGAAATTCATGTAAAAAAAAATTATAAAGAAAATAAACCCTATGATTGTTAATGAAGAGTTCTTTGTTACCATATTAAGACGCTCTGTTAAAGAAGATGGCCTAAGTTCGTTAATCAATTGGTGCGGAGAATTGTATTTATCAAAATTAGTACCGAATAAATATTTTCTGCCTGATAAGATCGAATCTTTTATATGAGAGTTGATCGTTGTTAAAACGTTATCGTAAAAAAAATCGATAAGGTTTGAGACGGTATAATGACTTGTAAGAAACATAGTTAATATACAAAGAGTTAAAACAGTTAGAGAGACAACCCATCTCTTAGTAATGTGATAAGACAGTAAAAAAACAAAAAAGAAGAGAGACAGTGTAAGAGTTTGGATATTCGTACAGTAAAAGATAAATATGTAAACTAATGCAAAAATGAAGATGGCCGGTTTTAAATTAATTAAAAGTTGTCTCACAGGATATAAAAACAGATAAAATCGGAATAGTGTACTATTATAAAACGTGTATAAGTCTCTTAAATAATAACAGGGTATAAATAAAACAAGAAATGTTAAAACTATTTCGTCAGTTATCATTATGTTTGTTGTGAATCTTAATATACTAATTGCAAAGAAACAAAACAAATAGATTGATACTGCAACAACAATTTTAAGTTTGTTTGTTTTGTGTACTAATAAATATGCAATCAATATAATCAGATATGTATCAACAAATTCAATACTTGGGTAGCATAGAAAGAATAAACATAACGTCAGCCCTGCCAACGCTGAGTAAATATATGTGAAGTTCACGGTCAAATATATAAATAAAGAAGTTAAAACAGGAAAAAGTAGGTACATAGCATCCATTCCGACCCTTCCTGAGGATGTCCTTGTATAATAATAGGAACAAAAAGTAGCAACAAAAGCTCCGGCAGTTCCTAATGACGGGTAACCTGCTTTAAAAAAATAAATTGAAATAGGCAACATAAAAAGACTCGATAAAACAGGAATAAGAAGAGTTCCGGTACTGTAAACATCCTGATTGAACATTGAGGAAAGTTTGGCAATTAAAAAGCTTAGCAGTGGAACATTATTTTTAAATATTGATACTTGTCCCTCCGGAAAGCGCCTTAGTTTATCTGGCAGACCAGAGGAATATGTGTTGTTTTTATATTCCTTTGCCATTCTTGTCCAATAAAATGCATCTGCATTTGTCATCATTGGAATATCATTTACAAAAAAAGGTTCATCGGCTGATTTCACTTTGTAGAGTTGATGTAATCTTATGAGTACTGAGAACATGAAAAACAGCAACAATATAGCTATGAATATATAAACATTTTTTTTTCTTTGCTCTTTTATGTGTTCAATCATATTTTATTTTAGTGTCTTGTGAAGATAATCTATCTTATCTCTAATGTCACAAGGGTGATTACCAACGAAAAATCCGTTATAATGAGCAATATCAGCATTAGTACATTTTGTAAAGGTATAACTGAAATACTTTATAACATCATGTCTCAAAAAATTACCGCCGGTTATTATCCTATATTCTATATCAGCGCTCTTTAGTTTTTGCAAAATATCTGTGCGGCAAATTCCAGCATCCGGATTTACAATCATTGTAAAACAAAACCATGAGCTCTCACCAACCTCTCGTTGGATTATAAACCTCTCGTTGTCTTTAAACAGACTTACGAAATGGTCAGCATTTGCTCTCCGTATTTTAATAAATTCCTTCAACTTCTGGAGCTGTGTTAAACCTACAACTCCATGTATCTCACCCGGTCTTACATTATATCCAGGAAGGATGAATCTGTAAGCCTCATGGAAATCATCCTTCTCTCTTTGAAATACAGGACTGTCCTCGTCCTGGTCTCTGCACCAACCATGGTTTCTGACAGACTTAAGAATATTGTAAATTTCCTTAGAGTTCGTTAAAACCAACCCGCCCTCCATAGTAGATATATGATGTGAAAAGAAAGTGCTGAAAGTATTCACCAAACCAAAAGTACCGGTGTATTTCCCATTGAATTTAGCACCCATAGATTCACAGTTATCTTCAAAGAGTATTATATCGTTGTCATTACATATCCTGATTATTTCATCGAACTGACATGGATTACCCAGGATGCTTACTGCAACTATCATCCTGGTACTATCTGAAACAGCCCTCTTGAGCTCTTCAATATCATAGTTTAATGTTTGAAGGTCAATATCAACAAACTTAAGTCTTAGTCCATATTGTTGTAGCGGATAAAAAGTAGTAGCCCATGAAATACAAGGCACGATTACCTCGTCGCCTTTTTTTAATGGATTTTCCTTCAAGTGAAATAACGAGGCGACCGCAATAAGGTTAGCTGATGAGCCGGAGTTTGCCATAACGGCATATTTCATTCCAAAATAATCTGCAAAATTATTCTCAAACTCTTTTACATTATTGCCCATTGTAAACATACCGTTTTTTAAAATACTAAGGATTGCTTCATTTTCATCCTCTGACCATGTTGAGCTTGTAAGACTATATTTTATATTGATTCCCGTTTTAATCATTGTAGTTTGGTCTATAGACAATAATCTGAGAGCCAGAGAAATCAAAATTAAATGGAACATTAAGATAATTTGACAGAGCAGCTTTAACATTTTCATGATGTTCAGGCTCTACATAAAAAAGCATAAATCCTCCGCCCCCTGCACCTAACAATTTGCCGCCGACTGCACCGCTTTTAATAGCGTTCTTATACAGAGTGTCTATTTCAGTGTTGGATACCTTGTCTGACAATTTTTTCTTAAGGAGCCATGTTTCGTTTAATAACTTTCCAAAATCAGTAAAATCATCCCTCTCGGAGGTTATTATAGAATACGCTTCATCAACAAGCTCAAGCATAGTTTTAAGCTCTGCTTTTTTATTATGAATATTCTGTATTTTGCTGCTTTCTATATCGGTAGCAAACCTAGATATACCTGTAAAAAAAAGCAGAAACTTACCCTCAAAGGATTTTATCTTCTGTTTTTGCATTATGATAGGCTTAACTAATATTTCACCGTTTACCTCAAAAGTTATTAAGTTTAATCCTCCACAGGCTGCCCACACCTGATCTTGTGAACCAACGCTTTCTTTAATAAGATTTTGCTCAATATGTATTGCCTCTGTAAATAGCCTTTTTTTCGTTACAAGCCTTCCCGTAAGAGCATATAAGGCATTCAAAAATCCTACAGTAAAAGATGAACTCGACCCCATCCCTGAACGAGCCGGTATATCTCCCACATGATGTATTTCAAAGCTTGTATCATGAGTGAAATATTTTAACTCCTCTATGGTATATTTTAAACTTTCTCTAACGGAGGGATGTAGTATTTCTGTTATGTGATTTGCAATCTCTATCTTTGAGTAGCTAATCCTGTATTTGTGATTGAAAAAAGGAGGTAAATATCTGCACGTTATGTAGCTGTATTTATCTACCGATGCACCTATAACTTTACCCCCGTAATTTAAATACCAATTGGGGAAATCCGTCCCGCCGCCAAAAAAAGAAATCCGGTGAGGTGTTCGCGAGATAACCATTATTAGCTTTTGCCAACCAGATTATTCTTAAGGTATTCCCCTGCAAGCAAATATGTCTCTGGAATGCCTATGTCTATAAACCTTCCGGCAACCGGATAGCCATAAGCTCCATGTTTTATGATATCAGGCAACATATCCCTTTCAAAAGATAATTCACCCTCTCGTATGCGTTCAAACAGGATTTTTTTAATAACATAAACACCTGCATTTATCATGCTTCCCCGTTGGAGCGTTTTTTCAGAAAATGCCTTTATCTTGTTATGCGTATCGAGCATAACAGAGCCATACCTGCCTGACATATCTCCTTTATGTAAAACCATTGTCAATATTGAATTATTAGCATTATGAAAATTAAGCAATTCATCGAAATCTACATCTACAAAAGTATCTCCATTAAGAACTAATACATCATCTGAGGATAAGTATGAGACGGCTTTTTTAATAGCGCCGCCGGTGCCCAGTAATCTCTCTTCAACGGAAAATCCTATCTCAAAGTTATAGCGATTTACGCTACTGTATCTTTCAATTATCATTTCAGACTTATAGCATACTGCAAGCACAACTTTTTTGATAAATGCGAAACCAGATAATTGAGCAAGTATTCTATCAAGAAATGGAACGCCTCCTACAATTGCTAACGGCTTTGGTACATCGCAAACAACACTTTGCAATCTTGTTCCCATCCCTCCTGCGAGTATTATCCCATCCATTTTCAGATTTATTATATATTTTGTTGTCTTAAAAGTACAGGGGAAACAAAGTTCGTGCACCTTTTTTAATGGCTTTTATTTGTATTTATCTCCTTATCAATAATATTTTCAATCTCATTGCGGTCTTTGCTTATCACTATCCCCTCACTGCTTATATCCGCATCATTGGTTAAATCCATGGCTCCCTTGGATTGTGGTATTCCCCAAAAATGCCCTTTGTATATTACTATGTTGTATTTCTTATAGTCTCCCACTAACCTGGGCTTAACATATTTTTTAATGCTTAAAGTATCGTTGTCAATAAGTCTCTCGATTTCGTATAACTCTTTTGTGGTAAAAACACCGTTGCGTGTGTTTTTCTCTTTGCTTAAATCAACGGCTCCCATAGATTGTGGTATTCCCCAAAAATGCCCCTTGTACTTTAGTATTTTGTAATTATTATAATCCCCCACCAACCGCTGAGGCTCATTTTCCGAAAAGATTAATGTGTAATTGTCAATAAGAGTCTCTATTTCCCTACGGTTTTTCCCAACAAGAATTCCTTTGAGATTTCTGATATACTCTTTGCTCAAATCCAGGTATCCCATAGATTGTGGTATTGCCCAAAACTGTCCCCTGT
Source organism: Nitrospirota bacterium (assembly GCA_015233245.1). GTDB lineage: Bacteria > Nitrospirota > Thermodesulfovibrionia > Thermodesulfovibrionales > Magnetobacteriaceae > Magnetomonas. Next base: position 13,725 of record JADFYB010000016.1, on the reverse strand, counting down.
ACTTTACTATGTTATAGGTATGATAATCTCCCACCAACTTTGGATGTGTATTTTGCTCAATGTTTAGTATTTCTTTGTCGATAAGCATTTTGATTTCATCAAGCTCTTTTCCGGTAACAATACCCTTGCGGGTTCTGTCATTCTCACTGTTAAAGTTTATGGGTCCCATGGATTGGGGAACACCGTAGAGTTTCCCTAAATAGTTTAATATATTAAACCCTTTATATTCTCCTACTGCTTTTAGCATGTTTGATTCACCGTCTATCTTAAGTTCCTCTTCAGGGAGAAAACCTTTTGACATATCTTTCAGTTTGTATAGTTTATAGTCACTTTGTACAATACGTTTAAACAGAGACTGCGTATTGTTATAATAGAAGTCCGTTGACCAGTCCATGTAACCGAGAAACGAGATAAAATAAGGGGGGGTAAAATATTTTATAGGGTCAAGGTAATAGTATATTGTCTTAGCTGAAAATTCGTTTAATTTCTCTATCGCACCTGGAGGGTGTGTTACGTATTTGTGACTATGGTACAACTCTGCTGGTTTATATTTAAATTCATGCTCAGCGGCAAGTAGATACACATCTCTTATTCCCAGATTGTTATTCAACAGATTCTTAAAATCCTTGTTTTTGTGCACTACCACATCAGGCCCCATGGGACAGTTCTCAACAGTTTCATAGGGGTCAAAGTGATAGTTTGAATAGTAAAATACATCGGTAAAGTTATAAAAATTCATAACAACTATACTATGTCTTGGTGTATTTTTTTTAAGCCACAGCCCCATCTCCTTATTTGTCTTTGCTATATGCCTTGTAGTTAATATAGTTGAAGGTATATTCATAGCCTGGTCGGCAAGGCCTATGACTAACAGTCCTGCCAGTATTGCTGAAACATTTCTCACCTTTTTGTTTTTGCGGCAGTTTGCCAGTGACGTGAAAATGTACTTAAACCACAAGGTAAACATTATAGAGATAGGGACAAGTACAAATGATAAATGCAGTTCGGCCATTGCTATCCTTAGAAACGGAACAAAAGATAATAAAAAATATATCGGCAAGATTTTATTAAATCGAAATGATGCAAGAGTGATAAAGAATACCAAAGCGATTAAAAAAGGGCCGTATTCTGTGAGAGCATAATGTGTTAAATTCATATTAGCAATATAAAAGGAGTATAAGAATCCGATTGAAGCCGTTATCAGTAACAGAATTGCTAAGTTCCTGAAAATGCTTCTTAAGGTCTGGTTAGATTGAGTGTTACTGACAGCAAGGAATTCCATCTGTAACCAGTATCTGACAGATGCTACAACAGCAAGCCAGAGTACTGGCGGAAATTGTATAAAAAGCAAAGCTCCGAAATGCCAGTTTAAAAAGCCATGACTGGTTATTTGCTGTACGTTTCCCTGATCAAGCACATTGTAAACGCCACCCTTATTAAGTCCGATAAACCATGGAAGCAGGGATGGATAGATGCTATGGAGCATCAGAGGCACACACAAAATAAGGATAACCAATGAGCGTCTTCCCTTATAACTGAGGGCCTCACTTGCAAATACAATAAAAGGGATTGCCCCGGGAAATTCCCTTAACCATGGAGCAATTAATGACAACGAAAAAAACAGAATAAGCCATATGAGCCTGGCGCTGTCTTTATACTGCAGATATGCATAAATAGCCGATACCATAACCAGAGGAACAAATAAATAGGGCAGACAGAATAACTGATAGGAAATAGCAATGGTAGCCACGGAGGATTGAAATAAAAAAACGGCAAACAACGACCATGGTATTGAGTTAATGAGTTTAAATGATAATAGAAAAAACATTAACATCAGAGTTGTATAGAAAAAACCCATTAGCACTATGGCATATATTATCCGGTCAGGACTGTTTTGAAGATACGACTGTACCATGACGCTGTAGATGTTTGTAATTGGAGAGTATCTGGTAGGCTCATCTATGGTAAAATAGAGCAAAGAACTTGTATGTAAGAGTTTAATCAGTGTAGGGGGATCATTTTTCCACCGAAATAAGGTGGTAAGATTGTCTTTAATGTATTTAGGGTACAGCAGGGATAGAACCTGCAGGTTGTAATAATGTTTGCCTGCTTGAGTAAGATTTTTTTCTGTAAGAGATTCACGCAGCCACTTTACTGGCCACTCAATGTTTTTATCTAAAACTGATGTATTAAATTCATAGAGGAATATTTCTTTGTCACGCTCATTATCAGGATTTTTTGCAAGCCGCTCTGTCGCATCTCTGCCTTTCGGTGAGAGTAAGTTATAGATAAAAGCATTTGTACTATTGTCTGGGTTTACGTTTTTGCCGGATAGTATTAAGGCACAAAACAAGGAGGGGGATACAACAAAATTATTACGCGTAAGAGTATAAGATGACATCCTGTCTATAGACACATTGGCTGTATCGCCTCCAAAAAGGTCATCGGATATAAAATATCTGAAAGCCGTGTATCCTGCTAAGTTAATAAAAAATAAACAAACAGCAACTGCATACACTGACAGTTTGCCGATAAAATATCCTGAATAGGATAATGGGCGAGAATCTTTCATGTTTTTTTCTGTCATTCAAGCATCCCATTTTTTTTCATAACAGCATACATCTCCTCTGCCACCATTCTGTTGCCTTCCACCGGAATATGAGCTATGTCTGTAAACAGGTCTTTAAGTTTTGTTAATCCCATGTAAACCATACTGTGATAAATCCTCTTAGGTGAGTTCTCCTTTGAAAGAACCTCAAACCTTTTACCGGCTATATCATAACATTTTAACAATGCTTCTGCATTTGATATGCCGGGCTTGTTATGTTTTGGAGAGTAAGGCTGCAAAAATACTGCCACCTTAACATCAAATGCGTTTGCTATAGTTGCCATATATTGTATATTTCTGAAATAAATATCTATTGTTTGAGATATCCCCTCCTCGATGGAGGGTTTCTTTATTCCTAACTCTTCATAATAGTCATGAACAACAGCCGAGGATTGTTTGTTCAATAACCTTGTATCAAACAGACTTGTAAAGGTATCCCACCATTTCTTATCACTCTTAAATTTATAGTACCTGTACTCCTCGACGATATAGTCATAAGGGTATCCCGGCCGCCGGTCATAATTAAAAGGAACAAAAAAATCATTATATCCGTCAAAGACTATTAATAGATCTATATTCAATGGCAAAACATGGTATATTAATTGTGCAAGTTCCTGTCCGGTAACTGCCGATGGGATGCCGGCATTAATGAATGTAACCTCTTTATCTTTTAGTTTTGGGACATTTGCTTTTAGAATAGCTGCCAGATAGGCAATGATTGAATCATGAAGCTCTCCATTAAATGCAACTGAACCTCCGACAATGGCAATCCTGAACTCGTTTGGTTTCTTTTCCTTTGATATTTCGGGTGAGTTGAAACCGAGAGAGTTAATGCTGCCTTTGCCAGGTGTGGGCTGAAACATAACATATGGAGCTCTTGCCCTTAAATCCGTGATATGAAGAGCACCTGTATAAAGTGCATCTATTGCGTCCCTATACAGCTTGTCTTGTGACAGATGCAACAGTTCATCTTTTTGCTGACTGGTCATTGGTCCTTTAAAAAACAGGAAATTTTTATCTGCATCGTAATGTATTCGATCCTTTAAGGAGTTGGGAAATTTTATTTCAGCCGGCAAATTTGATAATTTCACATGAAACTCATTTAGTTTGATAATTTCTTTTTCATAATCCGACTCTCCTGACGTTCTTAGTTTCAGTGTTGTCAAAATCATTAAAAAAAAGATAAGCGGTATTAAAACCGTAAGGAGATAAAAAATAATTTTTTTCCTGTTTGTCATCGTTTCATGTCCTCCGCTGCATTTATATTAATCATTCATAGTAATCAATTGTCTGAAGATTAAAACATCCTCCTTCCAATCATTGTAAAGAAACCGCCCTCGCTGTTTTTTTTGAAAACAATACCACACTGAACAAGCAGGTGGTCAAAAAATGTCCCTTTGTCATTTAGTTTAAATAATTTTTCCTCTTGAGAGAATGATTCAAAAGCCTTAGCTTTCGGTATGCTGTTAGTGTACTCGACCCCAGACTGAGCAAACCAGTCCAGCACCTCATCAATTGTATGTGTGGACTCATGTGGATGTTTATACTGATCCATAAACCATGTATGTCTTTTTCTATATTCAAGGCTTTTGTCTCTCAGACGAGAGTCTAAGAATTTGAAGCGATCTCCTGAGATTTTAAAAATAAAACGTCTTATAGCTGTTGGAATCCGTCCATAGGTATTGTAAAGGCCTATTATGATAAAGCCGCCCTTTTTCACAAGTTTGAGTATAGACTTAAAGCCAAGAAAGGGATCTCCAGTATGATGCAGCACACCATTGCATATGACAATATGGAAACTCTCCGGCCTGAATATCGGCCTGAACAGATTCATCTGAAAAAAAGCAACGTCATTGAGTGTATTTTTTGCTCTAAACTCTGCCCCAAGTTTTAAAGAGTTTACACAAATGTCAGTGCCGATGACGGTTCTTCCCCCCTTTATGCCTAAAAAATTGCTTAATTGCCCTGTACCACAACCAACCTCCAGCACTACCGCACCGTAAGGTATTTGCCTATCCAGCAAACGGGCAAAAGTACCCTTTTCAGACTTTTCTATAAGCCTCCACTTTGAATCCAGTTCCTCGTAGTTAGGAAAAGGCGTTTCTTCATAGAATGCTTTAACTGTCTCTGTAACATCTGTGTTGGGATTAAACTCGCCAGGGTAAAACATTAAAGGAATTCCATCTTCACATTTGAAAGATATATTGCATCCGGGACATTCTATAATGTAACGATTGATTGATATATTTAGAGCTCCGCTGCAAGCCGGGCAAACAAAAATATCCTTGTGATCAATCATAAATAGCAGAAACGCTGCAACCGTGTCAACCGATTTCATATCCAATATTCACCGGGCACTTTGTAGAAGCTTGAATAACTTCTTTTGAAAAACATACTAAAACAGTGTATATATAAGTGGTGCAATAGCTGACGTTTCACTTAAAACCATAAATAAACCTGTCAGAACCAAAATGATAATAATAGGTAAAAGCCAAAGCTTTTTCTTGATTTTTAAGAAATCCCAGAATTCTTTTAATATGGAAATATTTGACACCTTACGCCTCCTTTATCTCAGAATTGCTGTTCATACCTTCTTTTGTCAACATATTGTTCTTTTGCAATCCAATAACTTCTCCTTGCAGTTTCTATTTTTCGGTTAAGCGGGTCTTTTCTAACGAGTCTAAACACAACTGCTATGGGAACAAAAAGCAGATAAAACAACATTCCAAGAATCAATTTTTGATTAACCCATCCGATTTTATGACTAATAACTGTCATTATCTTGTAGATGGGTTTAATAATCGGTGTGGCAAAAACTGAAAATATTAGCACTGCCCCTCCACCCGAACAAAACCAAACTGCAACATAGTTGTGTACCTTGTAAAGTTTATATGATCCTATTGCTAAAAGCATTACAGCCAATCCTATCCCAAAATTACGGATATCCTTGTTTTCGTTTTTATTGTTCAACTGTTTTCCGTCCTTTTTCCAGACTAATCAAGTTCAAAAATTTCCCACCACAGTGTATCGTCCATCAATGATTTTTGTTCTTTTTTGTCAATAATATAGTTCCCGATGATTAAATAATCTATATTTGTTCTCATAAAACAACGATAAGCATCCTCAGGTGTGCAAACAATAGGTTCTCCCCGCACGTTGAAAGATGTATTTATGATTACAGGACAGCCCGTTTTTTCATAGAATGCCTTTATCAATTTATAATACAAGGGGTTAACATTTTTGTCAACTGTGTGAATTCTTGCCGAATAATCAACATGAGTAACAGCGGGGATTAGGGAACGAACCACATTTAATTTATCTATTCCAAATAACTCTTTCTCCTCAGCCGTTATTTTTCTCCTGATATCCTCTTTTACGGGAGCAACAAGGAGCATGTAAGGGCTGTCCACATCAAGTTCGAAAAAATCGGACACCTTTTCCCTGAGTACAGAGGGGGCAAAAGGACGGTATGATTCCCTGAATTTTATCTTAAGGTTCATTGTTTCCTGCATAATAGGAGATCGGGCATCTCCTATTATGCTCCTTCCTCCCAAAGCCCTCGGTCCGAATTCCATTCTACCCTGAAACCAACCTATCACTTTTTCATCTGCGATAAGATTAGCAGCAACAACCGGTATATCCTCATCATCCAACACTTTATAAATGACGTTCCTTTTATCGAGAAAGTCCTTTATTTGACTGTTCTTAAACTCAGGCCCTAAATAAGAGGACTTCTGAGAATCGTTTTCTCCGTCGGCCCTTCTGGGATTTCCCAAATACTGATAATAGGTAAAAAGAGCTGCACCTATTGCAGCACCTGAATCGCCTGCTGCAGGCTGTATCCAGATATTTTGAAAAGGCCCCTCTCGATGAACCCTTCCGTTACCTACACAATTTAATGCCACACCACCTGCCATGCACAAGTTTTTTTGCCCAGTCTCTTTATACACATGCCGTGACATCCGAAGCATTGCCTCCTCAGTTACGTCTTGTATGGAGCGGGCTATATCCATATCCCTCTGTGTTAGTTCCGACTCGGGGCTACGAGGCTGCCCTCCAAATAATTGGTCAAAGTTCTTATTAGTCATAGTAAGTCCGGCACAGTAATTAAAGTATCGCATATCCAGTTTAAATGAGCCGTCTTCTTTGAGATCCATCAGTTCGGATAATATTTTATCAACATATCTTGGTTGTCCATAAGGAGCCAGCCCCATCAGCTTATATTCACCAGAATTAACCTTAAATCCGGCAAAATGAGTAAAGGCTGAATAAAGTAGCCCAAGAGAATGAGGATATTTCAGTTCGGCAATTACCTCTATGGTATTATTTTTCCCAATCCCATAGCTTGTTGTTGTCCACTCTCCAACTCCGTCAATCGTAAGAAAAGCAGCCTCCTTAAACGGAGAAGGGAAAAATGCAGAGGCGGCATGGGATTCGTGGTGTTCCGGAAAAATAATATTTTTGCGACAGCCTACTTTCTCTTTGATTATATCCTTTATCCATAGTTTCTGTTTCAGCCAAACGGGAACAGCTTTCATAAAAGACTTAATCCCTGTAGGTGCATAGCTAAAATAGGTCTCAAGTATTCTCTCAAACTTTATAAAAGGTTTTTCATAAAAAGCCACAAGATCAACATCTTCCGCTGTAATATTGCCATATTCAAGGCAAAACTTTATGGCATTGGCTGGGAAATTGGAGTCGTGTTTTATTCTGGTAAACCGCTCCTCCTGTGCTGCTGCAATAATCTCCCCATCAATTACAAGGGCGGCAGCACTGTCATGGTAAAATGCCGATATTCCAAGTATCTTCATACCTATGCCACTTTGTGAGAGAGCCACCTCCAGCGGCAGCCGTTAAATGTTATAGAATCCACTTCACAATATCCGTTACTTTCATACATCCTTGTAGCGTAATTATTGTCTTCTCTGACACGTGCAATGCATGTGCGTATAGAGTGTCCCTTAAGGCAATCGTCAATTGTAGACAGTAATTTTATACCAAATCTACGTCCACGGTAAGAATGTGCAGTTGTAATCATAAGAATTTCTGCGGTACGCTTTGATTGTTCCGGTGCTCTGAGAAGCATTGACTCTATAAAAGGCCGCCATAATTTATTATTAGACAAAACTCTGGAAAATCCATACCAAATACTCCTTAGTGGCTGAAAGGACACTATATCGCGCAAACATCGTTTCATATTCAATGCTACAGCAGCAAATGCGACGATGCTTTCATTATCGTCAACAACTGCAGAGATAACAGCATTAGGAGATGCTATCAACCCGGGATAAAATATATTTTTCAGAAAACCGGTTCCAATCTGTGTCATTAGATCATTTGGCGTCCCTGCTGCGTGAAGCATAGCTAACCGTTCGCAAGTTATTAACAGAAGATTATTGTCAGTTAACAATTCTTTAGTAATAAGACTGGTTTTCAATTGTTAATCATTTCACAAATAGAATCGTTTTTAAAATTTTAAGCCCATCCGTTAAGGCATTGACTTTCGATTTACCTGCTCCCCGTAACCGTTCAGCAGATGGAACCTGGGCTATCTTAAGTCCTGCCTTATGGGCACGGATAAGAATCTCTACGCAATATTCAAAACCTTGCGATTTAGGTTCTATCAGAGGAAATTTATCCTTTCGTATGGCGGTATAAAGGTACAGAGCATCAGAGATAAAAGCCTTATGGATGAGATTAACCAGAAAGGTAAATAACATGTTTCCGATATGGCGTATTAAGGTATCATCATCGCTCCGATACCCAGGAGCATATCGGACGGCAAGGACATAATCATAGCCCTCCTTTATTTTTTCAATCAATACAGGTATATCGGTCGGATTATGCGATCCATCGGCATCCATAAGTATAACAATATCGCCTGTTGCTTCACTGATACCCTCCGTAAATGCCCCCCCGTACCCCATGCTCTTTTGCAAAATAACTCTATAGCCAAGATTGCGGACGATATCGGCAGTGCCATCTGTGGAATGGCCATCAACAACTATAACTTCATTAACAGTATTTTTTGGAATCTCGGAAAGTGTCTTTTCTATACAACCTGCCTCATTTAATGTCGGTATTACCAACGATACTTTCATATCACGTCCTTACTTTATATGAATTCAAGATTTTTATAAGCCTGAAATGTTACAAACATATTCAGATTATGGGAGGAAATCACAAAAGGACTCCAAATAATTTTTTTAATTATAAAGAGCCGTCTTACAGCCTCCAATATGTACCTGCTTGTATTACAATGTTCAACCTTCAGAACCTTGTCCCAGTTCAGTCCATACCTGCGTTTAAATTCTCTCTGTGGACCAAAACGACTTAGGGTATCCATCAACCACCCGCCGACAATTGGAAATGATACTGCAAGGACACCGTCATTTTTCAAAATCCTGTAGATTTCTTCAATACAAACCTCTATGTAGTAAAAATGCTCAAATGCGTTAGTGCTCGTAACAACATCAAAGGATTGATCTGGAAACGGTAATCTTGTAATGTCAGCCCTGACAAGCGGAGCATCAATTCCCTTCTTACGAATATCTCTCATGGCATCTGCATCATAATCGACTCCGATTAAGCTATTCTTATCATCCACATAATCATAGTGGTCACCACGACCTATTCCCAGGTCCACCTGTGTTCTGTTGACATTGCCTCCTATCAGACGAATAAGATTTTTATGTCCCCATGACATAGACCATGCCGCCAACTTTTTTGTATAAAAATAATTGCGGATTTCCGACAGATATGGAAACTGAGATTTGTAATCGCTATGCCGGTAGATAATCTCGTCGCCTGCTTTATTATGTTTCGGTAATAAATCAATTATATTTTCATCGAGAATCTCAAAGCTACTGCCACAAGCTAAACAGTTATAGCCTCGGCTGTCGTGTTGCAGTTTTGATCTGCAATCAGGGCATATAAGTTCTATATTACAGCTCATTTTTTCGATAATATGCTTATTTGAAAAACTCTACTATATTTTCCACAACCATGTCTATTTGTTTTTCCTCAAGCTGCACAGAGGATGGCAGCCACAAACCCTGTTTTGCTGCAAGCTCGGCATTAGGGCAATATGCAGATACATTATATGCACATTGCGTATGAACTGCCGGATACATTCTGCGGGTTCCTATGCCTTTTTCTTTGAGCCACGTTGACATCTCATCTGGCTTATCAACATAAATATCAACAAACCACGGTGTTGTTTGTGCTAAGTCAGTAGGCAACATACGTACCCCTTCTATATTATGCAGTTTCTGAACATAAAGAGCGTAAATTTCGCGTTTCCGATTAATACGCTCTGCAAGTTTCCTCATTTGTTCTATTCCAATAACAGCCTGAATGTCAGTGAACTTGAAGTTATATCCGATAGTATCATGAATGTCTATTCCACCTCTGATGCGTCCGAAATCTTTCAGCCGTGCTATCTTACCGGCATAATCGTCGTTATCAGTGATGATTGCCCCTCCCTGTCCTGTCGTGATAGTCTTTGGCATACTAAACGAAAAAGTTCCTATATCTCCATAGCGGCCTAAATGTTTACTGCTATAATATGAACCAAACGCCTGAGCCGCATCCTCAAGAAAGAACAGATTATGACTTTGACAAAAAGCTTTGACTTGTTCCATGTCGCCACATCGTCCGTGTAAACTAACGTAAATAAGCGCTCTGGTACGTTCAGTGATACACGAGTTTGCACTATTAAGATCCATACACAAAGTGTCAGGCTCTACATCCACCAACACGGGCTCTGCACCAAATATCTTACAGGAATTTGGCGTTGCTATCATAGTCATATCGGGGACAAGAACTTCATCTCCTGATTTGATGCCGGCAGCAAGAAGCGCCATGGTCAGACTGATTGTACAATTGTTGGTAACAATACAGTGCCTTGCACCTGTAAATTCAGAAATAAGCTTTTCAAACTCCTGAGTTTTTTTGAATTCAGTAACCCACCCTCCTGACCTCATATATTCATACAAGGCCTTAGCTTCACTTTCATCAAAAAATGGCTCATATTGGGGTATGAATCCCATAGTCTATTTCCCCGCTTTTTTATTATGTTTAAGTTATAATTTTAAGAGTTCCTCATCTGATGGTATTTAAGCTAAACAATGACAGAAAAGTCAAAATTTCTCTTTATCGGTATCAACATCTATAAAAGGGCCGTTTTTAGTTTCCACAACTTGTGTATTGTCCTCAAGTATCTCATAGCCATGTCCGCCATTAACCATAATGGCAAGATCCCCTGTGTGAAGAATAAATTCCCCTTTGAACTGCTTATCTTTATTAAACAATATAACCTTTAAAGCTCCTTGTTTCACATACACACACTCATGGGTGAGGTCGGCTGTTCTTGAATGCTTTCTATGGATATGGGAGTCCAGTTTTTTCCCTTTGTTATAATGCCATGAACCTGCCTGAATAAACAAATCGTTTGGAGTTATAAAATTTAAACCCTCAACCCAGTCGTCCTCCCTGTAAATTATTGCCAGTATGTCATCATTATCTTTAATGGTTTCCATAATATCCTCGTTAGTTTTTCATTGTATTAAAACTATATTAATGAATATTATTTTTGAGAGATTTCTTTCCATAAGAAAAAAGGTTTTTAAGAATGCCAAAAGCTCCTACAGACATATGTTTAAATTCGCTGAAAGATTTGATTTTAGCGGCACGCCTCAGGATAATTTTCGGACGGAAATAAAACCTGCGATATGCTTCAGCTACACAAAGACCGGCTTGCTCTCTTGTAACACTTGTGCCTAAAAGTTCTAATTTCCGTTCTTTTGAAGCATCCAGTGTATATTGGCGCCAGTAGTCCTCCATTCCATTATTTCTATAATATTCATAGATTTCAGCATCAGGGTAAGGCACTATCACAGTATATTGGGCATAATCAAGGGGAAGTTCAAGAGAAAAGCGTATTGTATCCTCAATTGTTTGTAGTGTTTCCCCAGGATAGCCAATCATAAAAAACCCCAGTGTTTCTATACCGATTTTTTTTGTATAATTAAGAGCGCTCCTTATTTTTTCAAGGGATATATCCTTTCCCATCCGCTTCAGGATTTCCTGATTACTCGATTCTATTCCGTACATAATAGCGTGACAACCAGCCGCTTTCATTGTATTTAGCAATTGCTCGTTCACTGTATCCACACGGCTGCGGATGGTCCAGCTGACATCAATTCCCTCATTTTCGATCATTTTACAAATTTCGAAAACCCTGTTCTTGTTGGCAGTAAATGTAGTGTCATAAATATCAAACTCCTTAATCCCATATTTTTCATAATTTTCCTTAATTTCAGCAAAAAAATTCTGTGCACTTCTTACCCTGTATTTAGTTTTGTTTTGGTTACAGAAGGAACATTTAAAAGGGCATCCTCTTGCCGATAACATTGCAGTGAAGTTTTTCTTCTTTGTCAGGATATTGGAGTAGAGTTCATTTTTTATCAGATGGCGGGCTGGAAAAGGGACAGAATCGAGGTCATTGACAACCCTAGCTGTTTTGTCAATAATCACGCCTCCATTTTCACGATACCCCAGTGACTTAATCCCGGTAAAATTCCTGTCCTTGTTGAAAGCCTGCACAAAGTCCGGGATCACCTCCTCTCCCTCGCTTGTAACCAGATAGTCTATCTCAGGATAAGTCATTATCTCCTCAGCATACAACCCGGCATGCATCCCACCGACAATTATTGGAATACCAGTATCATGCTTGTATTTCTTAATCCATCTGAGAACAGAGTGAAAGCTATAAGTTGAGACTGTAAACCCCAGTAGGTCCGGTGAAAACTTGTCAATTCTTTCAAGCGCCTGAATGTAGGTAAGTTCCTCGGCATCCATATCCAGAAGTTGTACATCTGCACCTGTTTTTTCAAATACAGCGGCAACTGTTAATAACGTTAATGGTGGGATGTATCCCACACCATCCTCCCGAAAAGAAAGTTCGCTGAAGTTTGGGTTTAATTCATTGGTTGTGAATATCAGGGTGATTTTCATTGTCTTTTGGGCAAAACACTTTTTATTATTAATTGCCTGGTCACAAATTTCAGCAAATACCGAATGGAGTTAAATCCATATTGCTGCCGATATGCCTGAGCCTGAACCAAGAGCATTTTCATTGCTAATTCGTAAGCGGCATTTATTTGTTCGGGATAACCGATCCAAAAATCCATATCTACCTACCTAAGACATGTTATATACACATGTGAATGTTAACATAAAACCAAAATTTAACACAAATACTCACGGTTTGCTTTAGGCCTTAACCATCCATAACTGGCACAACCAAGGATATACATTGGTTGTTAAAATCCCCTTCTGTCCAGGATTCTTTCCCTTTAATTGGTAATGCACTGGGCAGTGATTGACGACCAGACAGACAAAGAAACAGGCGGCAGAAACAGAATAAAGTAAGAGAAGACGACAGAGTATCTAAAAAGGCGGCATATATGCTTCTTGGCATAAACCAGCGTGGGTTAAAGGAGGCACCTGGAATATAATATATTATCCGAAAGCTGCTGAGTCTGATATTTCAGATAAGAGCATTGAAACAGTAGATAAATATTCTAAAGGTGGAACGTTCAGGCATTATCTACGGCATGTCACAGAGGAGGAATTTAGAATAGCACGTGTGCAGTTATCAAGACTGGCTTTGCAAAAAACACGCCGAAATATATCAGCAGCCTGTGTATATAAAACCGCCGGCTTCTAAGTAATCTTGACAACTAAAGCCGTATTACATTACATTAATAGATGATAAGACGCTCTAAAAAACACGCTTCTGGAGAGGCTTTAAGGTATTTGGCCAATGCACGGGAGATATTGGAAAAAAATGAGATAGACGGTGATTTTTATGCCGACGTGAAACCTGTGCGTGAGGCCTTTGGTACTGCGTATCTGGCTATACTTGAGGCCATTGATGAGGTGTTGATACATGAAAAGGGCATGTCAGTAAAGGAGCTGCCACAATCTGTGGATAGCTACAGAGCCGCCTTACAAAAACACATATCCATACATAACGGCAAACTGTTAAAAGACTTTGAACGTCTTTACGGAGCCCTCCATATTGCTGGCTACTACAGAGGGTTAATCACTGA
>JADFYB010000136.1:2879-7764 GCA_015233245.1 Nitrospirota bacterium | reverse complement strand
TCTGTCCACCTTCAGCGGAAAACCTACGATTGTGCATGATAAGTAGTGTGAAGAAGGATAAAGAGGAGGAGAGTAAAGGGAGAGCTCTGCCCTCCCTTTAAATCCGACCCGCAAGGGGACTTGTCCCCTTGACCCCAGGTTTTTTGATAGTGTTAGGATGGTTAGGTCTTTTGGGTGTGCTTGTGAATAAAAGAATTTTGAACCGGCGTACCGCCGCTTAAAAAGTTTCACAGCGAGCTCCGCCCGCTAAGCAGACGAACAGATGAAAAGATTTTCGTAGCTACTCATAAAAATCCGATATTTACAAACAATCATATTAGTTGGGGAAAGACAAGTATTGCTGGCGGTTTAAAGCACCGCCTCAATTATCAAATATCTTAAGTCTGACCTCTTTATTTGCTATTGACAACAACACGTATAACTTTGTTACAATAAATTGTGGGGGTTGAGGATTAAAACAAGTGAGGGGGGATAAGATGAAGATAGAGAATAATCCTGCAGTTGCGCAAGATGCTGCAAGCCAAAAGAAGCAAGCCGCTAAAGGCCTTAAAAGCAGCGGGGATAATCAGCAGGATGTAAAGTCTAAAACCGATGCTTACACGCTGGATATAAAAAGCCAGACAACCACCACCTCTTCAAGCATTACAACAGAGTCGCAGGCAACACAGTCTGTGAGCGATTTGATAGAAAAAATGCTTAAAAATCCTACACTTTCCTATAATTCCATGACTTTTGACAACAACAGGGTTTCGGCTCTGCTTGGTGCTATAGCGTCAGATCAGGCAGCATAAGCAGTTTTTTTTTAGATATATTTACCAACCTTTTGTGCGCAAAACTAGCTGATAGCCTTTGCAGCATCTAAAATCACACCTATTATTGTGTTTAAAACGTTGACAGAAAAGATACTTAGTCGAGTTTTGTTACATTAGTAGCTTTTTGGCCTCTATCCTCGTCAACAAGGTCAAATGAAACACTCTGTCCCTCTCTTAGGGTCTTAAATCCGCTTCCCTGAATTGATGAAAAGTGTACAAATACGTCGCCGCCGTCTTCTTTCTGGATAAAACCATACCCCTTAGCTTCATTAAACCATTTTACTTTACCAGTCTGTGACATCTTTAAAAATACCTCCCATGTTTTTAATTGCCCTAAAAAGCCGTCATCATGTTATACCCATTTTTAGCGTCCTAAGTCAAGGAATTTTTTCTTATGCTCTTTTATAGATTAAATGTTTCTCACTTTGTTGGCTTATTATCATCAGATAGTACTACAATGTTTGGTTTGTAGCTTTTTGATATCTCATCCTCAGAAATGTAGGCAAAACTAAAAATAATTATCTTGTCTCCAACAACACCTCTTCTTGCGGCAGCTCCGTTTAAACATATCTCCCCTGAGCCTCTCTTACCAGGAATTAGATACGTCTCAAACCTCTGGCCATTATTTACGTTGCTTATAAGCACCTTCTCATACTGGTACATTCCTGCTAAATCCATAAGGTCTTCATCAACGGTAAGACTGCCTGAGTATAGAATATTAGCCTCCGTGACCCTTGCCATGTGGAGCTTTGCCCTTAACATGCATCTGTACATTTTAACGCTTACCTCTAATCATAAGTTTACTTTTTTACGGCCGCAGCCGCTCCCTTTCTCTAAACTATCATAACAAATATTACAATTGTAATGCAAAAAAATAGGCTCTTTCAGTATTTTCTAATTTAAAAAATTGTCTTAATGTACTTATTTGGATTTAACTCTTATTTGATTATAAATTTTTTTAGAGTGACAGAGAAATTTTCTTTGTTGTTTTGTTAAAATCTCATATGTGTAAGTTAAGCGCTTTTTTTAAACTGCGTTGCAAAACCTATGAGATGCATTTGTATGGCGGGGTGTATTGATGTTACTTTTAGTGTCACATTCAATAGTTTTACACAGGGTATTAGAGCATTACTTGAAGAAGTATTTTCCGCATATTACGTATGATAAGATCTTTAACGATATAGATGCCGTAAAAATCCTTGAGGAGGGGGGCACGTATGAGCTGATTTTAAGCGACTGGGATGACGACTATGTTGACGGATTTAAACTTCTGACTATGGTCAGGGAAAATCCTGAGACAAAGCAAGTGCCGTTTGTAATTATCACTGAAAAGCATGACGGTGGAAGCATTCTAAAGTGTGTTAGTGCCTCAGTGTCTGGATTTGTCAAAAAACCAGTTGATTTTGATGTTATTGACCAGAAGATAAAGCCTTTTTTTGAGAAAGTTAACGTAGCAGGTTCAGACGTTGTAAAAAAGCAGGTAGCTATAAAGAGTTTAAACATACCACCGTGTCCAGCTATAGTTAATGTGCTTCGGGCTGAGCTAAAGAAGCAAACTCCTGCTTTAGATAAAATTGTTGAATATATACAAAAGGATGTGGCTCTTACATCATCAATAATAAAATTGGCAAGCTCACCAATTTATGGCGCAGGGAGAGTTGAGAGCGTTCTCAGGGCACTTCATATACTTGGTTTGGATAATTTTGCCAATATGGTTTTATCTGCCATCTTGCAGGAAGCAATCAAAGATATCGGCGTAGTTACTGAGACGTTTTGGCGGCACTCGTTAACCTCTGCGGTACTGTGCTCTTTTATAGCAAACAGGAAACATCCCAAACACGCAGACATTGCGTATCTTGCCGGATTGTTTCACGATTGCTCAATACCGTTGTTTTTAAGGAGATTTCCGGGGTATGAAAAATATGCTGATCTAGCTTTATCCAACTCAACTGACGGGATTGCACTGGAGGACAAACAGTACAGTACCAATCATTCTGATGTAAGTGCCCTTGTAGTGAAAACATGGAAAGTAGAAGATGTTATTGTTGAGGCAGTCAGATACCACCACAGTGTAGATATAGGCATGCCGCTTAACTCCGCACACTATCGCGATGTTAGAGAGTTATGGGCTATACTTGTTTTGGCAGAGCACATAAGCCAATACTACGGTTACTCAGGAACAATGCCAATTAAGTCTGACGAGGACTTCTTTAATGTCTATGAGAAGGCCATGGTGGAATTGCAACTTGATGTAATTGACATAAGAGACCTGAAGGAAGATGCCGGCGAGGTTTTAGAGAATATCGCTGATACATTTTAATGGTTATCAATAAAAATAGAATTTCTAACAATAATAACGGCTAAACATACAGATGATGTTGTAAGTTTAACCGAAAGGAGCAGTAACTTTTTATGATGCTTGTAATATCACATTCACTGGATTTGCACAGAACTCTTGAGCTTTATTTGAAAAAGCATTTTTCCTGGATTACTTATGAAAAAGTTTTTAATGACACTGATGCTTTTAAAAAACTGCAAACAATCAAAGACTTAGAGTTAATTTTAAGTGACTGGGATGACGACTACGTTGACGGATATAAACTGCTTTTGTTTTCAAGGCAAAATCCTGCGACAAAGGATCTCCCTTTTGTGATGATTACTGAAAAGCATGACGGCGGAAGCATTTTAAAGTGCGTTTCAGCCAACGTATCTGGATACATTAAGAAACCGATTGATAACGAAATTATTGAACAGAAACTTAAATCATTCCTCGGAAAAATATATGTGAGAACAAATGAAGCCATACAAAAGCAGGTAAACATAAAGAGTTTAAACATTCCGCCGTGTCCTGTAATAATAAATGATCTTCGGACTGAGTTAAATAAACCAACTCCGGCACTGGATAAGATCACTGAGCTTATAAGGAAAGATGTGGCTGTTACGGCGGTCTTGTTAAAGTTTGCAAATTCACCGATATACGGCTCCGGCAAGGTGGATAACATCGTGAGGGCATTACAAGTGTTAGGTATAAAGAACTTTGCCGATATGATATTAGCGGCACTATTGCATGTCTCGCTCAAAAAAATCGGCAATGTTACCGAGACATTTTGGAGACATTCTTTAGCCTCTGCCACTCTGTGTTCATTTATTGCCGGTAAGACTAATTCCAAACATACAGATTCAGCCTATCTTATGGGATTGTTTCATGATTGTGCTCTACCGCTGTTGCTAAATAAATTTCAGGAATATGGAAAATACGTTGACATGGCAATGTCTAATTCAGTTGAAATTATTGATAAGGAAGACAATGAGTTTAGCACAAACCATGCAGAGGTAAGCGCACTTGTTGTAAAAAGCTGGAAAGTGGATAGCTCCATTGTTGAGGCGATAAAGTATCATCACAACACTGAGCTTGGTACTCCGCGCAGCATGGAACACTACTCTGAAGCAAAAGAACTATGGAATGTGATTATTTTAGCCGAGCATCTGAGTCAATACTATGGTTTTTCTGGCGCATCGCTGATTAAATCTGACGAGGATTTTTTTAATGTCTATGAAAAAGCGATGACAGAGCTGCGTATGGATGTACAGGACATAAAAGACTTAAAAGAGGACGCTTTTACAGTTATTGAAAACATTTCCAGTACGTTTTAACCAAAAAAATACAGATTGGGATTATTTACTTTTTAATGATAAAATACGCCATCAATGACCGATACTAAATCTAATGAGAGAGAGTTTGCGGCTCAGGTAACATCGTGGCTTAATGAATTCTTAAAAGACATGACCTCCTCATTTGAAGTGGCCACATCTGAGACCTCCCTTCAGGTATCAGAGGGTAAGACAAGATTTCCTGATATTCAGATATGCTTAAACAGGCAGAGTAATCAGGGATTTTGCGGATGGGAGTTAAAAACACCGGTAACTCCGGTTGATAACGACGAGCTGCTTAATAATGCCGCAGAAAAGGCACGCTCTATGTCTGCCGATTATTTTGTAACATGGAATATGACAAATGCAGTCATCTGGAGAACACCATACGCACTTGATGCGGTATCAAGAGTCCACAGGTT
>JADFYB010000136.1:0-2779 GCA_015233245.1 Nitrospirota bacterium | reverse complement strand
CGGATATTCCCAAATTTGAACTAACCGGCTTAAATCCTGCGGGTATAGACGGTAAAATAAGAGAATATTTTCAAACAGCCCAGCAGATAGACTATCAGGCAGTGTTTGAAGAGGATTTTCCTGATAAAGTGCCTTTTCCAGAAAATGCTGTTGCTCCGCTTATTAAGCTTATAGATAACCTTAACAGATACAATTTTTCCAATATGCCGTAGGATGTTATTGGAAACGTTTTCGAGCAATTAATTCCGCCACAGGAGAGACATACGCTTGGGCAATACTTTACGAATGAAGAACTTGTGGATTTAATCATATCGTTTTGCATAACAACAAAGTCTGACAGGGTTTTGGATCCGACCTGCGGAACCGGCACTTTTCTCATCAGAGCGTATGACAAGCTAAGACATGAGGGGGCTAAAAGCCATAAAGAATTGATTTCTCAAATATGGGGATTTGATATTGCACGTTTCCCAGCCGAATTGGCAACAATCAACCTTTACAGGCAAAACATAGAGGACTACGCTAATTTCCCAAGAATACTGTCGAAAGATTTCTTTGAAGTAAAAGCCGGAGACATTTTTAAGTTTCCGCCACCTAAGCCGGCACCCAACTCTGATTTTACGATTAATGAGCCAATCCCGCAGTTTGACGCAATTGTTGGAAATTTCCCATATATACGGCAGGAACTCATAGAGAGGCGCATAAAGGGCTATAAGGGTGATATTGAAAAAACTCTCATAGCTGACTGGAGAACCGAGTATTCTGAGCTTTTCAATAACGGAGGCACAAAGTTATCAGGACAGGCTGATATTTATGCGTACCTGTTTTTTCATGCTGCAAGGCTTCTTAAAGATAGCGGTCGGATGGGCATTGTTACTTCAAATTCGTGGCTTGATGTGGCGTATGGGTATGAGCTTCAAAAATTCTTTCTGAGAAAATTCAAGATAATCGCAGTGGTAGAGTCCCGTTGCGAGGCATGGTTTGACGATGCCGCCGTTAACACGGTTTTTATAATACTTGAGCTTTGCAAAGATATAAAACAAAGAAGCGAAAATAACGTAAAATTTGTCAAAATCAAGAAACGCCTTAAAGAACTGATTCCGTGGGATGTAAAACTGCCAATGGACAGATGGTTTAATCTTTATAAGCTGACTAATTCAATCGAAAAATCAGGATCAGAGCACTATAAAATTAAAAACGAGACGATTGAGAATAATTTACATGGCCGTGCAAGCTACGAAAACGATAATTTCAGGATAAATGTTTTAAAGCAGGGAGAGCTTCTTGATAAGATTGAAGATTCAGGTAAAACAGTACGGTTAGGTAAGTATCTGCGAGCGCCGGAGATATATTTTGAGATAATGGAAAAGTGCAGTGATAAACTTGTGCAATTAAAGGAGCTCGCTGATGTTAGAAGAGGTTATACGACAGGCATAAACGAGTTTTTTCACTTAACAGACAAAAAGATTAAACACTGGGGGATAGAAGAGGAGTTTGTATCGGCACTGGTTACATCACCAAAGGAAATAGATTCACTGATAATAGACCCGGATAAAATAAAATTATCAGCGCTTTACTGTAACTATGGTAAAAACGAATTGAGAAGAGCAAAAAAAATGGGAGCCCTCAGGTATATTGAATGGGGAGAAAAGCAAAGAACAAGGGTCGGTGGCAGTCAAAAAAAAGAAGGAGTTCTATTTCCGGATGTTCCGTCTGTTTCCAGTAGAAATTATTGGTATTCATTAGGTGAAAAAAGGTATGGTAATTTTATGATAAATCGTTTTGTAAGTGAGCGATTTTCATTCCCTGTGAATAATTCACTCTGTCTAATAGGTGATGTGGCTTTTGAGGGTGTATTCCATAGTGATCGGAATACCTTATTAGACTGTGCCGTTTTAAATTCAACTTTAACTTTTATGAGTGTGGAGGTTTCAGGACGAGTGAACTTAGGTGATGGCTTGTTGACACTTTATGGCCCTGAAATAGAGAGCTTATTTGTTCCAAATATAGAAAAAGTTGATGCTAAAAAGGAAAATAAAATTATAGATGTCTTTAATAAGCTTTCGAGTCGTCCGGTAAAGTCCATATTTGAGGAGGTTAAACTCAAAGACAGGCAGGCACTTGACAGTGCAGTGCTTAAGGCACTTGGTCTTGACCCGGCAAAATATCTAAAACCTCTCTATGAGGGTTTGACAGGTCTTGTACGAGAGCGGATTGATCTTGCTAAATCCCGTAAGAAAGCAAAGAAAACAAAAACACAAAGAGACGTAGATAAATTATTAGAACAGGTTTTAGATGAGATAATCCCTGACGGAATAAAAAAATTCCCTGAGGAATTTATTGATTCTAAATACCTTAAGGATTCAAATGAGATTTCAGTACCTGGTGAGACATTAAAGCAAGGGTACTATTATATGGGAAAGCAGGATGTTATAGCAGAGGGTGGTTTTAAATACACTGCTGATAGTAAACATGAGGCAAAGTTTATAATCTATAGCTGGCAGTTTAACTCATTCATAATAAAAATACCAAAAGATGCTGCAGCGATAGTAAATGCTGTAAGCAGTTACGAGCTCTACGTAAAAGATATTAAAGAAAAACTCTTTACGGCATATTTTAACAGAACCCACGACCAAAGATTGGCGGGTACGCTTGTAAGCCGGGTATTTGACGAACTGTGTCTGCCGAATTTGTAACAATAATTTTTTCGTAGTATTATTACTTGTAAAAAAAGAGTTCTGATATTATAATTATATATTAAGAATTTATGTACTGGGGTGCT
>JADFYB010000015.1:9780-35253 GCA_015233245.1 Nitrospirota bacterium | reverse complement strand
GAAGGACTGATTTGTTTGATAACTGGTATAATATGTTTTACTATGCTAAAAAAGAGGATTTTTGCCGCATGAGGGTGCTTGACATCCATACGCATGGAATTGGCGGGTTTGACACCTCAACTGCCTCACGCAAACAGATTATCCGTATGGCTGAAGTTCATTTTCAGCACGGTGTAACTGAAATCCTGCCAACGATTTACAGTGATGAAATAGATGTCATGCGCCTACACATAGAGACGGTTAAAAGGGCAATTGAAATTCAAGAAAAGGCAGAGGCGGAAAACAAATTAACAACACAGTCCAAAATTGCAGGGGTAAATCTTGAAGGACCATTTCTCAATCCCGTTAAGTGCGGAGCATTAAACAAACAGTCTTTTATTAATCCCGATGTTAACATCTTTGACAGGCTGGTTGAGGGCTTTGAAGACATCGTGAAAATTATAACAATTGCACCGGAACTGGATGGCGCAATTGAGTTAATAAAGCGTGTGGTAAAGCGTGGGGTTATCGTCAGCATGGGGCACTCTGAGGCAACGTACTCACAGGCAGAGGCGGGGTTTTATGCGGGAGCTACGGGAGTTACCCATCTATTTAATGCAATGCCTTTATTTCACCACAGAGAGCCAGGACTCACAGGTTTTGCTCTAATAAATAAGGATATTTATGTAGAGGTCATTGGGGACCAAAACCACCTTCACCCAAAAACTATCGAGCTTCTTTTTAAAATAAAACCTCCAGAGAAGATAATCCTTGTCTCGGACTCCGTAAAGGAGGCCAAAACCACCCTTGCCACAGGACGCATTGCCGACTCTAAGGGGGTTCTCATGGGAGGCTCAATGTCCCTTATGGAGGCTGCAAAAAGACTAATCAGTCTGGGCTTTGACGAGCAGTCGGTCATGAGGACAATCACTGAAAATCCCCTGAAATATCTTGGCATTTAACAGTTTGTAAGGGCTGGGGTTTCTAAAATTATCTTTTAAAATCAAAATCGGATTTTGGCCTGCAGGCTTTCGTTGACAACAGAGTCTCATATAGGTTATCATTATCGGCGAGTAGTAAAAACACCATGAGCATGATTAATGGTTTGATAAAATAAAGCGAGAAACAGTGAGGAGGTTATACGATGGAGTTTAATGAGCATGTTAATGCGATACTTGGTTCATGTCATGCAGATCCGATTTCAATTTTAGGTGCCCATCCGATTAAGTTTGAAAATAAAGATGCTGTAGCAGTGAGGGCATTTCTGCCCGGTAGCAGAGAGCTGTATGTAGTTAGAAAAGATGACAATAAGGTCTATCAGTGCACAAAGGTAAGAGCTGAGGGTTTTTATGAAGCTATAGTGGAAAAAGAATCTAATGCGTTTCCGTACAGACTGAAGGCTGTGCTGGATGACGGCACGGAGTTAGAGTATGATGATCCGTACTCTTTTTGGCCAATATTAAGCGATTTTGATCTGCACTTAATCAGCGAGGGTACCCACTACAAGAAGTATGAAAAGCTGGGTGCTCATGTGATGGAAATAAACGGAATAAACGGAGTGTTTTTTGGCGTTTGGGCTCCTAATGCCGCAAGGGTAAGTGTAATCGGGGATTTTAACAACTGGGACGGCAGACGCCATCAGATGAGATTGCGTGGCGCATTTGGTGTGTGGGAGATATTTATACCTGCCTTACAGGAGGGAGATGTTTATAAGTTTGAGTTAAAGGGTAAGTATAATAATTATATAGGGATAAAGGCCGACCCATATGGATTTTACGCAGAGGTACGGCCAAAGAGCGCCTCCATAGTATATGACATAAACAGTTACAAGTGGAATGATGATAAGTGGATGGAGGAAAGACCAAAGAAGAATTGGCTGGAGCAGCCCTGCAGCACCTATGAGGTACATCTTGCCTCATGGAGACAGGCGGCTGGGGATGGAATGCCACGGTGGCTGACCTACCGTGAGATGGCAGACCAGCTGGTTTCATACGTAAGGGATCTTGGTTATACACACATAGAGCTGCTCCCTGTGACTGAGCATCCGCTGGATGCATCCTGGGGTTATCAACCGGTCGGGTACTTTGCTCCGACAAGCCGCTTTGGAACCCCTGAGGATTTCATGTACTTCGTAGATTGTTGCCATCAAAACGGCATAGGTGTCATAATGGACTGGGTGCCGGCGCATTTTCCGAGGGACTCTCACGGTCTGTCATATTTTGACGGCACGGCACTCTACGAACACGCCGACCCAAGGCGCGGTGAGCACAAAGAGTGGGGCACTCTCATTTTTAACTATGGCAGAGTTGAGGTCACCAACTTTTTAATCGCGAATGCGCTGTTTTGGCTGGATAAATACCATCTGGATGGCTTAAGGGTGGATGCAGTGGCCTCAATGCTGTATCTTGATTATTCCAAAAAGCATGGTGAGTGGCTTCCTAACCAATATGGAGGAAAGGAAAACCTTGAAGCTATTGCAATGCTAAAGAGATTTAATGAGGTGGTGCATGCCTATCATCCCGGTATTTTAACGATAGCCGAGGAGTCAACGGCATGGCCTATGGTGTCAAGACCAACATATTTGGGAGGTCTTGGGTTTAGCTTCAAATGGAACATGGGGTGGATGCATGACATATTGTTGTATTTTCAGAAGGAACCGGTTCACAGGCGCTATCACCATAATAATCTGACTTTTGCACTGCTTTATGCGTTTACGGAAAACTTTGTAAACGTGCTTTCCCATGACGAGGTAGTGTACCTGAAACGCTCGATGCTGGATAAAATGCCAGGGGATATGTGGCAGAAGTTTGCAAACCTGAGACTACTCTACGCATATATGTATGCCCAGCCCGGCAAAAAGCTTTTGTTTATGGGCGGGGAGTTTGGGCAGTGGAAGGAGTGGAATTTTGAGACCAGCCTTGACTGGCATTTGCTTGAGTATGAGCCGCATCAGAAGCTGCTTAACTTCATGAGAGATCTAAACCACATCTACAAAGAGGAAAGAGCCCTCTACGAGGTTGATTTCAGCCACGAGGGGTTTGAGTGGATAGATTTCACCGACTACAGCAACAGCATAGTGTCGTTTATGAGAAAGTCAAAAAATACGGATGAGGTAATGATCTGCATATTTAATTTTACACCTGTACCGAGATTAAATTATAGAATAGGGGTTCCATTTGAGGGATTTTACAAAGAGGTGTTAAACAGCGATTCGGAACGCTACTGGGGTGGCAACATTGGTAACTGGGGTGGTTTCCATGCTGATCACGTTTGGTGGCAAAACAGGCCGTTTTCACTTTCCGTGCAACTGCCTCCGCTTGGTGCGGTGTTTTTTAAACACATAAAGGAAAAGCCGATTGAAATCGGACCGGCGTTTGAGCCTGAGAAGGAACATCCTGTTGAAATTAAGCAAGAGACATCGGTTGAAGTAAAAAATGAACAACCACTGGAGATAGAGCACCCACTTGAAATTAAGAAGGAATCACCTGTAGAAATCAAAAAAGAACACCCAGTTGAGATAAAGAAAGAAAAACCAGTTGAAGTAAAAAAGGACAAACCTGTAGAGGCTAAGAAAGATTCACAGGCCAGTGTAAAAAAAGGAGACAAGTCTAAAAGTAAAAAATAAGGGCAAATATGAGCAGGCCATGTGGCCGCTGCCCTTGGCAGGAGCAGATGCCAGGGGGAGAGGAAAGTCCGGGCTCCATAGGGCAAGAGGGCTGCTAACGGCAGCCGGGGGCAACCCCAGGGAAAGTGCAACAGAAAACATACCGCCTGTGGTTAATAGCTGCAGGTAAGGGTGAAAAGGCGAGGTAAGGGCTCACCACTTTTATCGGTAACGATGAGAGTTTGTAAACCCCCTCTGGAGAAAGGTGGAATAGGATTTGCTTTTTGGGCAGCCCACCCAATTCCATAGAAATATGGAAGGCAAACGGGTACCAACCGCATAAGTGAGCGGGCGACCGTTCAGTTTAGATGAATGGCCACATGAAACAGAATCCGGCTTATGGCCTGCTCATAAAAAATTGACTGAAATTTTAATAAGGGTATTTAATAATTTAATAAAAACGTGATATAATATAAACACTAAGCCACCGTAGCTCAGTCGGTAGAGCAGCTGATTTGTAATCAGCTGGTCGGGGGTTCGAATCCCTTCGGTGGCTTCAAAAAATCCTTTCAATATCAATTAGATACAAAATGTTTCAAATTGCTACTTTCTCCGTTTTAATAATAACGGTTTTGGTAAAATTTAAAGACCGGTATTGCCAACAACGATACATAAAAGCAAAAATACAAAATTATGATGGATTCTATAACGAGAAAAACCCTGCTTTATAAAACAGGTGTGGAGCACGGCAGCTACTGCATAAACCACGTGGAGGGTTGTGCGCACGGGTGTTTGTATCCGTGTTATGCCATGCTTATCAAAAAAAGGGCAGGGAGGATAAAGGATTACGACGATTGGCGAAAGCCTAAAATAGTGTCAAACGCTTTGGAACTTCTTGAGAAGGAGGTTCTAAAGCTAAAGAGTAAAATCAGTTATGTTCACCTTTGTTTTTCAACGGATCCGTTTATGTACGGATATAAAGATATTGCTGCTTTATCGCTTGAGATAATAAAGAGGCTCAATGAGCAGTGTATCCCGTGTACTACTCTTACAAAAGGTATCTATCCGGTGGATTCGATGCAACACAATGATTTGACGAAAAACAATGAATATGGGATAACTATTGTATCCCTGGATGAGAGTTTCAGGAAAGATTATGAACCTTATGCGGCAACCCTTAAAGACCGGCTGCATGCGTTAAGACAGCTTGCTGAAAGGGGTTTTAAAACATGGGTAAGCCTTGAGCCATACCCTACTCCCAACATAATTAGGCAGGATTTGACAAAAATTCTTGATGCCGTATCATTTGTAAATGAAATATGGTTTGGGAGACTCAATTATAACAAAAAAGTGAGTAAGTTTAAATTTTACAAGGAATTTTACAAAAGCCAGGTTGAATTTATTACAGAGTTTTGTAAAAAAAATAAGATAAGTGTTTATGTTAAATAGGATTTACAGAATTTCTGGTATATCCATAACTGCGTTTCAAAGTCCCAAACACTCGCTCCACTGATGACCTATATCTTGAAAGCAGCTTATTTCTTGATTTCTCTCGCTCTGTTAATTTGCGCCTATAACACCCTTTTGACATTAAACCGTCTTTTATCTTTACACGTTCATTGTGCTTCCGGATTCCCATATTATCAAATTGCCTTTCCAACTCCAAAAATATCTCCTCCTTTAGCTTATCCTTTAACAGCTCGTCTCGAAAACGGCTTATCGTTGAATGATCCGGTGCATACTCATCCACCTCAGAAACCTCCTGAAACTCAGCCTATCATCCAACGACTCCTCCAGTCCATAGTCTGACAGATTGTACCAATTCTGTAGCAACAGGTACTTCAACATCATTAGGGGGGATAGCAAGGATTTTTCAACTGTATCAAGTTGGTATCAGGTGATAAGCTCCTCAACTCTTAAGGCTATATCGGTTGCTTGCAAGAGTTGCCAAAACTCAATTGGCCAATTTTTAATAACAATATCAGCAGTTGCAAAAACCTTAGCAAAGGCTGTCAGTTCCTCTTTGTGTCCTTTTTCAGTTGTTTTTGTTTTTAACACTGCAGAGGGAGTTCCATATATCCAGGTAGTCTTGTAGTTGTCAAGAACAAGTGTCTTACCATCAAAAAACACCTCCATACGCTCCTTGGGATAGTCATTGCTGCCCATAGACGTATAAGTTAGTGTGCAAAGAGAGCCATCCTCAAAACTCATAACGGCTGTAAAATTATCATTTCTCATATAATATCCGGCAAGTGGGGAAACAGACATTGCCTCTATGGTTTTTACACGTGAGTTGGTTAGAAATGTGAAGATATCATAAATGTGACAGGCCTCCCCGAGGTTTCGTCCGCCACCCTCTGGGGTTTGTATCCAATTATCCGGGGCAACGAATCCGCCATTTATTCGGTAGCTTATTATCAAAGGACTGGTACGCTTCTCTGTCAGCTTTTTAATTTTTTGAATGTGGGGAGAAAACCGCCTGTTAAAACCAACCATAAGTACAGGTTTAAGAAATAACTGAGAATCTGTTTGATAGAAATCGGCAAACCGTGAGAGTTCCTCCCTTGTCAGAGCAAGAGGTTTTTCCACAAAAACGTGCTTTCCGGCACAAAGCGCATCATAAGCCATCTTAGCATGAAGATTGTGTGTTGTTGCAATTAAAACTGAATCTATGGTTTCGTCTTTTAGAAGCTCATTGTAATCGGTCGTTGAATAATCCGCTCCAAATTGTTTTGCCGAGTTTTTTGCAACAAGACCGGTTCTGTTCATAATTGCTCGTAAGTGATAAAGGTTTTTTAACTCCCTCAAATTAGGCAAATGTACGGCACGGGCAAATTTACTGCACCCAGCAATGGCTATTTGTATCCGGTTACCTTTCATAGGTTTTGCTGAATGGTTAAATACCACCCGGTTTACCACCTCAGTATCGGCTTGAGGATATGATAAAAGAATAATAAGCGGTTTACTCTCCGGCCTTTTTAATTCATCATAAGCGTGTTTTGCCTCATCAATCGGAAATGTTGCGCTTATAAGCTGATCCAGCGTTATAAGACCTGAGGCAACGAGGCGCAAAAACTCTGACATATTCCGGTTTTCAGTCCACCTGACATACCCTATCGGATAATCAAGTCCCTTTTCCTCATACACGCCGTCATACCTGCCTGGGCCATAGGAGGTCGAGATAAAAAAATCCAGTTCTTTTTCGTAAAAATCCCCCCTGTTAAGATTAAGCCCCACATCTCCTACAAGCACGACCCGTCCCTTTTTTCTGCACATCTTAAACGCGGTTGAAATTATACTATCCGAGGCAGATGAGGCCGTAATTATAACTCCGTCAACGCCAAGCCCGTTACTGAGGCGTTTTACTGCATCTACACCGGTCTCTGCTCCGTGTTCAGGCTCTAAAGCGTACTGCATTCCAAGGGTTGTGGCAAGAGCTGTCCTTTGAGGGTCAACATCAGTACCGATAACCACACAGCCGTTTGCTTTTAAAATTTGAGCTGTCAACTGTCCAAGTATGCCAAGCCCTATGACACAAAACACCTCTCCAATTGTGGGCGCTGCCCTGCGAACTCCCTGAAGCGCAATTGCTCCAATTGTTGCCGTTGATGCTTGTGACATTCCTAAGCCGTCAGGAATTTTTACAGCAAGATTTTGCGGAACTGTTATGACCTCACTGTGATACGCATACTTGTTTCCTCCACAGGCCACTCTGTCTCCAACAGTAAACTCATCTACACCCTCGCCAGTTTCTATAACAGTACCGGAAAGAGAGTATCCGGCAGGGTTTCCGCTGTTTAGTTTGTCAGTTATCAAAGAGTAAGCACTCTTAAGACCACGTTGGGATACCACACTAACTGCCTGCTTAATCTTTTCCGGCTCTCTTAGCGCACGCTCCCAAAGTGGAGTTGCTCCGTGTTTGATGCCGGTTAACTCTGTCCCTGCTGAAATTGCCGAAAAAGCTGTTTTTACAACTACAAAGCCAGGGGCTGTCACAGGTGCCGGCACATCTTCAACAAACACCTCCCCGCCTCGCATCAGTACCTGTTTCACAATATATTCTCTAAATCAGATGAGGCGTTAGAGAGTTCAACCAGCATTATAAAAATCCCTTATAACATCAGTCACATAGTGCGCTTGCTCATCTGTCATATCCCCATGTATGGGTAAACTTAGTATTTTGTCTTTTAAACCAAATGAAACCGGAAAGTCCTCCGGTTTATGAGAAAGGTAGCCGTAGGCTTTAAGAAAAGGAGGCGGTGTAGGGTAGTGAATACCGGTTGAGATGCCATGTTCAGAGAGATGTTTTATAAGTTTTTGTCTGTCACCATGTACCTGTATCACATATAGATGATAGACGTGAGTGACATCGGGCATAACCCATGGGGTTATAACTACGTCTTTTAGTTTCTCATTATAAATATCGGCAATTTGGCGTCTTTTCATTGTCCAGCTATCTAAATGCCTCAATTTAACATTTAATATAGCAGCCTGAAGGCCATCAAGGCGGCTGTTTATGCCCTCAAACTCGTGGTTATATTTATCCACTCTGCCGTGGTTAGCGTACATCTTTATCTTAACGGCAAGGTTATCATTATTTGTGGTTACAGCGCCGGCATCCCCATAAGCGCCAAGATTTTTACCGGGGAAAAAACTAAAACAAGCGGCGTATCCTAACGTACCAACCGCTCTGCCCTTATAAAGCGCCCCGTGAGCCTGAGCAGCGTCCTCTATCACGTAGAGGTTATAAGCCTCTGCAAAGCCCGTAAGTTTATCCATATCGGCAGGCTGACCGTACAAGTGAACCGGTATTATGGCTTTCGTTTTCTTAGTTATGGCTTTTTCAAGCTTATTGGTATCAATATTATAACTCTTAGGGTTACAATCAACAAAGACAACTTTAGCGCCGATAGCAGTGACGGCCTCAGAGGTGGCAATAAAACTGTTTGCCGGCGCTATGACCTCATCTCCTGCGGCAACTCCGAGGCATTTCAGAGAGACGGAGAGGGCATCGGTTCCGTTTCCCACTCCTATTGCATGTTTTGTTTTAGTATATTTAGCAAAACTCTCTTCAAAATCTTTAACGTGCTTGCCGCCAATGAAGGCGCTGTCCATTATTACGCTTTCAATCGCCGCATCCATCTCTCCTTTAATTAAAAGATACTGGGCCCTCAAATCCGCAAATGGCACTTTTTCAAATTTTTTCAATCCCTTATCCTATCACGAATTATAAAACATACACGAAATTTTAAACTAAAGCTGGTTAAAAGATAAACCCTTAGTTTGCCGTCATTTGATTGCGTTATAAGCTGCCTCCTCGGCATCAAAAATCTTGATGAGACTGTTATACAGCCCTGCCATTTTAAATATCCTGTTAACATCTTCATTTGAGGAAACAAAGAACATTTTTTTACCCAGCGTATCAAGTTTCTTTAAGACTATTACGATGTTTCTCAAACCGGCGCTGCTTAAATGCTCAAGTGAATTAAGATTCACTATGAAAACATTTTCACCTGAGTTGAGCTTTTCGTCAATAACCTTAGCAAACTCAGAGGCGCTCTGGCTGTCCATGCTTCCCGACATGGTTACTACCAAAATATCGTTTTGTTTTTTAAAATCAAAACAAAGATTCCCTTCCTTGTCTTTTTTAGAATCAAATTTCATAAAAATTCCCCCTTTTATAGTTTGTTATAGTCAAACATTTCTGTGTTTTATCATTGTAAGTGTACTTACGTTATCAGAGTAATGGTAACTAACTTTATCCATAAGCTGATGTATAAGATAAACTCCAAGGCCACCAATCCTCCTTTCTGAAACCTGTGATGTTAAATCTGGTTTGGCTGCAGTTTCAGGGTCAAAGGGTTTCCCGTAACTTTGTATTGAAATCACAAAGGCATCCGCACTGTTATTAACTTTAATGCAAATATCACCACTTTCCTCTTTTTCATACCCGTGGTTTATTATATTTATACATGCCTCATCCACAGCCGTTTGCACGTCAAAAGAGTCATGTTTGTTAAAGCCCAGCTCATTCAAAATACCCTTTGTAAATTTCAAAATGACCGGTATATTTTCTACCACAGCCGATATTGTAAGTTCATAGTTGTCGCTATCAGGCATATCTGTCATAGTCAACCTGTGCAGCCAAGGTATTTAACAGACAATATGGTTATGTCGTCAGATTGCGGGGCATCTTTTGTAAATTGTCCAACCTCTGCCAACACACTGTCATTCAGTGCCTTTAATGAGCCTATATGAGCTCTGCACAGTGAATGTTTAAGACGTTTTAACGTAAACATCCTCCCGTCTCCATCCTTAGCCTCATCCACACCGTCTGTGTATGTGAATATAACATTATCTTTGTCAAGTGTGACAGTGTTTTCCTTAAAATTTGCATCACCCATAAGCCCAAGAGCCGGGCCCATATCTGTTTCTAACTCCACAGCAATACCCCCTCCTGTCAGTATAAGCGGGGGATTATGCCCACCGCTACAATATAAGAGCTTACCTGTGTTTATATCTAGAACTCCCACAAACATGGTTACAAACATCATGGTCTCATTATCCTCTGCAATTTCACTGTTTATAGCCTTCAGGATATCCGCTGGATTTGTATATTTTTTGGAAAGAGCCCTAAACAGAGTCTTAACCATCATCATAAATAAAGCGGCTGGTACCCCCTTATCAGAGACATCCCCAATGGTAAAGCACAGCAGATTTTCGGCAATAAAGTGGAAATCGTAAAAATCCCCCCCCACCTCTTTTGTCGGAGAGATGAAGGCGTGTATTTCAACGTATTTGCTGACTGAAAAATCATTTGGAAGCATTCCCATCTGGATGTCATGAGAGAGATTCATCATTTCCTGATTTTTTTTGTTTTCTATATAATGTTCTGTTAAAAAAGCCCGTTCAATTGCAATTGACACATGAGCTGCTAAAGATTCAATCAGCATCTCGTCGTTTTCGTCAAAATGTAATCCGTCTTTTTTGTTAATTACCTGCAAAACGCCAACCAGTGTTCCCTCATTATTTATCATTGGTTGGCATAGCACAGAGCGTGTCCTGTAGCCTGTTTTTAAATCAAATTCGTTATTAAACCTTTCATCATCATAGGCATCAGGAATATTAGCCTTTTGGCAGGTTCTTGCGGCATATCCGGCTATTCCATAAGTTACCGGAAATCTGATTTCATTTTGATTCAGGCCCTTTCCAACATAGCTCCACAGCTCCTCCTTTTCGTCATCATAAACAAAAACCGTACATCTGTCAGCCTCCATTACAACGGCAGTATGTTCAACAATTACGCTAAGAATGCTTTCAAGTTCAACTTCACGTTGCACAGCTTTAGAGACTTCAATGACAGCACTCAGATAGTATGACAGACAATGGCTATATCTGCCGCAAAGAGCCTCCTCCTTCACTGCTGTAAACAAATCAACCCCTTTATTAAAGCATTTTCAACCTATGGCAAACCTGATGTCCACAATTTTACATCAGAAGATGGCAATTTGACAATACAATATGTTTTTTATTAGAATGTGCGGGTTGTCATGTATTGTGACAACGGCTATTCCATATGTTAAATGTCTTGGGTTTTGATGTGGAACAGGCAGGTTAGTTTATAAATGGGGGGGGTCTGCGTTTATGTGGATAATAACTGAGCATTTCGAGCTGCTTAATTTGGATCATGTTGTACGAATAAAAAGAGTCAAGGGCGAGGATACGTGTTAAATCGTGGCAGAAACAGTCAAAGGCGACGATGTTTTCATACGCTTTGCTCACTCACCGGACGGATATAAGGAATGTGCTAATTGCAACAAGTCAGGCAAAGAGACCGGTATGATTAAGATTATAGAGTCTCTAAATGCCCTGGACATAAGT
This sequence comes from Nitrospirota bacterium, assembly GCA_015233245.1. Classification (GTDB taxonomy): domain Bacteria; phylum Nitrospirota; class Thermodesulfovibrionia; order Thermodesulfovibrionales; family Magnetobacteriaceae; genus Magnetomonas. Next base: position 23,789 of record JADFYB010000015.1, on the reverse strand, counting down.
TCAAAAAGCACATATGAGCTGCACTTCAGAACAGGATAAAACATGGCAACGGAACGGAGGAGGCGAATCGGTGAAATGCTGATTGACTCCGGAGTCATTAATAAAAAGCAGCTGATGTCGGCCCTACAGTGGCAAAATCAATTAAGAGAACAGGGCGAGGTAGCCCTTTTGGGCAGTGTACTTATAGAGTTAAAGATATTAACATCCAACCAGTTAATATCTTTTATCCAACTAAATAAGATAAATGTCCCTCTTGGTGAATACCTCGTTATTAACAGGAAAATAACTAAAGATCAACTAAGAAAAGTTTTAGAAATTCAGAAAGTTAATCCTCAAAAGAAACTTGGCACTCTCTTAGTAGAAGACCTGAAACTAATTAGTGAAGAGACACTCCTTAAAACCATAGCAAAACAAAACAACATACCGCGCATCAAGCCGGATATGTCGGAGGTTGACCCTGAACTGTTTTTCACTTTTTCACAGAAGACTTTAATGGAAAACAGATTTATTCCTTATAAGAAGTACCAGGGAGAGCCATCAACAGTGGTTTACCAATGTATTATTTCTGAATTTGATATAAAAAATATGCAAAAGATTAAAAACTACATGGCAAGAGAAATAACAAGCTCTTTGGCCGCCTGCGGTGACAAGACTACACGTACGTTTAACGTGGAATTTGCGTTTGCCAGCTTAAATGAAATATTGGAGTTTATCCCGCATGTTTATGACAATAAAGATGCCGTATCATTATCACAAAAAGTTGTAGTGGAGTCCTCTGCTGCAACCGATGTTCTTACTGTTGGCACTAAGTACTACTCATCAAACCACAATATGAATATTTTTATGCAGCTTTTAATGAAAGCATTAGATTCCGGCGCTTCAGACATTCATATCGAACCCTCAAAGCACAATCTCAGAATCCGTTTCCGTATAGACGGCATATTGATAGAACAGCCTGGTTTGCCAAAAACACTGAATGCTGCGTTTGTAAGGGGTTTGAAGAATTTTTTCAGGTTTAAAGATTCACATGTGCCAAACATTATAGTGGATGACCGAAAGCGGGTTTATTATGAGGACAAAGACATTGAGGCAGACTTAAGAATAGCCGTAATTCCTACTGTTTATGGTGATAAGATGGTGTTACGGATTTTAATTCAGGCTGAGGTGGTGCCAACATTTGAAAAACTTGGGATGTTTAAAAACCTTATCGAGAAGTATCGAATCGTGTGCTCTATGTCTTCAGGGATTGTGATAGTGACTGGGCCTACGGGCTCTGGTAAGAGTACCACGCTTTACTCAACCCTTGATTACCTAAACCGTGAAGACATCAGCATACTAACGCTCGAAGACCCCCCTGAGTATCTGATTGACGGTGTATCACAGGTACGGGTAGGGTCTGATGATTCAAGGGAAACATCGTACAGCAGGGGGATAAAAGCGGCACTAAGGCAGGACCCTGACATTATAATGTTTGGTGAAATGCGGGATCATGAGTCCGCCTCAGTGGCCTTAACTGCTGGATTAACCGGTCACCTGCTCTTTACAACGCTTCACACCAATGATGCAGCGTCAGCCATAGCCAGACTGTTTGATATGGGTATCAGGCCGTTTCTGTTGTCTTCAACACTGGTCTCCATACTTGGGCAAAGACTGGTCAGAGTAGTTTGTCCCGGCTGTAAGGTTGAATATATGCCTGGATGGGAGGAACTTGAGTTTTTCACGTTATTCATACATGATGTGGAAACAGATATTAAAAACGGTAAGATACGTTTTTCCAGGGGCAGCGGGTGCAGACAATGTAACAACACCGGGTTTAAGGGCATGATAGCAATTCACGAGCTGCTGTGCATGAATGATGAGATTAAGCGGGCGGTGTTACAGGGTGCAGTGTCAAAAGAGGCGGAAAACATTGCCAGACGTTATGGGATGACCTCGCTTGTGGAGGATGGTTTTTTGAAAGCAGTCGAGGGGATAACTACCATAGAGGAGGTTCTGAGGGTGTCGAAGAATCTTGAAAATCCTAAAAATAAGCGGACTGTTGATGAAATCAGGTACCTGCTTGAAGGCAATATGCAAAGACAGGATATACTGTCAGCCATGTTTAGTTATGGTTTTGAGCCGGATGGATTTGGCCGTACAGTAAGCAGCGCGTAGTATCAGTTTATTGTCAATGTACGTAATTTTTTATAAAATCCTTTAGCATAATCAATTCCAGAAATGATATACTACATGTTTAATTAACTGGAGCTTTAGAGAATTGCAGGAGGTCTGAGATGGCAGACAACAGATGCACCGTATTGATAGTGGATGATGAATCAGGCAGCAGACAGTTGCTGAGGCAGATACTTCAGGATAAGTACAGGCTGATGTTTGCTGCAAGCGGCATTATGGCACTTGAAGCGGCTAAGAGTGTACAGCCGGACTTGATACTTCTTGACATTATTATGCCAGAGATGGATGGATATGAGGCGTGTAAGAAACTCAAAGCCATACCTGAAATTTCTGATATCCCTGTAATTTTTATCAGCGCTCTTACTGACATTACTGAGAAAGTTAATGCCTTTAAAAGCGGTGCTGTGGATTATGTCTGCAAACCTTTTCAAAGCGATGAGGTTATCTCAAGAATCGAGACCCATCTGAAACTCTATAATCTGCAGCGGCATCTGGAAAAACAGGTGGAGGTAGAGGTTAACAAACGGAGGATGGATGAGCAGATGCTGATTCAGCAGTCAAAGATGGCAGCCACGGGCGAAATGATTGGCGCTATTGCCCATCAGTGGAGGCAGCCGCTCAATTCCCTGGGGCTTATAGTGCAGGACGTTGAGGATGCCTTTGATGCCGGAGAGGTAACTAAAGGTTATCTTAAACAATTTGTCAGTCAATGTATGGGGCTTATTAAGCTTATGTCCCACACGGTAGAGGATTTCCAAAACTTTCTAAAGCCATCCGGCAGGCAGGATACTTTTGACGTGACAGAGGCCTTTTATGAGGTCATCCATCTGTTTTCTGATATGCTGAAAAAAAATGATATTTCCGTGCAGATTAACACTCCGGAAACATGCCGCATATACACAACAGGTTATCGTAATGAATTAAAACAGGTTATTTTAAATCTGATAAATAACAGCCGGGATGCGATAAATGCAGGACAGAAAAAGGGGCGGGCAGTTGCAAAGGATGGTTTGATTACGATTGATATAAGTGAGGGAGACAATAACGTGATTGCGCGCATAAGCGACAATGGAGGCGGCATAGACGATTCGATAGCAGATAAACTATTTGAGCCGTATGTTACTACCAAGGGGGAGGGTGGCACAGGGATAGGGCTCTACATGTCTAAAGCAATTATAGAGAATAAGATGAACGGTAGCATTTCAGTATCAAACATAGAGGACGGAGCGGAGTTTACAATAAAACTGCCGCTTGTTAAACCTGATGTGGAGATACAATGACAGGCATTTACGGCGGGGGTGCCTCACCCCATTACGGCGGGGGTGCCTCACCCCTTAAGTTTAATATTCTGGTAGTTGACGATGAGGCCGGAAACAGACAGGCGATGAGGCAGATATTGAAAGATTTTTACAAACTATCCTTTGCTACAGACGGCACTGAGGCTTTAAATATAGCAAAAAAAGAAAAACCAGATATGATTTTGCTGGACGTTTTGATGCCAGGAATTGACGGATACGATACGTGCAGCCGTTTGAAAGAAAACCCTGATACTGAGGAAATTCCGGTTATTTTTATAACCTCACTGGCAGATGTGGGAGATGAGTCCCGCGGGTTTGAAGCTGGCGGTGTTGATTACATCACAAAACCGATATCCCCGTCTGTTGTATTACACAGGGTTTCAGCTCATTTAGAAATATTCAATCAAAAGCGGCTGTGTGAGGAGACTGTTAAGAGGCGCACAAAGCAGTTACAGGAAAGCCAGGAGTCAGCAATATTTATGCTTGGAGACGCAGGGCATTTTAATGACTCTGATACGGGAAGCCATATATGGAGAATGGCCTCTTACTCAGTAGAAATAGCAAGGGCATGCGCATGGCCTGTTGAGGTGGTTGAGATAATAGCGCTTGCGGCTGCAATGCACGATACAGGAAAAATAGGGGTACCAGGCAGTATTTTAAGAAAACCCGCCAAACTCGACCCAGAGGAGTGGAAAATAATGATGACACACACCACAATCGGGCACAGCATCCTCTCTAAGAGCAATACGCCTCTTTTTAGAATGTCTGCTGACATTGCTTACTATCACCACGAGAAGTGGGACGGAACGGGTTATCCCAAAGGTTTAAGAGGGAATGAAATACCACAAAGCGCTGCAATTGTGGCTGTAGCCGATGTGTTTGACGCTCTTACCATGGTACGGCCATACAAAGAGGCATGGCCTGTTGACAAGGCTTTGGATGAGATTAAGAGGTGTGCCGGCACTCATTTTGATCCGCATATAGTTGCTCGTTTTTTTGATGTTGAGGATGAAATCAGAAGACTTAAAGAATTCTGGGATGAAAGGGAAAAAGACGGTAGTTAAATGAATATACTCTCTCATGCTGTTAAATATCATTTAGCTTGACAAATTAAATGTTGACTTCAGAGGCCACCTTAGAGTACACTACTTCATAACAATCTGATTTCAAATTTTTAGGCTTTTTCAAAATAAGTTATATACGGAGGTAACTAAGATGGTGTTTACCTTGAAGATTTTCAGGAAATTCCGGCTTCTAAACATTTGTATATCCCTCTTTTTATTGATAATAATGTTTTCATCCACCTCGCATGCTGAATGGGCTGAATGGATAATAGATGCCAGCCTGTCTACCCAGTACAGGGATAATATAAATTATATATATATTCCAGATGAGAAAAGAGAAGATTTCGTGACAGCACCAGCCATTTCCCTTGGCAGATATTATCAGCTTGGTGAATATACAAGATTAAGGCTTACAGCCGATATATCCAGTGAGATATTTGGCAGATATCATAAGTTAGACAGCGTTGTTGCAGGGCCTTCATTCGTTTTAGTACAAAAACTTGGTTTAGGTCACGATATCCCATGGATTTCGCTGAAAGGCTCCGCCTCATATCTTACCGTAGATGACAGTAACAGAGACAGCATGATATATACAGCCGTGATTAATGCCGGAAAATACTTTGGTGAGCGGATAGACTTGCAGGCAGGGTATCTGTTTACCGCAAGAAGGGGCAAAGACCTTAATGCTGCTGAGTTGGGGGCTTCAGGTAACGTTTTTGATCTCGATAGCCAGAGGATTTCACTTATAGCCAACTTTCTTGTTGCTCCCCGTTTAGTTATCACTCCGGGTTATTTTTACAATACCGGTGATTTTCTCTCCTCAGCAGGTGCGGAGTATATCAGGGCTATTAAAAGGTTTTCTAAGGCAAACATTCTTGATGATGCTTATGGGGAAACCTTGTGGACATACAAGATGCACGGATTCTCCCATCAGCTTTTACTTGGAGCCAGTTATGCACTAACAGGACATTTATCTTTAAATACCGATTATTCACGTGTTTTAGGACGATCCAGTGGGTGGAATTATTATGAAAACATTGCAAAGTTTGCTATTATGTATAGTTTTTAAAAGAAGAGGGATATTACAATGAGAAATTGTATTAAAAAAAATAATTATTTTATGATTTTTACTGAGATAACCATTAGTTTTTTCTTTTTTATTGTAGTTTTAGTCTCCAACTGTTATGGTGCAAATCTGAAAGCACTTGTTACCGATACTGAGGGCAAACCGGTAGAATTTGCAGTTGTAACAGCAACCCCCACTTCTTTTACTGTTAAAGAGTCAAAACATCAGGTAACTGTTATTATTGACCAGGTTGACAAAGAATTCATTGACTATGTAACACCTATACAGGTTGGCACTACTGTGTCATTTCCCAATAATGATAAAATACGCCATCACATTTACTCCTTTTCTCCTGCAAAAACATTTGAAATTCCCTTGTATCCCCCTGGTGTTAAAGCCGAAAACAAAGTGCTTTTTGACAAACCTGGTGTGGTAGTTATTGGATGTAATATTCACGACTGGATGAAAGCATATATCTATGTCCTGGAAACACCATATTTTGCAAGAAGCGATTCTCAAGGTAAAATGACCATAAATAATTTGCCGGATGGCCAATATGATGTAGCCATTTGGCATCCAAACCAGGATCCTAAGTCTCCGGGACAAACAATGAAGGTCTCCGTAGTAAATAATAAAGACGGCGATGTTAAATTTACAGTGCACCTTACACATCAATGGAGCTCGAGGCGCGCCCCCGTATTAGGTGGGGTGGGACTTTATCACTAATATGACTTTTTTTTTCGGCGTTTTAACTCAAGAATTCTTTTCTTTATTTTAACCCTCCTTGGTTTTGTTCAGCTTGTGACAATAGTTTTTATAGATACTGTTACTATAGATAATGCTAAAACCCAGATTTATGAAAACCTCTCCATCGGTGGGCGTGTGTTTATTGAACTTATGCTCAGAAGAGCCCGGCAGCTTGGTCAAATGACGCATCTTCTTTCAATGGATTTTGCTTTTAAAAACGCAATTACAACCTCTGACCACGAAACAATTCTCTCCGTACTTGAAAACTTGAAAATCCGCATAAATTCTCATCTGGTGATGCTCATATCATTGGAGCACACAGTTTTGGCAAGTACGATGCACTTAAACAATGTAAACGATACGATGCAACAAGTGCCTGAGGCATTGTCTGAGGCGTTAACTGAGGCGGAAAACCATGGAGAGGCATCGGCAATTGTCACAATGGACGGAAAAACGTACCAGATTATTATAGTGCCTCTTCTTGCCCCAGACCCTATCGACTGGTTATGTACAGGATTTGTAATAGATGATGCTCTGCTTTCTGAGCTAAAAAATTTTATCTTAGCGGATATAAGCATTATAAATACGAGCCGGAAAGAGAGCCAGCCTGTTATCGCATCAACTTTAACTAAACAAGACTCTCAAACCCTGCTTCAAACTATTTCTAAAGTTGACATCAAAAAAGTAAAGACACTGGAGGTAAACTATGGAGGTGACAAATACGTTACGGCAATAACTACTTTGCATAATGCTAATGGTTACTCAATAATTACTGCTCTTCAGCGCTCACTAAACGATGTCCTCAAACCTTTTTATAGGTTAAGAAGGGCTTTATACGTGTTTTTTGCACTTACCTTGCTTCTGTCAATTCTTGCATCGTTACGCATAGCCAGAACTGTTACCAAGCCGGTAAGTACTCTTGTGGAGGGTGTCAGAGAAATCGCTAAAGGTATCTACACCCATCGGGTGGAAATCCGGCACAGGGACGAGATAGGTGAGCTTGCCGAGGCATTTAACAGCATGAGCATAGGGCTTGAAGAAAAGGAACTGGTGGCTGACTTACTCGGAAAGGTTGTTTCGGCCCCTATTGCCCATGAACTACTTAAAAAGCAGGTCGAACTCGGCGGTGAGGAACGTGAGGTAACCATATTGTTTTCTGATATCAGAAATTTTACGACAATAAGCGAAAACCTTACGCCTAAGGAAACCCTTCGTCTCTTAAACATGTATATAACCGAGATGAGTGCTATAATAGAAAAATATGGCGGTGTTATAGATAAATACATAGGAGATGCCATCATGGCTCTGTATGGTGCTCCTATCGGTAACCCTGACGATACTGACAGGGCCCTTAACTCAGCTTTAGACATGGTGGAGGCTCTAAGCAGTTTAAACAAAGAAATTGAACAGATGGGCTTCTTGCCCCTTGACATAGGTATCGGGATAAACACCGACATTGTGTTAGCAGGAAACATGGGCTCTAAGTCCAGGCTTAACTACACAGTGATAGGGGACGGTGTCAACGTTGCTTCAAGACTTGAGACGCTTACAAAAAATGAAGAGTTTAAAGCAAAAATTATCGTAAGCAGCGCTACCCTGATTAAATCCATAGCGGACTACTTAATACGTCCTTTAGGTTCTGTAGTTGTTAAGGGTAAAACAGAAAAGATAACTATTTATGCACTTGATGGCCGAAAATAACATTGTGGAATCATACATGGGAAAACAATCTAAAAAGCACATACGTAATTAAAAAACCAATTGCAGCACCAATAAAAACCTCCCATTTAGTATGCACCCTTGCAACCCTGCTTTGTGCTATCATAAGAGCTGCAAAAAGGGCAAACACGGAGGCAAGCAGGTTTTTAGTTATAAGAGTGATGGATACCCAGATGGAAAAAGCAACAGCAGCATGGCCACTTGGCATCCCACCCCTCAGCGGATGTCCTCTTTTAGTGAGGGCTTTAATAATTACCACTAAAATAATAACAATTAACAAGGCAAGCACCGCAATATCATTACCTCCATGTGTGGCAACCGTTAGTCCTCTGTTAAAAAATATGACAAGGTATGGAAACAAAATTATATAGCCTATAACTGCCGCTCCTACTGCAATGGTAAGAACAGCCCCTGCTGCAACGTCCTTTGCTATTCTTGCTAATTCATTTATCTCCGGTGACAGCAAATTAACCGTGGCCTCTATGCTTGTATTAATCAACTCAAGCGCAATGACTAACATTATTGTTACAGAAATAATAAGAAACTCGATTTTTGTAATACCAAGGACATAGCAAAACAGCAACACAACAGCGGCAGCATACAGGTGATAGCGCAGGTGGCGCTGAGACTTTGCCGCTCCTAATATACCCTCTATGGCATTATTGGCACTCTCCAGCCATCTTCTTAACGGCACTGAGCACTTCCTCTTCTTTTTTAAACATCTTTGCAGCCATCCGGGTGCCTTTTTCATGATCATACCCTGCCAGATGCAAAAGCCCGTGAACTAACAGCCGGTCAATATGGCCATGGGCTGCATCCAGTGAAGGATGTTCTATGTTTACAACAATATCGCCCAGCAGATAGTCCATATCGCCTGGCAGCTCTTTTAATGAATTATATTGTGGAAAGGACAACACATCGGTAGCAGTATTTTCCGCCCTGTACCGATTGTTCATAATTTTCATCCTGCGACTGCCGACAAACAATACGTCAAGCTCAGCCCTTTTTAAATTCAAGTACCTTAGCGCCAGTTTGAGGCGGCGTTTTATCCCCACTGTGTCTGTCTTTATCTTTTTGCTGAGATTCCTTATCGAGACCCTTATCTTTCTCACCCTCCCCAAACTTTGGTTTATTGAAATCAAACCCCGGATACTCTATCCTCTTATGAAGAATACCCAGAAGAATATATGTAAAACGCTCCTTGATGACATTTATATTTTTAAGAGTCAGATCACACTCATTCAACTGGCCATCCAGCAGCACGTTATTGATAATTTTATCAACAAGTCCTGAAACCCTTGCAGGCGTTGGTTCTTTAATCACTCTTGAGGCTGCCTCCACTGCGTCAGCTATCATTACAAGGGCTGCCACTCTGGTTTGTGGTTTTGGCCCGGGGTATCTGTAATCCTCCTCATCCGGTGGCTCCGCCTGCTCTTCTTTAGCCTTCTGATAAAAGTACATTATGATATTAGTGCCGTGGTGTTGCGTTATAATGTCTTTGACAGGCTCTGGCAGCTTATACTCATCGGCCAGTTCTAGTCCCTCCTTAACATGAGAAATCAGTATCATGCTGCTCATATGTGGGGTGAGTTTTTCGTGTTTACTTATGGCACTTGACTGATTTTCGACAAAGTAGTCCGGCATCTTTATCTTGCCTATGTCATGGTAGTAAGCTGTGACTCTTGCCAAAAGCGGGTTAACCCCTATTTGCTCTGAGGCAGCCTCAACAAGGTTTCCCACAATCACGCTGTGATGATACGTGCCGGGGGCATTTATCATCAGGTTTTTCATAAGCGGCTGGTTTAAATCCAGAAGCTCTATTAAAGTTATGTCTGTGGTAATCTTAAACAGATACTCAAAAGTTGGTAGAACAATTGATACGTATGCCGATATGGTGATACCAGTTGTGGCGGCAAAAATCAGAGAATGGAAGGACTGAAATATGTCGTCTCCGGCGCTTAGGAAAGCTACAATTGCTGCAGTGACAACATTCACAGCACTTATGTATAACCCGCCGCGCAATAAATCAGTGCGCCTCTTACACCGTATAACACTGAAAGCCGCAACGATGCTCCCCGCAAACACGTAAAATGTGTAGTACGGGTCTTGCTGCCAAATACCAGATATTATGCTCATCACAAATGCAAAAACTATGGCCGTGTGCGAATCAAACATTAAGGCAACCAGCATAGCCCCAGAGTGTACCGGTATCCCATAGGTCAGGGATTTCAGCTCCGGTATGCCAAAGCCCTTAACGAAGGTGAAAAGCACATACTCGGTTGCCCTGCTAAAAACCATAGTCATAAAAAACATTATTCCCAATAAAATAAGCATTTTACGCTGTTTTAGATATGACGGCTTATAGCGGAAAATATCCACAAACAATATTGAAAGGCTTATGGCAGTTATAAAAAAGACCCCGATAAAATGCTCAAGAACGAATGCTTTGCTGATTAAAAGAGAAATTAATAAGGAAAGTACAACTACAAAAACCGAATTACTTACACTTGTACTGCTTAGGAACAGTTTCTTATGTTTAATGTCAATGATTTTCATGCTTCTCATAAGCTTTTATGATTTCCTTTACCAGCCGATGCCTGACAACGTCCTTTTCGTTGAAATAAACAAATTCTATGCCGTCAATGCCTCGTAAAATAGTCTCTATTTCAACCAGGCCGGAGACCCTCTCACGGGGTAAATCCACCTGAGTCACATCGCCGGTTATAACCGTCCTTGACTCAGGACCCAGTCTTGTCAGATACATTTTCATCTGTTCAGATGTCGTATTCTGTGCCTCATCAAGTATAATAAAAGCATCCCGCAGAGTTCTCCCCCGCATATACGCAAGCGGCGCTATTTCAAGCACCCCGCGCTCAATCAGCAATGATACCCTGTCGGAGTCCATCATGTCAAACAGGGCGTCATAGAGGGGTCTGAGGTACGGATTAATTTTTTCGTGTATATCACCGGGAAGAAAACCCAGCCTCTCTCCAGCCTCAACAGCAGGCCTTGCCAGAATTATCCTGCTAACCTCTTTTTTCATATACGCTGCCACGGCCATTGCTACTGCAAGATACGTTTTACCGGTCCCTGCCGGACCTATTCCCACCACTATGTCATTGTGTTTGATGGACTCCACGTACTTTCTTTGGGTTTCAGTTTTGGGAATAACGTATTTTATCTTTGAAGGCACAGGAATTATTATATTTTTCAGGTTGCCTCCATTTGTGTTTAAATTCATAACAGCCTGTATTATGTCATTTGTTTTTAGATTAGGCCCCTCACGCTTCAGATCATAAATATCAAGAACAAGTTTTTCAGCAATTTTTGCTTTCTCAATATCGTCACTGTCAATGATGACAGTGCTGCCTCTAAGGCTTATCACAACCCCAAGAGAGTCTTGTATCAACTTGAACGCTCCCGATACCGCCCCATTTAATACATTCATATCTTTCTCCGATTCAGCACTAAGTTGTACGGTTATCGTGGTTCACCTCTTATGAAGGCTTTGAAGCCTTTTTTGCTGAGCCGTCCTAAGACCGCATTAGCCTCCGTTTGCGAACTGTAGTCGCCTACCCGTACCTTAAACAAAGTGACACCGTCTTTTATTGGAGTTTTTAGGATGTTTGCACTAAAACCTTTTCTCTTTAGATCCTCCTGTACTTTTTCAGCTTCCAGCACATTTTTAAAAGCACCCACCTGTATAAAATACCTCTGTCCGTGTGCTGTCTCAGGCTGCTTTAACAGCTTTTCCGGAACTGATTTTACCTTTGGTTGCACAGTTTTTTTCACTACCGCTTTTGGCTCTGGTTTTTGTTCCTGCCTGGGCGTCTGATGTACTTGCCGTTGGGGTTTTGGTGAGGGCTCATGTACTTCTGCCACTGGCTCTGTATAGGTTTCCTCGATGGCATGTGGCGTTTCTGTTAAGCCGGCCATTTTTTGCTGTTGTTGCTGGTGTTTTGTAGCCTCTGGTGCCTGGCGCTCCTGTTCTGCGTCTTTGATGGTTATATCAGGGGCAGGTGTTGTTACAGTGTGCGATGTTTCCTCTTTAATTGTCTTAACCTCTGTAACTACAAAACCGCCTATCTTCTTAGCTGATTGTGGTATCTCACCACCAGAAAACTTCTTGCCGGTAAAAAAACCTATTATGAAACTGATTGATGAAAAAGAAATAATTACAGCTATCAATAGCCCCTTTCCCTCTATGAAGTTGTAATCGAATTTGCCAAAAAAACCTAACTTCATAGTAATAGCATAGCATCACCATATGAAAAAAATCTATATCCTGCACTAATTGCCTCGTTATAAGCGTTTAGCACATTATCTTTGCCAATAAAAGCGCTGACAAGAAAAAGCGGAGTAGAGCGCGGCAGATGAAAATTTGTAATAATCGCATCCGCTCCTTTAAACACATAGCCGGGGTAAATAAAAAGTGAGGTTCTCCCTTTAAGTTTTCCATCTGTTGAGTCATCTGCTTCATAAGCCCCTGACAATACGCTTTCAACTGCTCTGGTTACTGTGGTGCCCACATAGATAACCCTGCCGCCTTTGGCTTTCACGGCAGTTATATCATCTGTCAGCGACGAGTCCATCTCAAATGACTCTTCATCCATCCTGTGTGCCTCGACAAATTCAGATTTCACAGGCCTGAAAGTACCAGTTCCTACGTGATGGGTTAAGGCACGGATACTTACGCCTTTGGTTCTGATGTCTGCAAGTAACTCATCAGTGAAATGAAGTCCGGCAGTTGGCGCAGCTATTGAGCCCTCATGTTTTGCGTAAACACACTGGTATCGCTCTCTGTCAGAGTCCTCAGGAGGGCGGTTGATATAGGGGGGCAGGGGCATAAGGCCGTTCTTACAAATTAGTTCTTTGAGGATTTCAGGGCTTTGAAACTCTGCCTCTTTGCCCTCATAAACCTGACACGTAAAACCGCCTTCAAAGTGCAAAATACCGCTGTATTTTCCTCTTGAAAGTACGCCATAACGTTCTCCGGAGGATTTTCCGGTTATCAGAATATCTAAAGGTTTGCCGTTCTGAGTTTTCCCGATAAGTCTTGCCGGAACTACTTTTGTTTCATTAAGAATCAGCATATCACCGGAGTTAAAATAATCCGGTACCTTTTCAAATAAATTGTGTCTGGTAGCGCCGTCTTTTTTTAACACCATCAGGCGGGATTTCTGTCTTTTAACAGCTGGCCGCATAGCTATTAACTGCACTGGCAAGTTGTAGTGGAAATCGGATGTGTTTAACATTAAAGGGGCTATGTGTGGCAAACCTTTTGCCATGGGCAAAAGCGCCCGTCACTTATTAACCTCCCTCTGCGAATACAAAATGATATCACTTAAAAAAGCCTGACTCTAAATCTAAACTAAGTTTACTCTGACTGTTTTTCGTTTTTTTTCTTTTTGCGGCCCCTTTTCCTCACTACTGTTTCCGTGTTTGTGGGATCAGAGGCTAATTCTTTTTTTTTTCGTCATTGTCAAATTTAGCGGCAATAACTTTTTTACCGTCATCCAAAGTAGAGGATATAGTGTTTTTAAAACCGCTTATTATTGTACTACCCATTTCAACGGCCTCATTCATCTTACCCTCAGCCTCCTTAGAAAGTGTTATTATATCGCTTTTCAACTGTTCGGGGACTTCTTTAAGCTCTGTTTTAAATTTTTCCAGCACACCCGGCAGTGTACCATCAACCTTCTTAACAACCGTGTTGATGCTATCAACCACTCCAGAATAGGTCTCCTTAATTTTCTCTCTCGTCTGTTTACCCGTCTGAGGGGCAACCACAAGACCTAACAAAGCGCCCGCCATACTGCCAAGCACTGTTGCTACTGCTATAAAAGCAGATGAAACACCCTTATTTTCCTCATTCTTGCTCATTTTGACCTCCTTTTTTCTTTATTCCTTTCATTAACATTTCTATTGCTTTTTTTAATAAAC
>JADFYB010000015.1:0-9770 GCA_015233245.1 Nitrospirota bacterium | reverse complement strand
GGCCGGTCGTTTGAGACATCAGATTAACAACATATCCGACCGAATCCTTAAGCGCACCGGATAGTTTCTTAGCACCCTCCCCTAATTCCTTGAGTGCACCGACAAACTCTCTGAATCCGGCTATGACCTCATCTATTGTTTTAACTATATTGTTTGCTGTTTTAACAGTTATAGTAACCTCAGACATCAGGCTGGAAAGAGATGTATCCGTGGTCTTTATTAATCCTGTCAGTGAACCTATCATTCGGCTTATTTGAATCAGTATATGAACTAAAAACGGTACTAAAACGGCAAGCAGCACAAAACAAAGCAATAAGAAGAGCTTCATATCCATACACTCACCCCTTACCAGAAATTAATTTAGTCATCAATATCATCAATACTGTCAACTGTGCTATCAGTTACATTTTCCACAGCATTCTTAGCGGCGTCATCAATTGCCTTTATAAGCGTATCACCAACATGTTCCACCAGTTCGTTAAACTTGTTTCTTACAGGATTAAACAAATCCCTTTGAATATCTGTAAGGGTTTTTTTTCTGTCCTCAGGACTTTGAGGCACAAGTAACAGAGCAGCCGTTGCCCCTATCAGTCCGCCCAAAAAAGAACCTAAAAACACATATCTTTTTACGTTATGCCCTGTTTCATGTGTAACCATAACTGCCCTCCGCTTTTACAGATTTTAACATCGGCATTTTAGTTTCAATCACGGATGCCTCTTACACCCCCCCAGCCACCTATAACTGTAAAAAACTATAACATTATTTTATTTATGTTGTCAATAATATTTTCATCCTCCAAAAATCGGGGAGACTTCAAAAAAAAGGCCCTAACTACGTCAGGGCCTGAGAGGAAGGTTTAGATGGAATGTACCCGTTATTGTACAATATAGTTCTTAACTTTGCAGTAACTTTCATCACCTCGTATTAAAATGTTAAAAGGTATATAATAATAACAGTGCAAAATTAATTACTGAGGAGGAATCTAGCAGTGCAACAATATCAAAAGAGACGGTGGGATTTGACCGAGCTTTTACCATACGATAAAGAAATCCAAAAGGTTTTTATAGAAATAGAGAACTGTGTGAGTCAGATTGAGTCAAAAAGAAACAAACTTAAAGCAGATATGGATGGCAGCGTTTTCCGGGAAATCCTGACATTAACAGAGAATTTTGCAACCATTGCCGGAAAAATAACTGCTTACAGTGTTCTCAGATTCTCTGAAGATACACAGGATACTGAGGCTCTTGCCATCATGGGAAATGTTGAGAATTTCCTGACTGATATGCAAAACCGGATACTGTTTTTCAGTTTGTGGTGGAAATCACTGACCGATGATGAATCAAATCGGCTATTAGATTCCTCCGGCAACCTGAAATATTATCTTGACAGACAGAGGCAGTTCAAAGAGCATATACTTACTGAGCCTGAGGAAAAAATAATCAACATAAAAGACACAAACGGCTCAGGCGCTCTATTAACTCTCTACGACATGCTTACAAGTAAGTACGACTTTGTTATGGATGTGGATGGTAAGACAACGCACAACACCCGTGACGGCCTGATGGTCTATGTCAGGGATGTTCGCCCAGAGGTAAGGGAGGCAACGTATAAGGAGCTTTTCAGAGTGTTTGGTAATGATGAAACAGTGCTTTCCCAGATGTACGCTTACAGGATAAGAGACTGGGCAAAGGAGCAAATTGGATTAAGGAAATTCAAAAGTCCTATAAATGTCCGCAATAAGTCAAACGACATACCGGATGGCGTTACAGTGACACTCCTTTCGGTATGTAAAGAGGATTCATATGTGTTTCACGATTATTTTAAATTAAAAGCAAAGTGGCTTAATCTGCCTAAACTTCGCCGGTTTGACCTCTATGCTCCTGTAAAGGCTGAGAGTAAGGAAAAAATTGAATATTCTCAAGCTGTTTCAATGGTGTTGGAGAGTTTTGCCGACTTTAGCCCGGAATTTGCTAAACTAGCGGGCAGTGTATTTGATAAACAACACATTGATTCTGATGACCGCACAGGTAAGCGCGGAGGAGCGTTTTGTTACGGAGTGCATCCTGAGCTAACGCCCTGGGTGCTGCTTAACTACACTGGAGAGCCGCGTCAGGTGGCTACATTGGCACACGAGCTTGGACACGCCGTTCACTCGCTATTAGCGCAAAAGCACTCGGTGCTTACTTTTCATGCACCACTTCCCCTTGCTGAAACAGCCTCCGTGTTTTCCGAAATGCTGCTTACCGAGCGGCTGCTTGAAGAGGGTGGTGACTCAAGCCGCTTAATTCTTGCCTCTGCCATTGATGATATGTATGCAACAGTGCTCAGGCAGGCTTTCTTTGTGATTTTTGAAAAAACCGCTCATGAAATGATTGAACACGGCGCTCCGGTTAACGAATTAAACCGTGTCTATATGGAGCTTCTCAGAGAACAGTTTGGCGACTCTGTTGATGTTTCTGATGATTTTCAGATTGAATGGATAACCATTCCTCATATCTATCACACACCGTTTTACTGTTATGCTTATAGTTTTGGCGAGCTGCTCTCTCTGTCTCTGTATAAGAGATTTAAGGAGGAGGGTAAGAGCTTTGTCCCAAAAATTATAAAAATCCTCTCTTACGGTGGCTCAGCCTCACCGGATGTAATATTGAAAGAGGCAGGGATAGATATGAGAGATGCGCAGTTTTGGCACGGCGGCTTTACCTTTATTAAGGAAATGATTAACAGGGCTATGGGTTAATCTTTTTTATCATCGCCAAACGTTAAACTAAACAGGCCATTACTAACTCCTAACTCTTTATTACATGCCGTTATACATTCACCGCAGTTAACGCAACTGACGTCCTTTTTAGGCAGACGCGGTTTGACGTCCATAAAACATGCCTTTTCACATTGACGGCAATCCGTGCATTTATAAAAATTCTTGCGGTCAAACTTTAATCTTAACGAAATTGGACTAAACCAGCCAAACAACATCTGCATAAGACCGGCTGCACACACATATCTGCAAAACAAATGTCTTACCAACACTGAGGTCGTAAACATATAGATACTGACTCCGATTATTCCTGCTTTTAAACCAAAACTTAGGTTAAATGTTCTCAACTGATGCCAAATGTCAGAGGGCGCTATCAGAAATCCGGTCAACATAATTCCCGTCAAGGGCGGAACCGTAACAAGAAAAAACAATGCAATTATTGCATACAAAAAGGGCTTATCTTTTGCGTTGGCAGGCTCATTGGCAGACTTTTTGAAGAAATTCCTCCGACCAAATATCTTTAAAGAGAAAAATTCAGCCGCCTCAAAAAGTGCTCCCTCAGGACACAACCATCCACAAAAAAACCTGCCGGTAAAAAAACCCATTAGAGGAAATATTGTTAACACCAAAATCCACGGCAGCAACGCCTTTAAAATTATGTGAAGGGCTACGTGGCTTGCCGAGGTAAAACCGCGTTCCATTATCATGGCCTTACTAATATCCAACGTCCACACACTGCCAAATAAATAAAAATCCTTAGTGTTTATGTCATACCGAAGTATGTCAAAAATCGGTATTGAAAAGAAAAACAAGATAAACATTAACTGAGTCAGCCTTCTTAACAGTTTTAATTTGTTCATACTATATTTATAATACATTTTTGGATTGCTTTGCTATGAGGTATGTCATATAGGGGACAAAGGGCATATGTTACATTAACTTTTTCAAAGTAAGCGGATTGT
This sequence comes from Nitrospirota bacterium, assembly GCA_015233245.1. GTDB lineage: Bacteria > Nitrospirota > Thermodesulfovibrionia > Thermodesulfovibrionales > Magnetobacteriaceae > Magnetomonas. The sequence goes on along the minus strand of JADFYB010000015.1, from coordinate 6,049 downwards.
AAAATACTAAACTACTTCACCTTATAGTAATATATTTTATATCTTAAAAAATGCTAATATAATTACAGAAAATATACAACATGGATTTAGAAGAGAAAGCCTTAAAGAGATTTTGGGAACAAAAAGATGCCATCTTTTTAGAGAAAAAAGAGCTAACAGACAGGTTTGAACTTCTCTCTGAAAAAATTGACGCATTACTTAATTTAAAACTGGATATATTCAAAGAAAATATAAAGCCATTTGCTCCAAATAAAGATGGACTTCTTTCAAAAAAAGCTCATTCAAATATGCTTAGAATGTCAAAAACAAATGACAAAAAAATTCAAAACATATTTGGAAATGCTTATAATAATGAGCTGGCTAAGTCTATATGGTTTATTTGGGGGAGTGTTTCAGAGGATGAATACCTGCTTGATCAACGATTTAGAATAATTTCAAATAATTATAAATTTGACGATTATAATGGCGGCCTTAACACCGATCAATCCGGGCAAAGTACGAGAACTGTTTCTAATATAGCGTCAAATAATTACTATTTCCAATTTGCAAAATTTCTTCAGGTAGCTAAAGAAGATATGAACTATCAAACCGCAATAGATGAATCAAAACTCGTGCTAACATGGGAGAACAATAAAGAGCTATTAGGTAGTGATGATCCTTTTAAAGAGTCCACTAAACTCTTAGAGAAACGTTTTCCACCCAAATACCTCTGGATGTGGGCAAATAAGGACACAGTTTTACATCCCTTCAGTTTGATGGCTTTCAGGAATTTTGTTAACTCTCCATTTGGAGGAGAAATACTGAAAGATATCAATCCTGCCTTAGAACCTCCCATCATTACAAACATGGAATTCGATACATTTGTAAAACAATGGAAACTCATATCTGTTTCTATTTTTAATAAACTTGGAATTGATAATAATCCTGATAATTCCAAAAATCTCTCAAAACTCCTGTCCGTAATTATGGTTGATGATATCGAAGTCAATAACTCTCCAACAACAGATAATACGACTCATTCTAAGAATAAAATATTAAATCAAATTTTTTTCGGTCCTCCGGGAACTGGCAAAACATATAATACTATCAATAAGGCACTTGAAATTATTGGTGAAGCAACAGAAGGAAAAAAAAGGGAGGACATTAAAAATCTGTTTGATGACAGGATGAAAACAGGGCAGATTGAATTTATAACCTTTCACCAAAGTATGAGTTATGAAGATTTTATTGAAGGGATAAAACCTGTTACTGAACCAGACAATGAAAGTACAGGGGAAAGTTTAAGATATGAAGTTAAGCCGGGGATATTTAGAAAATTATGTAGTAAAGCATCTCTTGCTATTGCCAAATTAGCAGGCAATCAAAACAAAAAAGAAAATAGTAACAATAGTCCCGAGGAAAAAATGGCAGTTGTTCGTAACCTTACTACTGAAGACTATAATGATAAACAATATGTGCTTATCATAGACGAAATAAATCGCGGCAATGTTTCCCAAATTTTCGGGGAGCTTATTACACTGGTTGAAGAAGATAAACGACTTGGCGCAGATGAAGGATTGGAGGTAACCTTACCATACAGTAATGAAAAATTTGGCGTACCCCCAAACTTACACATCATAGGCACAATGAACACTGCCGACAGAAGTGTTGAAGCGTTGGATGTGGCATTACGCAGAAGATTCAGTTTTGTAGAAATGCCACCAAAACCGGAGTTGATTGCTAAGGAAGGTAAACTCAAAAAAGATAAAGGTGTTTTAGATGGTATTAATCTACCTCTTGTGCTGACTACCATCAACAAGCGAATTGAAAAACTATTAGACAAAGACCATCAAATCGGACACAGTTACTTTCTATCCGTTTCTACTTTAGAAGATTTGAAAGCAACATTTCAAAATAAGATTATTCCATTGTTACAGGAGTATTTTTTTGGTGACTATGGGAAAATAGGTTTGATATTAGGTAAAGGTTTTTTTACAGAACCTGGTAATATGATAAGTACAGACAACTTCTTTGCCGATTTTGAATATGATGATGCTTCAGACTTTGCTGAGAGAATCATCTACAAAATAAAATCTATTGATGACATGAAGGATGCAGATTTTAAAGAAGCCATCAACCACTTACTGAGAATAAATTGAAACAATATATCACCATTTTTGAGCAGCAAACAATTAAACTCAATCAGGAAATTGATGGAGTAATATTTGATGAACACAAACTTAAGGCTTTGCAACGCTACTATGGCCAAAAGGGTGTTCCCTATTTTACATTAATACATAATGGTGTTCGCTTTAAAGAATATGTAGGTGTTATCCAGGTAGGTGAAACTGTCATTGAAGTTTTGCCGAAGGCTGATAATACATTTACCGAAACATATGAGGAAAAGCAATGGCGTGATATTTTAGTTAAAATGCTGCTTGCAGTAGGTGCTTTTAAAATTCATGCACCAGGTATTAGTTCATTAAAATTGAAGTCTAATTCCATTCTTGATTTATATTTAGAATTATTCATCAAAGAAGTTGAATACTTATTACACAATGGATTGATAAAACAATACCGCAAAAAAGAAGGTAACGTAATTGCATTAAAAGGCAGTATACAGTTTGGTAAACATATACAGCAAAACCTTACGCATAAGGAGCGTTTTTATGCACGGTATACAACCTATGATGTAGAGCATAAACTGCATTTTATACTTTATCAGACTATTAGACTTTTAATGCAGATAAATAACAATGTACGCTTAAACTGTCGTATTGGTGCACTATCTCTTCATTTCCCCGAGATGCCTGAGATGAAAGTTACAGAAACAACATTTGAAAAACTTGTTTTTACCAGAAAAACTCAACCCTATAAAAACGCAATTGATATTGCAAAACTACTGCTTTTGCAATATCATCCTGATTTAAACAAAGGCAGAAACAACGTATTGGCGTTGATGTTTGATATGAACAAGCTATGGGAGCAATTTGTGTCTGTTAGTTTACGTAAACACAAAGCACCTGACATGACTTTGACAGTTCAAACTTCTAAATATTTTTGGAAACCCGAAAACGGAAACCGTTCAAAAATACGGCCTGACATAGTTGTAAATAAAGGCAACTCAGATTGTGTTGTATTGGATACTAAATGGAAAAACCTCAACGGATATAATCCTTCACCTGATGATTTAAGGCAAATGTATGTGTATCATAAATATTATGGAGCTAAAAAGGTTGCTTTGGTATATCCGGGCACAAAAACCCATATCTCAAAAGGTAGTTATTTGGACGAAGAAATGGATAAAGAATGCAGTATAATTTTGTTATCAGTTGAACATGAAATAAAAAAATGGCAACTAACGATTTATGATGAAATTAGGAAATGGTGTTGCCCCTAGGAGTAATTTCAATTCTAATTCAAAAGTATAACGAGGCGGCTAGGAACAAGCGACGCAGACGTACTGTTTTGTACGTTGAGGAGCTTGTGACGAGGCCAACAAAGTTAGACAAATGAATTAGAATTGTTATAACACAATTCTATCAAACCAAGGCGACCTGCCATAGCTATCACAACTTTAAGGGAGAGCATTAAAGGGAAAGGGCAAAGCCCTTTCCCTTCTCTTTAAACTTATATCATGCTTTAGATTCAGAAAGGGTAGCGGTTACCGGTTCTTTCCCAATTTTAAAGAAGTCATAAACAAACATACATACGCCTATTATATATGTGACTCCAAAGACAGCTCTCCATATCCAGAACCACGTATTGAAGTTATTTTTAACGGTTACGTAGTCAAGCCCAAGGAGACGTTCCATATAAGTCTGCACCATGCCTGCTCCGGTAATAATAAAGACAATCATTATCATTGAAACAGTTTGCCACCAGAAGGACCTGTAACCTCTGGACATTCTGTACTCTTTTACCCCCCTCATTTCCGGCACGGTTATATACACCATAGCAATAATCAACAGGACATATGCTCCGTAGAATGCTAAATGACCGTGGGCAGTTGTGATTTGGGTGCCGTGTGTCCATTTATTGACTGAAGGCAGCGTGTGAATAACCCCCCAAAGACCAGCACCGAGAAAGTTAAATATAGCGTGTGCCGTGGCAAGGAAAAGTCCAAGTTTATTAGTTGTTGACCTTGTGTCTTTAGTAACTCTCAGAGCGTCCCAAACCATCACTAGTAGTGGAATAGGCTCAAGGGAGCTAAATATACCGCCTACCCAAAGCCAATAGTTTGGGGTTCCTATCCAGTAGTAATGATGTCCTATGCCTAACATTCCTGTAAAGAGAACTAAAGCGACCTCAATGTACATCCATTTTTCAAGCATCTGGCGCGGTGCATTAGTTAACTTCATAAGCATAAATGCTAACAGTGCTCCTGCTATTACCTCCCATGCGCCCTCAACCCAAAGGTGCACTACCCACCACCACCAGTACTGGTCCTTAACCATGCTGCTGGTATAGAACATTCCTGGCAGATACATAAGAGTCAGAAACAACATTCCACCCAGCAGGGTGCCCATGATTCCAGTAATCTTCTTACTCTTAAACATAGTCATAGCGTTGTTGATAAGAAACAGAATTGCCGATACTGCAATCATAATATCAGCCCACCGCGGTGCTTCTATGTACTCACGTCCCTCATTTAAAAGCAGTGTGCCAAACACCGTTATATTAGCCTGAGGGAATAATCCCATAATTATATAGCCAACAACTACGACAAGTACGGTTACAACGGTTGCCCAAAACTGAAACTGAGCCAGTGGGATACTCCACAGCTCACGCCCCGACTCCTCAGGCACCACATAATACGTTGCCCCCATCAGTCCGCACAAGAGCCACACTACGAGAGCATTTATATGCAGGGTTCTTGAGATATTAAAGGCAAAAAAGAAAAAATCAGGCTTGATAAACTGTACAGCAGCAACAAGTCCAATTATTACCTGCACAAGAAAAAGCAGCACTGCAAAGGTAAAAAAATTCATTGCTATTTTATGGCTTTTGTATTTCATTCGTTATTCCTCCGCTTATTTAAGTGTTAAAAGAAAATCAATAAGTTGATTCTTCTCATCATCTGAAAGCTGTGCATATGGTGGCATAGCTGAATCAGGAGTAATTGATGCCGGGTTATCGAGATGTTTTCTGTGCCATTGCGGGTCAGGATGACGTAAAGCAACGTGTGTTATATCAGGGCCTGAAGTTCCTCCCACTCCGTCAATAATGTGACAAGAGGAGCAATTGTTCTTTTCGTAAGCTACATTGCCTGTACCTCCGCCTGAGGCCTTTGATCCAAGAACCGGTTTTGGTGGCCAGCCGTTTGTATCCACTTTAGAAGTCCACTCAAGGAATGCGATTAACTTATCAGCCTCATCATCGGTAATTCCCAAAACCGGCATAGCAGCAGAGGGATTAACTTTCCTTGGATTAACAAGGAACTTCTTAAGGTAAGATTTTGGAACCTTCTCGGTTATTTTTGTCATATCAGGTGCAAAGTAAGAGCCGTTACCAAAAATCGTGTGACAACCAATACAGTCATACTTGTGCCATAACTGCTTACCCAAATCCACCTCTTCAGTTATTTTTGGTGCTCTTGAATCAAGTTGCGAGAATGTGTTAACTGTCAAAATTACCAGCACTACAAAACATAGAAAACTGCCAAAGACGAACAGATTTCTTACGCCTTTGTTTCCCATAAAAACTCACCTCCATGAATATTTTAACCCTTAATAAGGATCTGTACTGATCCTAATACTAACAGCTCTTTTTTTAATGATTGTCTCTTATTAAGGGTTTGATATTCTATGATTCACATCATAACTTTACATTAATTTTAAGAAGGAAAGATAAATATACAATGAACTAAAAAAAAAGATTCACAGAGAGAGCTTTAATGGCAGATGAACACAGATTTATTCACGGGCCATAATCTGTGTTCATCCGTGTTTATATGAGGTTTATTAGTTAGTTACTACTCCTTTTCAAGGACAAGACGAAAACCTAGATCAGCATCCCATGTTTTCGGAAATACTGGTTTAAAATCAGAACAGGTTGCTCTGTCCGGGTT
>JADFYB010000135.1 GCA_015233245.1 Nitrospirota bacterium | reverse complement strand
CTATAGATATGATAAATTAATGTCGTTAGGATGGAAGGTGCTGATACCACTTGCCCTTTTAAATGTTATGATAACAGGAATTATTAAAATATTTTTACACAAATGAACGATATGAAGATAAAAGACGTTGTGGTGATGGAGCGAAAAGAAGACACCGGAATAGGGCGGTTTCTTAAGACGGTGTTTTTTGTGGAGATCCTTCAGGGAATGAAACTTACCCTTAAAACCATGTTCACAAAGCCTGTCACAAGGCAGTACCCAAAGGAGAAAAGACCTGCGATGCCAGGCTTTAGGGGACTTCATGCGCTTGTACGCAATCCTGAAACGCAGCAGGCAAAGTGCGTGGGCTGTGGGCTCTGTGCCGCCGTATGCCCTTCTCGCTGCATAACCATATACACATCCGAGGGGGAAAAGCACGAAAAGGTCGTTGACAGGTATGAGATAGAAGTCCTCAGGTGCTTGTATTGCGCACTATGTGTTGAGGCATGTCCGTTTGGAGCGGTTGTTCTCACTGAACACTACGAGTATGCCGGATACAACAAGGCTGACTTTAAAATGACCAAAGACAAACTCCTTGAAAATTGGGACAAATACATGGCTGGTACAAAAGGAGAGGAGTACTTTAAGCGATTTTGGGGTCCGCGTGCCGATGACTTTAAAACTCCGGAAAATCAGGCAGTGTTTAAAGGGCGGTCTCAGAGTAAGGTGGATTTACATAATGCTGAGTAAGGTTTTTTTCTTATACTTTGCCTCCGTTATAGTGCTTACATCCTCTTTGGCTATAACGCGCCGAAACGCTATGCATGGTGTGCTCTATATGCTTCTTATGTTTTTTCATCTGGCCGGACTGTATTTGTTTTTAAATGCTGAGTTTTTAGCTGCGGTGCAGATAATTATCTATGCCGGAGCTATTATGGTATTATTTCTCTTTGTCGTTATGCTTCTTAATTTGCGGGAGGATGTGCAAAAGAGCAGGTTTATCAGGCCATGGATTATTGGTTTTATCATATCCTCAGGGGTGATGGTCATAGCGATTAAGGCGGCAAGGTCGGTAGAGGTTGTAGGGACAGGGCGGTGGGGAATAAAGGAGATACAGAGTGCTACTCATATAGGGGCCATAGGGCAGGAACTGTACACTCATTACCTGTACCCGTTTGAGTTGGCCTCGCTGGTACTTCTTGTTGCAATAGTGGGGGCAATTGTGCTTGCCAAAAAGAGGTTAAAATGAAATCAGGGGGAATTTAGAGACAGCAAAATGGTACCTTTAAACTGGTATATATGGTTAAGCGGAGTGCTCTTTTGTGTTGGGATGTTTGGGTTTATCACAAGGAGGAATCTGATAATAATGCTACTTTCGGTTGAGATAATGTTTAATGCCGTTAACATAAGCCTTGTGGCGTTTAGCCACTACATGGAGGACTTAACCGGTCAGATACTTGTCTTTATGATAATAGCCGTAGCGGCGGCTGAGGCGGCAATAGGGCTTGCTCTGGTAATAGCGCTCTTTAGAAACAAAGAGACCATAACGGTTGATGAATTTAATGAGATGAGAGGATAGGATGACACTAAAGCATGTGTTGATACCGGCTCTTCCCCTTGCGGCTTTTATAATCAATATACTTTTTGGGAAAGCAATCCTAAGGACGAAGGCTCATTGGATAGCGCTCATTGGGGTTGCAGGGTCGTTTCTGTGTTCGCTTTCGGCTCTTTCTGGTGTGTTAAGTGGCCATATCGTTAATGAAGACCTGTTTACATGGATAACCTCTGGCAGCTTTAAGGTTTCTGTGGGTTTTCTTATTGATCCGTTAACGGCTGTAATGCTGATAGTGGTAAATACTGTCAGCCTGCTTGTTCACATATACTCGATTGGATATATGCACGGGGATAAGGGCTACTACCGGTTTTTTGCATTTCTCAGTCTTTTTACTTTTTCCATGTTGATGCTTGTGATGGGTAACAATTTCCTGCAGATGTACTTTGGATGGGAGGCTGTGGGACTGTGCTCTTATTTTCTGATAGGGTTTTGGTATTATAAGAAATCCGCTGCCGATGCCGCTAAAAAAGCTTTTATTGTCAACAGGTTTGGTGATTTTGGATTTGGCCTTGGCGTGATTTTAATATTTCTGACTTTTGGCTCACTTCACTACTCCGATGTGTTTAAAAATCCGGCAGCATTCGCAGGGCAAACAATAATGATATGCGGACATAGCTTTAATCTGATAACAGTGATAGCGCTTTTGCTGTTTTGCGGAGCAGTGGGCAAATCGGCACAGCTTCCACTCCATGTGTGGCTGCCAGATGCTATGGAGGGTCCGACACCGGTTAGCGCCCTCATTCATGCCGCAACAATGGTAACGGCTGGTGTCTTTATGGTAGCAAGAACCAACTCTATATTTGTTCTTTCACCAACTGCTATGGCAGTGGTTGCCGTAACCGGAGGTGTAACAGCAATTTTTGCTGCCACAATAGCTCTCGTTCAAAAAGACATTAAGCGCATAATCGCTTACTCTACGGTAAGTCAGTTGGGTTACATGTTTGTAGCGTGTGGAGTTGGGGCTTTTTCTGCCGGTATTTTTCATCTATATACGCATGCGTTTTTTAAGGCGCTCTTGTTTCTTGGCGCAGGTTCTGTCATTCATGCGATGGAGGGAGAGCAAGATATAAATATGATGGGAGGGCTTAAAAAACATATGCCTGTCACATATCTGACCATGCTTTTGGCCTCGCTGAGTATTTCAGGAGTTCCTGGGCTTTCCGGATTTTTTAGCAAAGATGAAATCTTGTGGATGGCGTATGCTCACGGAGGTGGCATTGGTAAATTTGTATATCTGCTTGGAGCGATAACAGCGCTTCTTACGGCATTTTATTCATTCAGGCTTATCTATGTCACCTTTCACGGAGGTTTTAGAGGCGGGCACGATAAGGAACATCACCTTCACGAATCTCCCCAAAGTATGACGCTGCCGTTGATAGCACTGGCTCTGGGAGCAGTGGCTGCTGGTTATGTTGGCATTCCTCATATTCTTGGCGGGCATGATAGCTTTGCACACTTTCTTGCCCCTGTTGTAGGAGAGGCGGAGGCGCATGGCAGCTTGTCACAGGAGTGGTTTGTGATGATTTCATCAATAGTAATAGCAATAACAGGAATTTTAGCGGCTTATTATTTTTACATCAAAAACACAAAAATACCGGAGGGAATTGCGAAGAACTTCTCTCCCATATATAAAATACTGTTTAACAAATACTATGTGGATGAGATATACGACGTACTGATTGTTAAACCTGCCTACTGGTTTTCAGGTGCCGTAATAAATAAAATAACCGACGCAATTGTAATTGAAGGGGTTGTTAACGGTTTGCCCACAATAGTTGAATGGTTTAGCAGAAGACTCAGAAAAATTCAAACCGGTATTGTCCTTCACTATAGCATGTTCATGGCTGCAGGAATGTTTATACTCCTGATTCTAATACTGTCAAAACTATATACAGGGAGGTTTTAACACTAAATGGACTATAGCCACTCCCTGTTAAGTGCGATAATATTTTTACCTGTGTTTGGCGGACTTTTTCTGTTTGTCATAGGACGAGAAAATAAGGCGGTGATAAAGGGCATTGCTCTTTTGGTTACTGTGCTGGATTTTCTTCTTTCTTTACCACTGTTTATAAAATTTGACAAAGCCGCCTCCTCTATGCAGTTTGTTGAGCATTATAAGTGGATACCTACCTTTGATATTAGTTATTACGTAGGGGTGGACGGCATAAGTATTCTCATGGTGCTTTTGTCAACTCTTACGGCGATTCTTTGCACTCTGGTGTCATGGAATGCAATAAAGGATAAGGTCAAGGAGTTTTATATTTCACTGCTTTTAGTAGAAGGGTTTATGATAGGCGTGTTTTGCTCTTTAGATATGTTTTTGTTTTACATTTTCTGGGAGGCCATGCTGATACCGATGTATCTGATAATTGGGGTGTGGGGAGGGCCTAAGCGGATTTATGCGGCTATAAAGTTTTTCCTTTATACGTTAATTGGCAGCGTTCTTATGCTTGTTGCTATCATTGCCCTGTATTTGCACACGGGGACTTTTGACATTGTAAAACTTATGAGCATGGCCCTTCCATATAAGATGCAGATAGTGCTGTTTTGGGCATTCTTTGCGGCGTTTGCCGTCAAAGTGCCGATGTTTCCAGTGCACACGTGGCTGCCTGATGCACATACAGAGGCCCCTGCAGCAGGAAGTGTGTTTCTTGCAGCGATACTCATAAAAATGGGCGCTTACGGATTCCTGCGGTTTTCACTGCCGTTGTTTCCTGATGCCTCAAGAGCTATTGCGCCTTTTATGACAGTCCTTTCTGTTATTGCAATAATTTATGGCGGAATCATCTGCTTTAGTCAAACAGATCTAAAGCGCCTCATAGCCTATAGCTCGGTTAGCCACATGGGATTTGTAACGCTTGGTATTTTTGCGCTGAACTCTCAGGGCATACAGGGCGGGATACTGCAGATGATTAACCACGGTGTTGTGACAGGCGCCATGTTTCTTGCCATAGGCATGGTCTATGAGAGAACTCACACCCGGCAGATTTCTGACTACGGGGGTCTTGCTGATGTTATGCCCATATTTGCCGCTTTTTTTATGCTGTTTACACTTGCAGCGATTGGGCTTCCGGGCACTAACGGTTTTGTCGGTGAGTTTCTGATTATTTTGGGCGGATTTACAGCTAATAAGACGGCAGGCGTCTTTGCCGCAACCGGAATTATAATAGGGGCTGTCTATATGCTTAACCTGTATCAAAAGATATTTTTTACGGGTGTTAATGAAGGTATCAAGGGGCTTAAGGATTTAACCATTCGGGAGATAGTAACTCTGATACCGTTAATTGTACTTGTTTTTTGGATAGGGTTTTATCCAAACGCATTTCTAAGTTTTATGGATGTAAGTGTAGGTAAATTGATAGTTCGTGTAAGCGCTGACAGTTTAAAGGCAGTGCTGAATGTTGCGGTGGTTCATTGATGAGCAGGGGAGGGTGGAGATAAGATGACATTAGCTAATTTAAGGCCTATGGCTCCGGAGCTCATTTTAATAGCGCTTGGTCTTGTACTTCTTATGCTGGATCTTATATGCAGAAAGAAGGAGATGCTTGCGATTGTAACGCTAATTGGAGCGATTTTAGCTTTCTACTTTATTAAGGGCTCGCATGGGGGTTTATTCGATGGCATGTTTATAGCGGATCTTTACAGTAATTTTTTTAAAACCGTCTTTATAATTAATCTGCTTCTTTCTACTTTGATTTCTGTCAAGTATCTTGATACTGAGAGAGCTCTCCATGGTGAGTACTATGCCCTGCTTGTGTTTGCCACAGTTGGGATGATGACTATGGCCTCAGCCGGAAACCTGATAGTGTTGTATCTGGGGCTTGAGCTTATGTCACTAAGTATATATGTCTTATGCGGATTTTTAAGAAACAACATAAAGTCCACAGAGTCTGCGATAAAGTATTTCTTACTGGGGGCATTTTCCACTGCAATTCTGCTCTATGCAATTTCACTCCTCTATGGCTCAACAGGCAGTACGGATTTTAATAAAATCGCAAACGCAGTGGCTGTAATGGGAGCTGGTGCGGCTCTGAAACCGCTTCTTTTGTTTTCTGTGGCACTGTTTGTTACTGCAGTTGGATTTAAGATAGCAGCAGTTCCGTTTCACATGTGGAGCCCTGATGTGTATGAGGGGGCGCCAACGAGTGTCACCGCTTTTATGTCGGTTGGACCAAAGGCGGCTGGGTTTGCAATTATCGGCAAGATATTTTTCGTAGCCATATTCGGTCTGCATGTTGAATGGGTAAAGCTTCTGATTCCGATTTCTGTTGCCACCATGATTACAGGCAATGTCTTGGCAATATCACAAACCAACATTAAGCGAATGCTGGCTTACTCCTCAATTGCCCATGCCGGGTATGCACTGTTGGGCATATTGACGGCTGATGGAGACGGCCTCACTGCAGCCATGAACTACATGCTCATTTACATGTTTATGAACGTGGGGGCATTTGCCGTTGTTATCATGTTAAGAACAGAAGACTTTGCAGGCGATGAGTTAAAGGATTATCTGGGGCTTGCTAAGACTCATCCATTGGCAGCATTTCTTATGATGATATTTATGTTTTCACTTACTGGCATTCCCCCAACTGCTGGATTTATTGGAAAATTCTATATCTTTACCGCACTAATTCATAGCGGTCAGTTAAAGCTTGCGGTAGCCGGTGTGTTAATAAGTGTAATCTCAGCGTTTTTCTATCTGCGGGTGGTTATGTATATGTACATGAAAGACCCCGAGGTTGAAACTCCGGTTTCTGATTCTCTGTATCTGAAAGTGGCGCTTGCTATTTCAGTTGTCATGGTTATTGTAATTGGAGTTTTCCCAGGCAAATTTATTGAATTTGCTAAAGCATCATTGATTTTACAATGAAGTTTTTAACCGGTTTGAAGAAATCTCCGGTTAAACGTTTTTTTGCTCTATCACTAACCTCCTTTTTAATTATTACTCTGTCATGCACCACTGTTACAAAGCAAAGCGCAGCACCGGTTGTCTCTCCGATAGAGGCCTACAGTCTTTCCATTGCCCACATAAACGACACCCATGCTCACCTTGAGCCGACAAAGGTGACTATTAAATATGACAGGTCAGAGCTTGTGGCTGCTATTGGCGGTTTTACCCGCCTTGTCAGTGCTATAGAGGATTTAAGAAAAAAACACGCTAATTTTCTTTTCTTACATGCAGGAGACGTCTTTACCGGCACCCTGTACTTTACTAAATATCAGGGGGCTGCCGACAGCGCCTTTTTCCACTTAATGGGACTAAACGCTGTCACACTGGGAAATCATGAGTTTGACAGAGGCCCGCTTGTGCTGGCTGATTTTCTGAGATCATTAAAATCTGATGGCAGTTCCTCTATTTCTGTACTGTCAGCCAATACGGATATAGGCAGCGAGGCTGCGTTAGCAGGACTCATTGAGCCATACAAGGTATTTGAACTTGGCGGACGTAAAGTTGGAGTAATTGGATTAACTACGCTGGAAACACCCCGCATTTCAAGCCCTGGCGGTAAGATTACTTTTACTGACCCATTCAAAGTGGCTGAGCATTACGTTACGGAGTTAAAAAGTCAGGGGATAAATATAATAATTTTGCTTACACACGTGGGTTATGATGTGGACTTAGAGCTTGCCAAAAAAATCTCCGGAGTTGATCTGATAATTGGTGGCCACTCGCACACGCTCTTAGGCGATGATGACCTTATGAGCTATGGTTTTTGGCCGCATGATCGCTATCCTAAGGAGGTCAGAGGCAAAGATGGTAATCTGGTGCTTGTGCTTCAGAGTTGGGAGTATGCAAAGGAGCTTGGGTTTCTAAAGGTGTTTTTTAATAATACCGGCGAGGTCATTGGCTACGAACCAGAGCCTGTGATGCTTCTAAGTCCGGCTAATGATGAGAAACCGTATATGGAATCTTTTGATAAGTTTAAGGCTGACATAAATACTAAATTAAGAGTGACAAAGTTTTCAGAGTTTCCTGAGGATGAATCGGCAAAGAAGCTGCTTGATACATACAAGAAGCCGCTTGAGTTACTTAGCAAAGAAGTTGTGGCTATTGCTTTAGAAAATATGCCGCGGGGACGCAACAAGGGGCCTGGTGTTATCATAGCAGATAGTTTTTTGTACAGAACTAAAAATCTGAACACACAGCTTTCAATTGTTAACGCTGGTGGAGTGCGCGCTGGTTTTATAAAAGGCAATATCAC
>JADFYB010000134.1 GCA_015233245.1 Nitrospirota bacterium | reverse complement strand
CTTTACAATTACGAATTGTTATGTTTAAATATGAGGCATATCATGGAAAACTCTATAACTCCAGGTCAGACAGAACCTGTAGGCAATGAGCATAGCTCTGAGGCCTACTACGCCTTTATAGAGAACAGGGTTTACTGGCTGCTGCCAGTGCTGCTGTGTCTTATGATAACCGGAGTATCGCTTAACTGGAACTTTTCCCAACTTGACAGCAACTTCAAAGCAGTGGCTATAGAAGACGGCAGAGTGATATTCCAAATGGTGGAAAGCACAAGGCTTTGGAATTCACGCCACGGAGGGGTCTATGCTGCTATAAATGATATGACTACGCCAAATCCTTATCTTGAGGTAGAAAACAGAGACATCACAACTACAGACGGTATGAAACTCACTCTCATAAACCCCGCCTATATGACGCGCCAACTATCGGAGATTATGATGGAAAGTAACAGTATTATGTTTCACATAACCAGCCTGAAACCAATTCGTCCTCAAAACAGCCCCGATAAGTGGGAAAGTGAAGCGCTAAAGGCTTTTGAAGGCGGTGCTACAGAAAAAGCAGAAATGTTTGAAAACGCCGTGTTTAGATACATGGCTCCTCTTAAAGTTAAAGAATCCTGTTTAATGTGCCATCAAAACCAGGGCTACAAAGTAGGCGATATCAGAGGCGGAATAAGCGTTACAGTGCCGGTTGATGTTCTTTACAATGCAATAAAAAAACAAAAAATTACACTTACACTTCTTCACATGATGATGTTTTTATCCGTAAGCGCTTTGATACTTTTTTTTATGACTAAAATTCGCTCCCAATGGCTTACACTAAAGCTCGCAAAAGCAGAACAGGACACTGTGGTTGGGTTAAGAACCCGTGAAATCAGGGAGACCAACGAACAATTAACCATCGAGATTAATGAACGAAGACGCGCTGATGAGGTTCTGATTGAGTCTGAGACTAAGTACCGTTCTATCATTCACTCAGTGCAGGACGGGATTATCTCAACCGATGACAACGGAGTGATTATTTCGTTTAACCGCGGGGCAGAAGCAATATTTGGTTACAAAGAGGCTGATTTAACAGGAAAATCCGCTACGGAGCTGATCCCGTCAAGACTTCATGATACGTATAAGAGGGCAGTTCAGATGCTGCAACTACTTGGGGATTCATACTTTGCCGGTAAGAGGCTGGAATTTGAAGGACACAGAAAAGATGGGACTGAGTTTCCCTGTGATGTTTCCATTGCCTCATGGAAAATTAAGAATAACAGGTTTTACGTTGCCATAGTTAGAGACATTACCGACAGAAAGCGTATGGAGAATCAGATATCAGCCTCCTTGCATGAAAAAGAGGTGCTCCTTCGTGAAATTCACCATCGTGTTAAAAACAACATGCAAATCATCACAAGCCTTCTTAACCTTCAGAACCGTTACCTTAAAGATCAAAAAGATATTGACATCTTTACCGAAACAAAAAACCGTATAAAAGCAATGTCTTTAGTGCATGAGAAACTATACCAGTCCGACACACTGTCTAAAATAGACTTTAGCGACTATGTCAGAAATCTTGCTATGGGGCTTTTCAGATCATACGGAGTCAGTGAACAGAAAATCAACCTGAAATTGGACATACCGTCAATAACCTTTATCATAGACACGGTTATTTCCTGCGGTCTTGTCATAAACGAGCTTCTTTCAAACTCCATAAAATATGCATTTCCTGAGATTTCCTCTACAGAATCCAAACTGCCTGAAAGAGAAATCGGCATTTCCCTCCATCCCTCTGAGAATAGCAGTGACAGTTATGAATTATTAGTTTGGGACAACGGAACGGGTTTGCCGCAGGAGTATGCTATTGATGAATCTAAATCGCTCGGTCTTCAGTTAGTTTACTCTATAGTGGAAAATCAACTACAGGGGCAGATTAAAATTGAGCGGACTACCGGTACAAAGTTTATAATACTTTTTAAGGAAAACAAATACAAACAACGTATGTAGCAAAGATGAGGGGGAGATAAGGCCTAATATGATTATAACGGTAACTCTTAATCCGGCAGTGGATAAGATACTCAGGATCTCAAACTTTCAAACCGGCACAATGAATCGGGCAATGGTGCTGAGAAAGTATGCCGGTGGTAAGGGGATAAATGTGTCAAGGGCATTAAAATCCCTTGGCAAAGACACAGTCTCACTGACAATCCTTGGCGGCGGCGCAGGGAAACAAATCCGTGACATGGCCTCCGAGGAGGGGCTAAGTCTAAGATACGTTAAGATAGCAGAAAATTCCCGCACGTGTTTGTCCATTATAAGCGAAATGTCAGAGACTGTAATAAATGAAACAGGCCCCACTATAATGGCATCGGAAATTAGCGATTTTAAAGCCTTATTTAGTGAAACTGTTAGTGCTGGTGATATGGTAATCATAAGCGGCTCGGCAGCTATCGGGTTTAGCGAGGATATATTTTTTGATTTAATTCTTCTTGCCAGACAAAATCAATCCACAGTGATATTGGATACAAGCGGAGAGCCTCTTAAGAAGGCTCTGACTGCCTCTCCGCATGTCATAAAGATAAACAGAGACGAACTGATGGCGATTTCAGGAAAGAGTCCGCCCTCTGACGACAGGATACTAACCGGACTAAGTAAAATAAACAAAACAGGCGTGTTTTTAAGCATAGTCACAGACGGTGACAGGGCTATACATGCTGCATCAGAGGGGAAACTCTATACGGTTATGCCGCCGGAGGTCAAAGCTGTCAATGCGTTAGGCTGTGGCGACAGTTTTACTGCAGGGTTTGCGCTTTCCTTAACCGAGGGTGAGAGCATAGAAGATGCTTTAATTTCAGGAGCTTGTGCAGGGTCTGCAAGCTCTATGGAGCTTGGCGCCGGTTTCCTTGATAAGGACAGAGTGGATGAGTTAAAGGCTAAGAGAGGTAACAAACACCTCTAAGGAACTCTCCTGAAACACTCCTTTTCTCATCATGTATTTTCTCTTATTCAGATGTTATACTAAATTTTGGATGAGAGTATTAATTATAGAGGACGATACTGTACTCTGTGAGAGTTTGAGGGAATATTTAAAGACAAAAGACATTGTGAGCGATTATCTGCCTGATGAGAGGGAGTATTTTAATTACCTGAATAATTATACCTATGATGTGATAATACTTGACCTGGTGCTCAGGTATCTTAAGGGCGAGGACATTCTCAAACATATACGGGCAAAGGGAATCAGCACACCTGTACTTATTCTTACCTCTAAAGAAAACATATCTGATAAAGAAACCTGCTTTACTCATGGAGCTGACGATTACCTTACAAAGCCGTTTAATCTGAGAGAGCTGGTCTTAAGAATAAAATCCCTGTCAAACAGGTCTCATATTCACAGTCTTATAAAAATAGACAATATCACGGTTGACATTGACGCTCAGGTGATTTATAAGGACTCAGAGGAGGTGAATCTTTCAAAAATAGCCTGGAACCTGTTTTACCTGCTGCTAAAGCATCGCGGCGAGATTGTTTATAACGATACGATTATGGGTTATGTGTGGGGTGATAAACCCTCAAGTGATGAAATCATACGTACCTATGTTAAAATGCTTAGAAAAATCCTGCCTCCTGATGCCATCTCCACATATAAAGGCAGAGGGTACAAACTTAATTTGTAAGTAAAAAAAGATTACGTTTTCACGAGGCTTTATTTTGCACTATTTCAATTATACTGTATTTTTTTATAAAATATATTGACCTCCAGTTTAGAAATTGACAGGGGTGTATAAACAAAAATCTTTTTAAAGGTATTTGCTGTGGAGGTTGGCAGGATGAAAATAACTAAAATTGCGGTTGCAAGAGGAATCCAATGGGTTGAGATTCCTGAGGTTGATTTGCGTGTACTCTGTGGAAGCCCTGCAGATGCAGTTAAACATTTAATTAAGCGAGGACTGATCCTGCCTCAGGAGGTTAAGGGTGTCGCTTGCGAGACCGGGCCCAATGCTATTCTGCTTTCTGATCTTTCGCTGCAAAATGGAGAGTTTTCAAATCTTGCCGAATTTCCTGTTTTACAGATGCTTTACAAACAGGGACTGATAATACCAGCTCATCCTAACAATACAGGACGTAAACCAATACTGATCGGTTCGGCTGCGCAGATAGAGTCCCAGATAAGCTATATTTACCGTGGCAATTACGGGCTGATTTCAGCTGAAGAGATTGCACAAACTGGCGTGTCACTGGAGCAATCTCAAGATATGATGCGTCTAAAGCTTAAGTTTGCATTTGGACGCATTCGGCCTACCAGAGACTTTATCGACACATGTATCCTTGCTGACGATGCTGTGGAGGTGGTTAATGGTGTAACTATAAGCCGTCTGCATACTAATGTTTTTAAATTTGTATATGGTGGAGAGACTGTAACTGTCAACCTTAATCTACAGCCGGGAGAAAAGTATGAATGTCCATATCCTTTGGGTTATCGCAGGTTGGAGTCGGAGTACTTTGCCGTTATCAATTCAGGCGAGGGTGACGGGTGGGATACTGAGCGTCCTTGTATGTCCAGCATAATCACCTTCCAGGGGCGTCTTTATCTGATTGATGCCGGTCCGCAGATTTCATACACACTGGCAGCGTTAGGTATAGATATTGACCAGGTGGATGGTATTTTCCACACTCATGCGCACGATGACCACTTTGCGGGCCTCACTGCGTTGATGCGTGCCGGAAGGCGCATTAAGTACTTTGCTACACCTTTGATACGGGCCTCGGTAACAAAAAAACTGTGCGCCTTACTTGGTATAGAAGAGAAGTGGTTCTCTGACTTCTTTGAAATACGAGACCTCCTTTTTGACAAATGGACAGATATAGAGGGTTTGGAGGTAATGCCGATTTTTTCACCACACCCCATTGAGGCTAACATATTCACTTTCAGAACCTTATGGGGAAATGGATATCGAACCTATTCACATTTTGCAGACATCGTATCGCTGGATATTCTTAAAAACATGGTAACACAGCAACAAGATGCACCCGGGCTCGACAGTAGCTTGTTTGAATCTATCCGTGCTGCATATCTTGCTAAGGCTGACCTAAAGAAGATAGATGTGGGAGGAGGAATGATTCACGGGGATGCCAGGGACTTCAAGTCAGACAATTCAGCTCGTATTCTGCTTGCTCATCGTGCTGGTGATTTAACGCCTGTAGAAAAAGAGATTGGTTCAAGTGCAGTTTTCGGTACGTGTGACGTGTTGGTGGCAGGCATATCACCATCGGATATGCATCGCCGCAACGCTTTCACCTATCTGCATGCACATCTTCCCGGTGTCCCTCTGCATCACATCAGAATGTTGGTAAACCATCCCATAATAGAGATAAATCCGGGCGCCATCATACTGAAAGAAGGTGAGACACCTAAGGATGTACTGCTTCTCATTAGCGGACTGGTGGACAAGATCTGTAGCCGTAGCAACTTGTTTGGCAGTCTTAGGAGCGGGGCACTTATTGGCGACGCAGCTATAATAGACAACAGACCCTCCCTAAACACATACCGTGCCTCCTCCTTTGTGCGGGTATTGAGATTACCGGCAGGACTCTATGCCAAGGTCGTAAAGCGTAATGGATTGCTGGAACATGTGCAGAAAACAGCTAGTATTCGCTCCTTTATGGAAACGACTAAGCTGTTTGTTGACGGACTGCCTGTCGAGGTTTATAGTAGCATTGTAGATAGTGTGTCTGAACGTGTTTACAAAAGTGGGGATATTATTGCAGGTAAGGACCTTAAGATTCTTAATATTATTTGTTATGGCAGTGTTGAGCGTGTAGCAGGCACTAAGGTTTTAGATGTGTTAAGGGAGCGTGATTTTTTTGGAGAGGAGGGTGCAATTTTAAATGTTCCATATCTGTATAGTCTGCGTGTACTGCAGGATACGGCTGTTATTCAGATACCTGGGGAACTTCTTAAAAACGTACCGATCCTGTCTTGGAGGTTTCTTGAAAGCTATCAGCAACGGACAGAGCGTTTTGTATATGGCGGTGATAACAGGGAGAGTCTCATATGGCGCGATATTTTCTCCTTGAATGTTGCACAAATGGATATTCAGCATATGCATTTTGTCGAAATTGGTAACGCAATTATAGAACATCTGCAAAAAGATATTGACAGAGACTCTCTGAACAAGGTCTTTAACGCTTTGGTAGATTACACTTACTATCACTTTGAGGCTGAAGAGAAGCTTATGTCTCTCTACCATTACTTTGGCATTGAAGATCACCGCAAAAGCCACAAAGAACTGATTCGGAGGATTACTGAATATACAGCGCAGGTAAGTACCGGAGATGTACCCCCAAAGGCTGCCTTTATAGCATTTTTTGAATCATGGGTAGTTAAGCACCTGTTAGAAGATGACCGCAAGTATGGCGAATTCCTTAACGCCAAAGGGGTTTATTAGGTTATTCCCCAGCTGCTTTTTGCGGTAAAGAATCTTACATCCTTTTGCCTTTATTTATGGTAAAGAGCCACCACCACTGTTCTTTGGCTGTTTCTGTGTCAAGTCTTATGTTGACATCTGGTTCAACTATGTCTGTTTGAACATAAACGTTTATCTTTTTGCCGTCAATATTTACAACTGAGGAGTTGTCAAAGTTCATAACAACGCTTTCCACATATCCGGTTTTGGATTCCGGTGCTGTGTCGCCTTGATAGCTGTTCTGACCGGAGACATCCCCAAAAGTTACGGTGTTTTGTGTGGTTTTAACGTATCTGTCTTTTGACATTACCCATGTATTGTTTGTGCTGGTAAAGTCCAACTGAGTTGGATTGTCACCTCTTAAGCCGTTATGGTTAAACACACCGTCCCCTGTTACTTGATTTAATTCCCTGGCTTCTTTCATTATTTTGAAATCCGCCTGTCTGCGCTGTTCAAAGCGAGATGTTTCAAGGAGAAGTTTGGAAATAAACACCATAAGAAGCAAGGCAATAAAAGTAGCCACTATCATCTCCATAAGGGTAAATCCGAAACAGTTTTTATTGTTTAGTTGCAACAATGGTTTTAACCCTAAGTGTGCGCAAAGGCCACAGAGCACTGTCCTCTTTAAGTGATAACGAGTCGTTATCCCATCTGTAGGGATAGTCTAAATTAACCGTAAGACACAGTGCATCACTTGTTTTTAAACCTGAGTATATGCCAAACTCATCGCCGGAGCTGCCACAATTGCCGGCGGTTGTGCTGCACATACCGCAGTCAGAGACCGTCTGCTCAGTCCAGTAAAGTTTTCCAATCACGTTTTTGTTCTTATCTATATAGACAGCATCGTAGCCGTTTGTTGAATCGTAATAGACATCCTCCCATTGGGTGAAATCAGCTGGATTTATCTTAAAAAAGCTATAGTTGCACGTTGTTACGTAACCACTGCGATAGGAGATATTGTCCGATGAGTGGGTGGTGTGAGCATATAAGTCGCACCACCTGTAAAGTGACGTTAAGCGTTCAGTTTGAGAGTTAAGCGCAAAAATCGTTTTTTGGCTAAGACTGCTATGGAAATAAAATTGGCCTGTAACATTCCAAAGTATCACTGTTGATGCACAAAGCACTCCAGCAATAAACATCGCAACCACTATTTCAATCAAAGTAAAGCCGGACTTACTGGACAAGGACGCCATTTTGAGTTAAAAAACCTTTTTTAATGTCATGTCCCTTTTCCTTATAAACAAACGTAATCGGTCTGCCTCTGTAAAACCAGCCGCCTGTTTTACTACTGTCAGGAAAACAATAAAGATATAACTCATCGCTCTCTATTGTCTCAACTCTGCACACAA
>JADFYB010000014.1:14573-35489 GCA_015233245.1 Nitrospirota bacterium | reverse complement strand
CTTTATGGCGACAGACCTGAGATA
Organism: Nitrospirota bacterium; assembly: GCA_015233245.1. Lineage (GTDB taxonomy): Bacteria > Nitrospirota > Thermodesulfovibrionia > Thermodesulfovibrionales > Magnetobacteriaceae > Magnetomonas. The sequence goes on along the minus strand of JADFYB010000014.1, from coordinate 35,465 downwards.
GGAATACGCGAACTATTACAAAATTCTGTTGATGCTGTGCGTGAACTTTTGGAGTATCAAAAAAAAGATAACAAAGACATAAAGCTCAGAGATCTGGAGGATGATGCAGACGTAGAGATTGTTTTAGAAAGAAACGAAAATAACGAAGATTGGTTGACTATAAGCGACCGTGGTATTGGGATGACTGATGTCATTATCCGTGAATATTTTCTCAAAGCAGGCGCATCTTTTAGGAATAGCCAGAACTGGTCAAAAGATTTTGTTAACGATGAAGGTAAATCAAAAGTTCTTAGATCGGGGCGCTTTGGAATAGGAGCGCTTGCAACATTTCTTTTAGGCGATGAAATTATAGTCCAAACTCGTCATGTTAACTCAACAGATGATATGGGTATTGAGTTTAACGCCACTATTGACACCGAAACTATTGAACTTAAAAAAACTGAAGGGCTTCCGATAGGCACTACGATAAAGGTTAGACTTAGAAAAGGTGTTGCTTCTCGGTTGAGTAACACAGAGAGTGAGAATGCACAAAAAAGCTCATGGACAAACTGGGACTGGTATTGTTTAGAAAAGCCAAAAGTTGTGAGAAGAGTCAAAGATAAGGCAAAGGCTAAAAAATTAAAACAGCAATATACTTTTCCGTCAGAGGAAGATGATATAATGTCACATCTACAATGGCGCAGAATATCACGTCCTGATTACCCATGCATTGATTGGACATATAAATATTCTGGACTTGTTTGTAATGGTATAAAAATGAAAATACATACCGATGGTAGCTCTGTATCATTTAAAGATAATAAAAAACAATGTCATCTTGGAGAACCTAGTTCTATTTCAGTGTTTGATCCCGACGGTAATTTACCTTTAACGATTCAAAGAGATAGTTTAATAACTAATACTCCCCCTTTTACTGATAATCTTTATGAGGACATCTGCAAAGGTTTTATTGCTTATCTACTTGTCAATGTACCTAATAATAGCCCTTTTGTTGGAAATTTGTATAATTCGCATAATATTATAGATTTCTTAGGAATTTATAGACTTGTTTCTTATAAGATATTAGTTTGCACAAATAAAGGCATTTCAATTCTTGATTATTCAATTTTAAATGATGGTGGTATAAAATATATTATTAGTACAGTTTCAAAAAGCTTTAAATTAAAAGAAGACTTCATAGATTCCATCGCGATCGTATCATTTTATGAATATTCGAGAGGTGATAAAGTAATTGATAATGATTTAAAAGGTGCTGTATTTTTAGGTGAAGCTCGTGAAGTGAAAAGAACTTCAATTATAATAGAATTTCAAGACCCACACAGTAAAGAACAGATATCTTTATATGTTTTACATAAAGATGACTTTGAAAATTCTACTAATAATTCATATGATTTTTCTGAAGGTTTTCTTGAAATAAACAGAATTGAAGAAAAGGAGGCAATTAAGACCTCAACATTAGCGGATATATGGATGAGATATCTTGGGGAGCCGTTTATTCCGTATGACCCAGATGAGCGGCGCAGGAGATTTCCAAAAGCGTATGAAGAATTGAAAACATATATTGCCACTCATGAGAAACTTAAAGAGCAGAGAGAAAAGGAAAAATAAGTAAACCGGACACAGGCTGCAGTTGATTTAATCTTGTGTGGCATGTTGCAAATATAGTTCTTTTTTATGTTTTTCGTTAATTTTTACAAATCCCTCTTTTCCTTGTGTTGGCTGTATATGTTATAATTACAATGCTTCCGCTGACGTCTTGGTGTGCGTCAGGTTTATGTATGAAAGAAGCATGTGAGAAGTTGAAAATAGTTAGAATTAATATGAAAAATTAGCGATAGGAGGCAGCATGCATCAGAGGTTGTTAGCAGTTGTTTTAGCAGGCGGGGAGGGGAGACGGTTGTTTCCGCTTACGGCCATTAGATCGAAGCCGTCTGTGCCTTTTGGCGGAAGATACAGAATCGTTGATTTTGTACTGAGTAACATGATAAATTCCGGTATTTACTCTACATACCTTTTGGTGCAGTACAAGTCTCAGTCTTTGATTAAGCACGTGCAGGAAAACTGGAGTCAAACCTCCGTCTCAAAAGACCAGTTTATTACCATAGTGCCACCTCAGATGCGTAAAGGACTTGAGTGGTTTCAGGGTACTGCAGATGCCGTTTTGCAAAATGTAAACCTAATCCAGCAGTATAATCCAACACATGTTGTCATATTTGGCGCCGACCACATCTACAGGATGGATATAAGCCAAATGCTGGACTTTCATATTAACTCAAACGCTAAAGTAACAGTGGCATCAAGGCCGGTGCCTATTGAGGAGGCCTCTGCTTTTGGGGTTATCAAGACCGCTCCGGATGGTAAAATCGAAAGGTTTGAGGAAAAACCTAAAAATCCATCACCTATGCCCGGAGACCCCACAAAAGCGTATATTTCAATGGGAAATTACATCTTTAACACCGACACTCTGATTGAATCTTTGGCTGAGGCTCAAAAAAGAAACGAAAATGATTTTGGAAGCCATATATTGCCAAATCTGGTTAATAAGGTTAATCTCTACTCATACGATTTTTCACAAAACGTAATTCCCGGTACCGCTCCCTGCGAGGAGGTTGGCTACTGGCGTGATGTCGGGACAATAAAAGCCTTCTGGGAGGCCCACATGGATATGCTTGGTGAAAACCCTGTATTTGACATATCAAATACCAAATGGCCGATACGCCCTGAGCTTTCTTTAGTGCCGTCGGCTAAGATTATTAGCGGCAATATTGAAAACTCCTTTATCTCAAACGGGGTTACGATAAAAGGCGCAGTTATTAAACACTCCTTCATAAGAAGCAGTGTGACAATTGAAGATGGCGTTGAGATAACTGATTCCATAATTTTAGAAAATGTACATCTTAAAAAAGGATGCAAACTCAACAAAGTCATAATAGATAAGGGCAACACCATAGGGGAGGGTGAAAAACTCGGATTTGACAAAAACAAGGACAGATTTAAAATGCACATAGATGAGTGCGGTATAGGTATTTTGCCTAAGACTGGATCAATTTAACTCATGACAGTTATTAACGAAACCCTGACCTTTAGCACAAGAGGGCGTTGTGATTTAATAAACATAACCGAGCATGTCGCAGACGTACTAACCCGCTCTGGTATCAGACAGGGCACTGTCACGGTCTTTGTGGTGGGCTCAACTGCCGGTATAACCACCTTTGAGTACGAGCCGGGGTTAATTAAGGATATGACGGATTTGTACGAAAAAATAGCGCCCTCAAAATCCTCATACTCTCATGACGCTACATGGGGGGATGCCAATGGGTTTAGCCACATACGGGCTGCTTTTACCGGTCCTTCACTGACCATCCCGTTTGAGGACGGCTCCATGTATCTTGGCACGTGGCAGCAAATCGTACTTGCGGACTTTGACAACAGACCAAGAAACAGAAGCATTGTTGTAAATATAATTGGCAGTTAAATGGAGGTATTACATATGGATGTTTCAGTAGTAAAACCTGATGAGAAAGAGCTAAAAGAACTTGGAGTTAAGAGCTGGCCGATATGGAGCAAGGAGGCTTCAAAATTTGACTGGTCTTACGACAGCACAGAGGAGTGCTACATTTTAGAGGGAAAAGTGGAGGTTGTAACAAAGGACGGAAAAAAAGTTGAGTTTGGGAAAGGCGATTTCGTTACTTTTCCAAAAGGGCTTGCCTGCACGTGGGAAATTAAAGAGGCCGTAAGGAAACACTATAATTTTAAGTAGTAAGCTCTAAGGAGATGGTTAAAATTATTTTATGAATAAAGAGTTTTTTGATGAGTTTGTATCACCTGTCACAAAAGAAAAATACACTTTAGCCGCTGATGAGGTCTCAGGTGACAGGATTAAGGCGGGCTATCTGTTAGACGCTAAATCAAACGAAAAGGTGGAAATATCTAATTTTATACCGCGTTTTACAAAAAATCAGGATTATACCGAGACATTTGGTTATCAATGGAATGTTTTTCGGAAAACTCAACTTGACAGCAGTAATTTAACTGATTTATCACATAAGCGTTTTTATGAAGGTACAAAGTGGATTCCTGATGAGATGAAAGGCGATAAGATTTTGGAGGCTGGTTGTGGTGCCGGCAGATTTACTGAGATTCTCTTAAAAACCGGTGCAATGGTGTATTCCTTTGATTATAGCAATGCTGTGGATGTTTGTTATGAAAACAACCTCAATGATCGTTTATGTGCTTTTCAGGGAGATATTTTTAATATCCCATTTCCTAACAACTATTTTGACAGAGTGTTTTGCTATGGCGTCCTTCAGCATACTCCGAACCCCAGGGCTGCTTTTTATTCACTCGTAAGAGCCCTTAAGCCTGGCGGCAAAGTATCTGTTGACTGCTACCTCAAAGATGGTCAAGTTCAGCCATGGAAATCTAAGTATATATGGCGCCCGATAACAACAAAAATGGATAAAAAATTGCTGATTAAGATTCTGCGTGCATATATTCCTGTGTGGTTTCCTGTTGATACAGTAATAAAGAAAATTCCTTTTTGGGGAAGATTCATGGGTTCCGTAATTCCCTGCTGGAACTATACAGGACGGGTAAAGGAGTACAGTGATTTAATAGAGTGGGCTGTGATGGATACTTTCGATGCACTGGCGCCAAAGTACGATTTGCCCCAAAGGTTTGAAGATGTGTTGGAATGGTTTCAAAACTCACCGGATAAATTACATAGTATTGATGTTTTCCTGGGTGGAAACGGCATTGTGGGCAATGCTGTTAAAAAGTAGGATGGTGGCGCAGAATTAACAAGGTATTTGTAATAGCAGAAATAGGCATGAACCATGACGGGTCGCTTGGACAGGCTAAGGCAATCATAGATAGCGCCAGCAACTGCGGAGTTGATGCAGTTAAGTTCCAAACCCATATTTTTGAGGCCGAAAGCCTTCCCGATGCTCCGGCCCCGGAGTATTTTAAGTCCGAATCAAGAAAAGACTTTTTTGAAAGAACATCTTTTACCATGGATGAGTGGAAAGCACTTAAAACACATGCTAACACCATTGGACTTGTCTTTATCTCGTCTCCGTTTTCGCTTGAAGCTATTGATTTACTTGAAGAGATCGGAGTTGAACAATATAAAATTCCCTCCGGTGAGGTTTCTAACACTCCTTTGCTTGAAAAGGCAGCTAAGACCGGTAAAAGGATTCTACTGTCAAGTGGAATGAGCAGTTGGGAGGAGTTAGACAGGGCGGTTAATGCTATCAGAAAATTTAATAATAACCTGACTGTCCTTCAGTGCACTTCATCGTATCCGTGCGGTTACGAGGAGGTTGGACTTAATTTAATCAGTGAGATTACAAAACGATACGCTCTTCCTGCCGGTCTCTCTGATCACACACAAACCATATATGCCTCGCTGGCTGCGGTGGCTCTGGGAGCCACTGTGATAGAGAGGCATTTTACGCTGAGTAAGGAGATGTATGGCCCCGATGCCAAATTTTCACTTGAACCTGCACAGATGAGAGTACTTGTTGAGGGCATTAGAGCCATTGAGATTATGCTTAACACAAGGGTGGATAAAGATGAAAGAGTTAAAGGACTTGGTAAAATGAAAATGATTTTTGAAAAAAGTATTGTTGCTGCCTGTGATATGCCTGAGGGCAGTGCGCTATCTTTAGAAAATATGGCTTTTAAAAAGCCAGGTGATGGAATCCCTGCGGCACAGTATGAATCAGTTGCAGGCAGAAAATTAATAAGAGCAGTAAAAAAGGATCATAAATTCGCACTTGAGGATTTTAACTAAATATGGCAAAACGAAAAATAGCCGTAGTGTTGGGTTCAAGAGCAAACTATGCCAGTATAAAGTCTGTGCTGAGGGAGTTGAAAAACAAAAATCAGGTTGAGCTTCAGATTTACCTTGGTGCTTCAGCACTTTTGGATAAGTATGGGAAAATAGAGCCAATTCTTGAGGCTGACGGTCTTAGCGTTAATGACAGGTTTTATATGTTGATTGAGGGTGAAACGCCTGAGACTATGGCAATGTCAACCGGACTTGGCATAATAAAACTCTCCGGTATATTTCAAAATAACCGACCCGATGTTGTCGTAAGCGTTGGGGATCGTTTTGAAACCATGTCAACTGCCATATCGGCAGCCTATTTGAACATTCATCTTGCGCACACAATGGGCGGTGAGGTCTCAGGGACAATAGATGAATCCATACGGCATGCGGTTACAAAGTTTGCTCATATACATTTTCCTGCTAATGAAAGAGCCGCAGAGAGAATAAGAAAAATGGGAGAGAATCCGGCTCACATATTTGTCACCGGCTGTCCGCGCATAGACGTTGTTAAGGAAATTATAGACGCTAACAGAGCAGGAGAGGGTATTGAAGAGGAATCGTTCTGGAAAAAATATAAGGGTGTGGGAGGCTTCTTTTCACTTAAGCGGGAGAAATTCCTCCTTGTAATGCAGCATCCGGTAACGACTGAATTTGAAGCAAACAGAAGGCACATCTCTGAAACATTATCAGCTTTGCAGAAACTTCAAATGCCTGTAATAATGCTTTGGCCAAACGCTGATGCTGGCTCTGATGAAATTTCAAAAGAAATCAGAACATTCAGGGAAAAACATAAGACTGACGATTGGCTGCATTTGTTTAAAAATCTTCCTATGGATATTTTTATCAGGCTTATGGACTTATGCGCATGTATGGTGGGAAATTCAAGCAGCGCCATACGGGAGGGCGCAATTGTGGGAGTCCCTGCGGTAAACATCGGCTCAAGGCAGTCAGGCAGGTGCAGAGGGTTAAATATCATGGATGTTGACTATAACTCAGGAGAGATTTATGGTGCCGTTAAGACACAGTTAAGTAATGGAAAATATCCTGCCGACAATTTGTATGGGGATGGCAATGCTGGGGTTGAAATCGCTAAAGTGTTATCGGAAACTGATTTAACAAACATTCCTGTACAGAAAAAAATAATGTACTGAACGGCAAAAAAAGTGGAAGTGCTTGCCATAATTCCTGCCAGAGGGGGTTCAAAGGGACTGCCCGGGAAAAACCTGAGGCCACTTTATGGGAAACCTCTTATTCATTATACTTTCGAAGCAGTACTGGAAAGTGAGACTATAACCAAAGCTGTTCTTACCACAGACAGTGATGAAATCATAGCGGCCTCAGGTGATTTTTCAAAGATTGAAATCCCATTTAAAAGGCCTCCTGAACTTGCCCGTGACGATACCCCCATGCTGCCTGTTGTCACACATGCAGTGGAATTTCTTAAAAGTTCTTGTAATTACCATCCTGACTACATTGTACTCTTACAGCCGACATCTCCGCTAAGAACACACATTCACATTGATGAATCATTACAACTACTTTTAACGCACAATGAGGCCGACTCTGTAGTTAGTGTAGTGGAATTACCTCACAATTGTAATCCGTTTTCCATTATGAAATATGACGGAAAATATCTTCAACCGTTTATGCAATACGATGAGAGTAAAAATTTGCGACAGTTAAAACCCCGCTTTTATGCCCGTAACGGGGCTGCCATATATGCCGCTACTTATGAGTGTTTTATGATAAAAAAAAGTTTCTTTGGGGATACCGTACTGCCGTATTTTATGAAAAAAGAAGATAGTATTGATATTGACGATGCGTTTGATTTTAAGACAGCAGAGTTTTTAATTTCACAAAGGGCGAATGACTTTGCCAGTTAAAGGAGCCTATCCAAAAGTTCTGGTTATCACCCCCTGTGCTTTTAATCATATAACGGGAACAGGTATAACTTTTTCAAATTTATTTTTGGGCTGGCCAAAGGAAAATCTTGCTGTGGCAACCGGTGATACGGTTAGAGTTACAAATGATGTGTGTTCAAATTATTATTTTCTGACTGATGCAGAACTCCCTAAAATGTTTCCGTTTAATATCGTTAAAAATCTGATTTCCTCCAAACTAAGACAAAACAATGCTCAAAAAAATATTCGACTCATAAGCGACAAAAAGGAGAGTTTATTACGTATCCTCAACAGAAAAATATTTGGTAGTGCCGGAGTGCCGGAGACCGCCCACCTTACCGTAGAATTAACAAAATGGATAGAGGACTTTAAACCCGATGTGATTTATACGATAACAGGCAGCCTGGGCTACCCTCAACTGGTTCTGAAAGTGCACGAAATGTTTAAAATACCCATTGTTATTCACATCATGGATGACGGAGTGATTGCGCCGGATTTGACCGGAGTTTTTCGTTTCTATTCAATGAAAAAGTTTAATGAAATTATTAATTTAATAATGAGTACAGCCGCAAGACGTGTTGCTATTTGCAGGGAAATGGCACAGGCATATGAAAAGAGATATGGGTACTCGTTTGATTACTTTCAGAGCACGGTTAGTGATGAACTATTGCTCTTGCCTCCAAATGACAAAACTGTTACTCAGGAAATATGTCTGATTTATTCCGGTTCTATTTTTTCGTATGCTCAACTTGAAAGCTTAAAAGACTGCTGCCAGAGTGTTATTGAACTGGCAAACGACGGCTACGACATCAACCTTGATATTTACACCGCCTTGGACATTTATAAGGACATTGCTGATGAGCTGCCAAAATCAGAAGGCGTGGTGAGAGTGCATGATGCTCTTTTTGGAGATGAGTGCATGAGTACTCTCAGGGAGGCGACAATATTACTGCTTCCTGTAAATTTTGACAGAAAAAGCGTAAATTATATAAAACTTTCAATGCCGACAAAGGTGCCTTTTTATCTGGCAAGTGGCACTCCAGTATTGCTCTATGGTCCCTCGGAGGTTGCTCAGGTAAAGTACGCAACTTGTGAAGGCTGGGGATATGTTGTTAACCAAATGGGTGTGGAACATATTAAAAAGGGAATTATTGAGTTAATAAACAATAGGGAATTAAGACAAACTCTTTCAAAAAAAGCCCGTGAAATTGCCCTGAAAAATCACTCCGACTCTGTGGTCAGGACAAAATTTCAACAGTTGTTAAAAGATTGTAACTGATGTTTCTTAAGACACTTATTGTTAACCATTAAAAATTTTTTAATTTGTCCTATTGATTTTCTTTTTTTTGTTATGATAGCGTATAATTATACATAAATGGATGATTATGATAGGTGATTATCTAAAGAAACTGCGGGAGGAAAACGATGTTTCCTTAGAGGAGATTTCGTTAAGGACTAATATTAAGATAACTTATCTATCAGCCCTTGAGTATGAGGACTATAGTGCCTTGCCTTCAGAGCTGTATATTAAGGGGTTTATAACCTCCTACGTTAAATCACTTGATATAGACCCAAAAGAGGCTGTCAGTATATATAACGGAAACGGCGGAAACGGTAGAAAGTCTCCTAAGAAAGCGTCATTGCCTCAGTGTGTCAAACCTCTGAAGTTTCAACTCGATGATGTCAAAAGCACATCAAGAAGCAAAACATATCTTTACATAACTATTACGCTGTTAATCGTTCTTTCGGTAATCTTAGTGCCTGTCATTCTAAATAGCAAGTTAATCAAATAGAGTAGATTTCATTGCTACAGGTTAACCTTTATTCCTTGTCGTTTAATCATGTGGAAGTGTGCCCAAAGCAGTAGTGACATACAAAGAGGAAACCACAGGACGTGCATACTGTAAAACCTGATTAAAGTTGCGCCGTTTAAATCAACTCCGCCCCGTATAAGATACACAATGTGTTTGCCTATTAAAGGTACAGTTCCTCCCATGGATGTGCCCACCTCAGTAGCCCAGTAAGCTTTTTGATCCCACGGCAGCAGGTAGCCAGTAAATCCGGAGGCAAAGGCAAACAGCAGCGTTAATGCGCCAATAACCCAGTTGAGTTCTTTTGGCTTACTGTACGCTTTGGAAATGAACACTCTCAGTGTGTGGCTAAGTATGAACACTATTATAAAGGTGGCTGACCACTTATGGACAGAGCGTATAAACCAGCCCAAATGCACCTCTCTCTGTATCTTTACGATACTGGAGAATGCCTCGTGTTCTGAAGGAACATAGTACATAGAAAGAAGCAGACCGGTAACTAACAAAAGCAGATAAGATGTAAAAGCAGCCCCGCCAAGACAATAAAAGTAGTTTAACCCATCAGGTAAAATAGCGCGTTTAAGAAACCTTCTGTGAGGCTTCTTCACATGAAACACATTGTCTATCCAATCAAATACTTTTCCCATCCTTAACAACCTTTCATATTTTAAATCCTACAAAAACCCTTCCGTTTTCCACCGTAAGGGGTAATCTTGTCAGAGGCTCAGGCGGAGGACCGCCAAGCACCACACCCTCCGTGTCATACCGTCCTCCGTGGCACGGACAGATGAATTCATTCTTGTGCCGGTTATAGGTGACAAGACACCCTAAATGCGTGCAAACGGGCGAAAGCGCAAAGATTTTCTTTGTATTGTTAACAATATAGACTACACCTGCCATGTCTCTTGATAATTTTGCCCCTGATTGGTCAGCCTTAAAAAGGTAGTCAACTCTTCTAACTCCTTTTATGGGAAGCGCCTCTTCATCCATTAAATCAAAAAACGTATACTTCTTCAGCCTTATACCTGTTGGGTATAAAAACCACGTCGTGATAATCGCAACAACTGATGTTGTTAATATAAAAAAACCTTTTATCAGTTTTTTGATAAATTCCCTTCTTACCACTTAAATTTTACCGTCAGGGTTTATTATTTATCATTTCCCTAAGTTCCTTGCCGATTTTGAAATGTAGTATTTTCTTAGCTGGTACGTCAACGACTTCACCAGTTTTGGGATTTCTCGCTTTACGCGCCAATCGTTCTTTCAACCTGAAATTCCCAAAACCCCTTATTTCGATCTTTTCTCCCCTGCCCAGAGCATCCATCATGCTTTGGAAAAATGCTTCCACTATAATTTCAGTCTGACCTCTGGTCAACCCCGGAGCTTTTTCAGTAATCACATTTATTAGCTCTGACTTTGTCATACATCCCCCATTGTTTCTCTATACAAGTATTTCAAAACACTCTTTGCCATTATCATAAAAAAAATCAAAAACTCATAAGGTAATTTATCTTTAAACCCGGCAGAAGATTTAAATTCAGCTTATTGGAAAGCAGGTCAGTGAGTGAGAAATCCTCCTTTTTTGACACAACATGCGGCTCTCCCTTAATACCTGCCATTTTAGCGGCTTCATACACAGCATCCTGAAGAGTGCCGAGTTTGTCAACCAGACCAAGGGCAAGTGCCTGTCTGCCGGTAAAAATCCTGCCGTCTGCTATCTCTCTGACCTTCTCTATGGGCATATGGCGTCCCTCAGAGACGGCCTCTATGAACTGGCTGTGCGTGTCATCAAGTACCCCTTGTAAAATTGTCCGTTCCTCCTTGCCAATTCCTCTGTACATGGAGGCAATGTCTTTATACTTGCCGCTTTTTACCACCTCACTGCTTACCCCTAACTTTAACATCAGCCCGCTGATATTTAATGTCTCCATAATTACCCCTATGGAGCCAGTAAGGGTACCCTGATTGGCTATGATTTTTGTTGCCGGAGCAGATATGTAGTAGCCTCCGCTTGCTGCCAGGGAGCCCATTGAAACCACCACGATTTTCTTTTTCCCAGTGGTCTTTTTTATCTCACTGTATATCTCCTGAGATGGTACCACTGCCCCACCTGGACTGTTTACTCTCACCACTATGGCCTTTATTGATGAATCCTCCCTGTACTTTTTCAACTCCTTAACGGTCTCTTTAGAACTTAATATAATCCCTTCTACCTTGACAAGCGCCACCTTCTCACCCAGCGGTACATCGTCAGAAAGCGATGCAAGCACAAAGGCCGCTACCACTAATGTCATAAAGAGTCCCAGAAAAAACAACATGATTTTCTTGTTTTTACTCATCCTCTGCGTTATTTGCCCTTTAGCCCCAACATACTTAAGCCGATTTTCCTCTGTTCAAAATCAAGTTTTATGATAGTTGCCACAAGGGAACTGCCTTCAATATAATCCTCATCCCCGTTTTTAACCACCTCTGAGGCATACACCAGTCCCTCGACACTGTCCTCTATTTCTACAAAAAGACCAAACTCGGTCACTCGCAGTACTTTGCAGTTTACGTTGTCGCCAACTTTAAATCTCTGCGGAATATCGCTTACCCACGGATCTGGTTTCATCTGTTTGATTCCCAAAAGCATCCGCTTTTTATCCGGCTCCAGAGATAACACTATAGCCTCCACCTTCTGCTTTAACCTGAATACCTCAGACGGATGCTTTATGTGCTTAGTCCACGATATGTCAGAAATATGAATTAAAGCATCCACACCCTCAGGCATTCCGACAAAAACCCCAAAGTCAGTAATTGTGCGGACTTTCCCGACTACTTTCTGCCCAACCGCATATTTCTGCGCTACAACCTCCCACGGCTTGGGTTTAAGCTGTTTTATTCCCAGCGATATACGCCTCTGAGCGTTCTCTATCTTAAGTATAACAGCGCTGACCTCTTGCCCTATCTCCAGATATTTAGACGGATGTCCTGGTCTTGGTGACCAGTCAAGCTCTGAGACATGGACAAGCCCCTCCACTCCATCCTCAAGCTCTACAAAAGCGCCGTAATCTGTTATCCCCACAACCTTGCCTTCAACAGTGTTACCCTCAGTGTATCTTGCATCAATATCTATCCACGGGTCGGCTTTTTTCTGCTTGTAACCCAGTGTGACTTTCTCTGTCTCAGGCTCATACTTAAGCACCAGGACGTCTATCACGTCGCCGACTTTGAAATAATCCGACGGATGGTTTATCCTGCCCCACGAGATGTCTGAGATATGCAAAAGGCCATCCACCTCTCCCAGATCAACAAACACGCCGTAATCGGTTATGTTTTTAACCGTACCGGAGAGAATCTCACCCTCTTTGATAAGCTCAAGGGTAGTGCTTTTCTTTTTATGTCTCTCCTCTTCTATCACAGCACGTCGTGACACTATTACGTTGTTAAGTTTGTTGTTGAGTTTGAGTACTTTAAACCTGCAATTTTGCCCGATAGCATCGTCATACGATTTCAGCTGCTTTACATCATACTGTGACCCAGGTAAAAAAGCCTTTACGCCGGATATATCAACAAAAAAGCCCCCCTTGGTTTTCTCCACAATTTTGCCCTCAAGTACTGTACCCTCCTCTAAAGAACGCTGAAGACGCTTCTGGGTTTTAAGAATCTTCGCTTTGCTCTTTGAAAGAGTAATTGTGCCCTCGGAGTCTTTTATGGAGGAGACCAGCACTTCGATGTCACAGCCCTCCTTTAACTCTTGAAGCTCATCCTCTGTGAAGTCGTCTATCGGAATAAACCCCTCCGATTTATAGCCGATATCCACAATAATGGCGTCGTGTTTTTTAGATACCACCTTGCCGGTTAGTATCATGCCTGGGCTTATGCTTTTAAAAGTCCCGGCGTAGAGCTGTTCTAAGTCGTTATTCTGTAATTCCATTACCTGTTATGCCCCCTATATGATTAATTCTTTCTACTATCTCACTTATTATCCAATCCGGAGTAGAAGCGCCGGCAGTTATCCCAACATGCTTAACTCCGTCAAACCATTCCGGTATAAGCTCGTCAGAGGTCTCTATGTGGTGTGTTTTTACATCCAGAACGCGGCAGTGGTTGGCAAGTTGGGTGGTGTTAGCACTGTTTTTGCCGCCGGCTATTATCATCACGTCAACCTGGGAGGATATTTCACTTGTCTCCTTAAGTCTGAGCGCTGTGGAGTTACATATTGTATTAAAGACTTTTAACTCCTTGACTTTGTCCACAATATTTGAGAGTAATTTTTCCAATGCAGATACCGGCTGTGTTGTTTGAACTACAACACCGACTTTCATTTTCAGTTTACCTGGCATCTCTCCCTCTTTCAGCACAACAGCATCTGTGCCGGCATAACTCATGATTGACTTTACCTCCGGATGGTCTCTGTCTCCGAGCACTATCACCTGATAATTTTCTTCTCTTAAGAGTTTAGCATATTGCTGAGCTTTTTTTACAAACGGACACGTTGCATCCACAATTTCAAGCCCAGTGGTTGAAATCTTTTCGTACATGTCAAGCGGAACACCGTGTGTGCGGATTATCAGCGATTTTATGCCTGGCTCAGGCTCTGTCACACACCTAAGCCCCTTTTCAGCCAACCGTTCCACCACCTGTGGGTTATGAATTATAGGGCCAAGTGTGCACACCCCGTCTCGCTTTGAAGCCATATCGAAGGCAATATCTACCGCCCTTTTAACGCCAAAGCAAAAACCGGCGCGCTTTGCCACTGTTACTTTCATGCAAGTTCTCTCATTATTTCACTTAGCACCGTCTCAATATCCTTATGAGATGTGTCTATCTCTATGGCATCGGGGGCTTTCATAAGTGGCGCTACTGTCCTCTCTGAGTCCCTCTTATCCCTCTCCTGTACATCTTTAAGCGCATCAGCAAAACTTATTTTGCCGTTTAACTGATTAAACCGCCGCTGTGCTCTTATATCCACATTTGCCGTTATAAAGAACTTATTACTGGCATCAGGAAACACAACCGTAGCCATATCCCTGCCCTCTGCCACAAGGTCTGCTCCGTTACCGGCTTTTTTCTGCAACACAAGTAAAAAATTTCTAACCACCTTTTTTGATGAAAACACAGACGTGTAATGCCCTGTCTCCGGTGTTCGGATACGCTCTGAGACATCTGCCTTATCAAGATATACTTTGCCATTAGAAAACTCTATATGTGTGTCTTTTAATATGTTCATAATTCTATCATCAGAAGCTTCGCCGTCAAGACCTGCCAGCATAAGTTTAAGTGCAAGTGCTCTATAAAGAGCGCCAGAGTCCAGATAATCATACCCCAGACGTTTGGCTAGCTCCTTAGCTACCGTGCTTTTCCCGGCCCCGGCAGGGCCGTCTATGGCTATCACTTTTTTAGGCATAATGCTTAAACGATTAATCTCCTTAAATTTTCAAAAAACCCAGGATACGATATTTCCACTGAGGATATCCCACTTATAATTGTCTGTCCTTTTGCAATGAGAGAGGCTATGGACAGAGCCATCGCTATGCGATGATCTCCGTGGCTTTCAACTGCTGCGCCATGAAGCTCCTGAGGGCCCTCTATTGCAACTCCATCAGGGTATTCCTCAATCACGGCTCCCATTTTTCTTAACTCACCAACCATCGCCTTTATTCTGTCCGATTCTTTGACTCTTAACTCCTCAGCTCCCCGTACCTCTGTTACTCCATGAGCACGTAGTCCAAGCACACACAGTATGGGGAATTCATCAATCAGTGCGGGAATATCGCTGCGACCGAGCGTTATAGCCTTTAAGCCGTCGATGTATTTAACACATATATCCCCTTGTGGCTCATCCCTGTGGTCGCCGTCAATATGAACTGCTGCATTTGCTCCCATATTGTTAAGCGCATCAAGAAACCCTGTCCTTGTCTTGTTTAATCCAACACTCTTTACCACTACCTCGGAGCCTGCAACAAGAGCCGCTCCGGCAAGAAAAAAAGCGGCTGAGGATATATCCCCCGGCACTGTTATCTCAGAGCCGGTTAATTTGTTTGTACCATCAATTTTTATGCGAAGCCCGTCAACAGATATATTTGCCCCAAAAGTTTTAAGCATACGTTCGGTATGGTCACGTGACTTAACTGACTCAATGACAGTTGTACGTCCTTCAGCATTTAAACCAGCCAGTAGCAATGAGGACTTGACCTGTGCCGAGGAAATTGGCATTTTGTATGTTATTCCGGTAAGTTTGCCGCCTTTTACTGCTATTGGAGGATACCTGCCATCCTCCCGCCCCATAAACTCAGCTTTCATCAGCCTCAGTGGTTGAGTAACTCTTGCCATTGGCCTGTTTCTAAGGGAACTGTCCCCTGTCAGCACCGAAAAAAAACTGCACCCGGAAAGTACCCCCAGTAAGAGCCTCATTGTCGTTCCTGAGTTCATGCAATCTATTACATCAGCTGGTTCTTTTAGTCCTTTTAAGTCCCGTCCAACAATAACGAGTTCATTTTTGCGCTCTGTTATATCTACTCCAAGTGCTTTGAAAGCATTTAGAGTAGCCTCAGGGTCACGGGCACTGAGGAAATTCTTAACATAAGAGGTGCCATTGGCAATAGATGAGATAAACACTGCCCTGTGTGATATGGACTTATCCGGCGGTGGTCTAAGCTCTCCTTTTAAGCAGCCGGCTTTTGACAAGGTTACGCTCTCAAACATTGTCTATACAATCCTCTATGTTTGTGTGTAAGGAGTCATTCATTTTTTTTCTCAATGCTCTTGCATTGTCAAATTCCTTAATGAGACCGTCTTTGCTGGAATTTTTTATATGAGTTAATATTGTGTTTAGTTTATCAATATATATAGTGATGTGAGAAGTAATATTTTCGTTGTTTAGAAGACATATGTCACTCCAGATTTCCGGAGAGCTCCCTGCTATCCTTGTAGTGTCTTTAAAACCCTTACCGGCGTATTCAAAAAAACCGTCATTAATTTCTGCTATAACGTTGACCATTGCGTATGCGGCGATGTGAGGCAGGTGGCTTATGGAGGAGAAAATCTCGTCGTGTTTTTCAGGAGTCAGTGTTTTAACCGAACATCCTATGCTGCTCCACAGATTTTTTACAGTTTCAAGGGCAGTGAGGTCAGTTTTATCTGTAGGAGTTACAATGCAGAGGGCATTTTTATAGAGCTTGTCGGAGGATGCCTTCATGCCGGATTGGTCTTTGCCTGCAATTGGATGAGCTCCCACAAAATGCACACCTTTTGGCATAAGTCCTTCAAGTGTGTAAACTAAAGAGCCTTTTACAGAGCCCACATCGGTCAAAATAGCGCCTTGTCTTAAATGTGGACTGATTTCTGTAACAAGTCTCTCAAATGTGCCAACCGGTGTAGCAAGAATAATCAAGTCAGCGCCACTTGCCAGGCCGCTTAAGGTCACATCATAACAGTCTATGATCCCATTTTTCGTAGCCCACACCAGGGCAGCTTCATTTCTGCCAAAGCCGCATATCTTACGTGCGATGCCAAGTTTTCTGACCGCTCTGGCAAAAGATGCGCCCATAAGCCCTACGCCAAGTATTGCTATCTTTTCAAAGTACAATAAAACCCCTTGTGTACCCTATATTTCCCGTCCAACAGCAGCCGCTATTGGTTTTAACTGCTTCATCATGGTACTAAAGACCTCCGGTTTTAGTGATTGCTCACCGTCAGAGAATGCCTCCTCAGGGTTTGTATGAACCTCTATGATAAGTCCGTCTGTTCCTGCAGCAACAGCAGCCAAAGACATTGGAGGCACAAGATCCCAGCGTCCAACAGCATGTGAGGGATCCACTATAATCGGTAGATGGGTTAACTGCTTAAGCAACGGAACACAGCTTAAATCCAGCGTATTTCTTGTAGTAGTCTCAAATGTTCTGATGCCTCTTTCACACAGTATCACGTTATGGTTACCGCGTGACATTATGTACTCGGCAGCCATCAGCCATTCCTTTATGGTGGCACTCAGTCCGCGTTTAAGTAAAATCGGTTTATCGCAAGAACCAACCTCAAGAAGGAGGCGGAAATTCTGCATATTCCTTGTCCCTATTTGTATTATATCTGTGTACTTTAGCATAGTGGGCAGGTCTCTGGGATCCATTAACTCTGTCACAATGGGCATACCGGTTTTTTCCCGTGCCTCGGCTAAGATTTCAAGCCCCTCTTCACCCATCCCCTGAAATGTATAGGGTGATGTACGAGGCTTGTATGCTCCCCCTCTTATAAAAGAGGCTCCGGCCTGCTTTACCAGTTGAGCTATCGTAATTAATATATCACGGCCTTCTATGGCACAAGGCCCTGCAATTACCGGCACCTTGTTGCCGCCGATTTTTATCCCTCGCACGTCTATTACTGTGTTTTCTTTCTTAAAGTCACGGCTGGCAAGCTTATAGGGTTTAACGATGCGCATAACGTCCTCTACTCCGTGCATAGAGCGGATAGCGTTAACCTCATCGTCGGAAAACTTTGACGTATCCCCTATGACTCCTATCACTGTTCGTTCTGTACCTTTTGAGATGTTCACTGTCAGTCCCTTACTTTCAACTTTCTTTACTAAGTTGTCTATGGAATCCTGTGAAGTACTCTGTTTTAATACTATTATATCCATCTTTTATATAACCTCCTTGAAAATTCTAATGAAAGATTCATTTTCCTCTGGTAATCCCACTGTTACCCTTAGTGCGTTTTCACCCATAGGGCGTACTATCATACCTTTTTGCAGCATTTTTTTATATATCCCTTTCGCATCTTTTTTTACATCTATATATATGAAGTTGGTTTGAGTCTTAGTGAAATCCACATTCATTTTAGATAGTTCCCCATAAAGAAACGCTTTCCCTGCCTCATTTATGGCAACCGAGCCGGTAACGTGTTGAGTATCAGTAAGGGCAGCAATGGCTGCAGCCTGTGCGAGTGAGTTGGTATTAAAGGGCTCCCTGACTTTGTTCATCTCGTTTATTATCTCTGGATTTGCTATGCCGTAGCCGATTCTGAGTCCTGCCAGCCCATAGATTTTAGAGAAAGTCCTCAGTATCAAAATTGTCTTGCCGCTCTTAAAATGCTTTATGCTATCAGCATAAAAACTGTCCGCTACGTACTCAAAATAGGCCTCATCAACCACCACAAGGATGTCGTCCCTGACTTGTTCCATAAAGTCATCAAACTCCTCTCTTGTTACAATAGTGCCGGTAGGGTTATTGGGATTAGCGATAAACACAATTTTTGTTTTTTGGGTGATTTTAGCGGCCATTGCCTTAAGATCATGGCGTTTGTCGGCAGTGAGAGCAACAGCAACCGGCACGCCGTTAACCTTCTGTGTGGAATTGTGATACACGACAAATGATGGATGTCCCATTACGGCCTCATCGCCGGGCTGCATAAAGGTTCGCGCCGCTATATCCAGTAGTTCGTTTGAGCCATGTCCAATTATTATCTCCTCATGGCGGACATTTAAGTGAAGAGACAGGGCGGAAATCAAGCGGTAACTACCACCGTCCGGATAGCGGTTTACAGAGGCAATAATTCTCTGTGCCTCTGCTATTGCAAGGGGTGAGGGCCCAAGGGGGTTTTCGTTTGAAGCTAGTTTAATGGAGCCTGTGATTCCCAGTTCCCTTTCCAGCTCCTCAATGGGCTTTCCCGGCACGTAGGGATTAATATCTGTTATATGTTTCGGTGCTTTAATCAAAACCCTAAAGATCTCCATTTACCACAGAAATATTTCATCCTGAATTGACGGCTTACAAATAATGGTTTGAAAAGGTGTCTATTTTTCAATCGTATCCACCTGGGGATACGACCCTAAAATCTTTAAAAAAGTGCTTTTCTTTTTAACAGCAATGAGTGCTTTTTTGACTTTCTTATCCTCAATATGTCCCTCAAATTCAGCAAAAAATATGTACTCCCACGCCTTTCTTTTAGATGGCCTGGATTCTATCATAGTAAGATTTATGTTTTGTTTTTTAAACGGGGTAAGAATATCGTAGAGGGAGCCCGGCTGGTCCTTAGCGGAAAACATGATAAGTGACTTGTCGTGGCCGGAACGCTCCTGTGAATCTTTTGAAATCACAAGAAACCTTGTCACATTGCCTTTAATATTTTCAATATTTCTTTCGATAAAGTTTAAATTATAGATTTTAGCGGCAAGATCACTGCTAATTGCGGCAGCCAATTCCTCCCTTGAGGCAGTGTCGGCAGCCTGTGCTGTACTTGTAGCATCGAAAATCGGAATTCCTAACATATTTTCCTCAAGCCATTTTCTGCACTGTGCTGTCACCAGAGGAAATGAGTAAATTTTCTTTATCTCAGACCGTTCACAGCACTTGGACAGCAGGTGGTGGTGAACGGACAAAAGAATCTCAGCATAGACACTGAGGTCATAATCAATAAACATGTCAAGAGTGTAATTTATAGCGCCCTCATTGGAATTCTCAATTGGCACGACGCCAAAGACGGCCGTTCCTGTGGCTACGTGTTCAAATACTTCTCTTATGCTGCCTGTGGGCAGGTATGAGCACGAGGAGCTAAAGTATCTCATTGTGGCCATATGGGTGTAGGTTGCCTGTGGGCCGAAGTATGCGACAGTTAGCGGCTTTTCCAGAGAAAGCGTTGCACAGAATACCTCTTTGAATATTATCTTTAGTGTGTCGTTTGGGAAAATTCCCTTGTTTGTCTTTACAAGACGCTCAAGAATCTCTCTTTCCCTTTGGGGATTATAGAATTCAAGTTTATGGTTTTTCTTTATTTCAGCAATTTCAAGCGCTATCCTGGCTCTGTCATTTAGAAGCTCCAAAATCCTTTCGTCAATTACATCTATTTTCTCTCTTAAGGGTGTTAATAAATTGTTATCCATTACCATCCAATCCCTTCCTTACAATTAATCATTATAACAATTTTTTTTCTTTTAATTCAAGTATATTTTATTTTCTTTAAAAATATTTTTTAAGTCTCTTTTCAAGCTGCAAAAAAGTTGACAGAGTTCTTAAAAATTGCTTAGAGTACTATTTAGTTAATATTAAAAAAAGGGGGTAAGAGTTATGAAGAGATTTATTTTGTATTTATGTGTGCTGTGCGTTACTGTGTTTTTTTCAGCAGCCGCCTCTGCGAGCGTTAACAGTTCCTCAGGCGATAAATACACAGCGGATGTCATTTATTATTCTACCAATGTATCCAATGAGTTTGTTGTCATTGGCGTGTCACCTGTCTCATTACAAGATGCCCTTACCGGCAAAAGTAATGGTGTGTTGGTTGCTGAAAGGCCTCCTAAAGCCCCACCTCACAGAGCCCCAAGTGCTCATGCACCGGGTAGAAATCCAAATCCTCCGCCGGGCAGAAATCCGAATGT
>JADFYB010000014.1:0-14473 GCA_015233245.1 Nitrospirota bacterium | reverse complement strand
CGGGCCGGGTAGAAATCCCAACGCCCCAGGACCAGGCAGAAATCCGAATGCTCTGGGGCCTGGCAGAAATCCGAACGCCCCAGGGCCGGGCAGAAATCCGAACGCCCCAGGGCCGGGCAGAAATCCAAACGCCCCAGGACCAGGTAGAAATCCAAATGCTCCAGGACCAGGTAGAAATCCAAATGCTCCAGGACCAGGCGGAGCCCAAAATATTAAGCCGCCTGCCAGTAGTGGAAATCAAGGAGCTCCGGCCAGACCGTAGCTGTAAGGTTATGCTTAGAATATTCAAGGCTATATCATGAAAGGCAAGTTGGCATAGTAACTGAAGAGGGAGTTTTGAGTTTGTGAGAAAAGCACATTTAGAGTATTTACGTTGTCCTCACTGCAGGGGGAGACTTGGCATCCACCAGGTGGATGAAAGTGTTGGAGATAAAATTAAAGAGGGTACACTTCTGTGCACTGGCTGCACAGAGGTGTACCAGATAATTAGATTTATACCGCGCTTTGTTCCAATTAATAACTATGCCGCAAGTTTTGGCTTTGAATGGAATAAGCATCCAAGGACACTTTTGGATTCTTACACAGGGCTTAAGATAACTGAGGAAAGGTTTTTTAATGAGACAAAGTGGGAGAGAGATCTCCAAAATGAGACCATTCTGGAGATTGGTTCAGGGGCCGGACGTTATACAGAGATAGCGCTTCAAACAGGAGCGTTTATAGTGTCAATTGATTACAGTAATGCTGTTGAGGCCAATTATGCCGCTCATGGTGACAGGGAAAATCTCCTCATTGTACAAGGAGATATATATAAACTTCCTGTTAGGAGGGATTTCTTTGACAAGTTGCTGTGCATAGGAGTTCTTCAACACACACCGGATGTAAGAGGTGCGTTTCTTTCCCTGCCGCCATTTTTAAAACCCGGAGGCCGTCTGACAATTGATGTTTATTGTAAGTTTAACAAGTGGTACAAAGACCTTTTAATGACAAAGTACTACATCCGGCCTGTTACGACACGTCTCTCACCAGAAGCCTTGTACAGGTTATGTGAAAAGTACGTGAATTTTCTGTATCCGATAACCGGTCTGTTTCACAAGTTAACCGGAATAAGCAGCAGAAAACTTAGTCTTATCTTTAGCATGGCTGACTACAGGGGGGTATATGATCTCAGTGAGAAGGTATTAAAGGAGTGGGCGCTTTTAGATACCTTTGACTTTCTCTCTGCTGCCTACGATAACCCGCTTAACATAGATGAGGTAAGGGTACTCTTTAAAGAGGCAGAACTTGAAGATGTGGAAATAAACTATGGGTATAATGGGATAGAAGGGCGCGGCAGACGTAATGCCAAGCAGCATTCTATCGCCTAACTTTGTTGGCATACGTCAAAAGATCCTCAACGTCTCCCCTGAAGGGGAATCCCCTGTAAAAGTACGCCTGCGTCGCTTTCTCCATGCCGCCTTGTTATGCTTCTGACTGCTACTTGTTATAATAAATCACCCAGTCATTGAAACAACCTCCTCGTAGGTTGTAATACCATCAAGCATTTTTCTTATTGCAGACTCCCTCAGTGTCACCATTCCGTCTGCCCTTGCCGCTTTGTAAAGATCTGCGGCATCTGCATCAGGCGTCAGAAGCCGCTTAAACTTCTCGGTTAATTCCATGATTTCAAATATCGCAGTACGCCCCCTATACCCTGTCCCCCGGCACTCGATACAACCCTCGCCATAGTGCACCACGTAACTGCCGGGTTTAAGTTGAAGGTAGTCTATCTCATCGGGAATCATCTTTCTTTCCTGTTTACAGTGCGGACAGATTTTCCGCACAAGCCGTTGTGCAACTACACCTATAATTGTCGAGGAAATCAGAAACGCCTGAATTCCTAAATCAAGCAGACGGGTTATTGTTGATGGCGCATCGTTTGTGTGAAGTGTGGAAAGTACGAGATGGCCAGTGAGAGCTGACTGGATAGCATTTTCAGCAGTCTCTTTATCTCTAATCTCACCGACCATTATAATGTCAGGATCTTGTCTAAGCACAGTGCGTAAAATGTTTGCAAACGTAACCCCAATACCTGCCTGCACTCCCACCTGGTTAAAATCCTCAATAACCATCTCTATCGGATCCTCTATGGTTATGATGTTAACCTCCGGTGAGGACAACGCTCTCAGAGAGGAGTACAGGGTGGTGGTCTTACCGCTTCCTGTTGGCCCTGTCACCATAATTATACCGTTAGGCCTGTTCAGAAATGAACTAAACTGCTGATACTCCCGCGGGTAAAAACCCAGATTTTCCACAGTTTGCATAAGAACATCAGGGTCAAAAATTCTTATTACGATTTTCTCTCCAAATGCCACAGGTAGTGTGGAAACTCTGAGTTCAAGCTCTTTGTTTTTATATGTTGTTTTGATTCTGCCGTCTTGCGGGCGGCGACGTTCCGTTATATCCATCCTTGACATCATCTTAAGACGGGAGGTTACGGGAGCATGAACTGGTTTTGGCATAGAGTGTACATAGTGCATAACTCCGTCTATGCGGAGTCTCACCACTGACTTATCCCGCTTGGGTTCAATGTGTATATCGCTTGCCCTCTGATCAAAGGCATACTGCATCAGATATTCAACGGCGTTAATCACATGCGAATCAGTCACTTCTATTTCGCCATGTCCTTTCATCTTAACATACTGCTCAAGGTTGCCTAAATCAGTGGTCGGTTTCAGTTGGGCATTTGCTGCTGCTATCGATGAATGAAATCCGAAAAACTCCCGCACTATTTTAATTATATCAGTGCGGGAACTCAGTACCAGTTGCGGTTTTATTTTTTTTAACTGCTTTAAACTGTCTATACCCTCCATGTTAAAGGGATCAGCCACAGCTATGACAACAGAGTCTCCGGTTTCCTCAATAGGGGTCAGTGTGTATTTAAGTGCAAATGGGCGGGGGACATGTCCGGTTACAACTGCAAGGTCAAGTTTCAGGGGGTCAAGCTTTTTGTAAGGCATTTTGATTTCTTTAGCTAATGCCTCTGTTATAATATCCTCGTTAATGAGTTTACCGGGGCTTTCCAGTAGTTCAAGCTCGTATGAGGCAATAACCTCAGCAGGGGAGACTATCTCCCGTATGCTGCCGGATTTTCTTGCCAAAGCAGAGTCAAGAACTTTTTGGAGGCTCATCCGCCTGATTTCATACTCTTTGGAGATTGTCTGAGCTTGCTCTTTGCTGATTATATGCTGAGCTAAGAGCGCCTTAACAGTAACGTCCATTGTAAGACGCTGAGGTTTTAAGGATTTCTCAGCGCTCATTGATTACCTGACTGACAGCATGTTGATCTTGTGTGCAAAACATCCTGCCCCAAAACCATTATCTATATTCATAACCGCTATGCCCGGTACACATGAATTCAACATAGCAAATAATGCGGTTAATCCGCCAAGTGATGTGCCATATCCTACGGATGTAGGGACGGCTGTAATGGGTTTGTCGGTAAGAGCGCCAACTACGGAGGGAAGCGCCCCCTCCATGCCGGCTATTACAACTATTGCGTTTGCAGAGTCAAAAAGCCTCATGTTTTTCAGTATTCTGTGAAGACCCGCCACTCCTGCATCAAAAAGGGTCTCAACGTTGCTGCCTAAAAAGGATGCCGTAAGTGCCGCCTCCTTAGCAACAGGTATGTCTGCCGTGCCGGCAGATATTATCAGCACCTTACCAGTTTGTTCAATGTTTTTGACGCTTGCTGTAATAAGGCGAGCATCCTTGTCGTATGCGGCCCCCTCTATGTTTAGCCCGTTATAGACATCCTCACTTACACGGGTCAGCAGAACTTTACCGTTTTCTTTATAAATCTTATGTGCGATGGCTATAGAGTCCTCAGTCTTTTTATTTTGTCCAAACACTACCTCTGCCATACCGGAAATAAGCGCTCTGTGGTGATCAATTCGGGCAAATTCCAAATCCTCATACGGCATATGTTTAAGAGTTTTAAGCACATCATCGAGGCTGGCTATACCGGTTTTAAATGAGTTTAAGAGACTTTTTAGCGATTCTGTATCCATCGCCGCAGGTTAAAACTCCCGCTTTAACTCTCTGGACATTAATTCCTTAACGGCTAAGCCGGGGTCTTTTCCCTGATGAATCACCTTATACACTTGCTCAACTATCGGCATCTCAACTGAGTGTTTAACAGATAATTCATAGGCGGACTGCGAGGTCTCAACACCCTCGGCTACTGCTTTCATGCTTTTAACAATATCATCCAGCATTAAGCCCATCCCCATTTTCTTTCCAACACTGTAATTTCTTGAAAGAGCCCCTGTGCAGGTTAAAACCAGATCCCCTATGCCGCTTAATCCGGAAAATGTGCGCTCCCTTGCTCCCATCTTAACACCCAGCCGGACTATTTCCGATAGCCCACGGGTTATGAGGGCCGCCCTTGCATTATATCCAAGCGATAAGCCATCCGATATGCCAGACGCTATTGCTATCACATTTTTTAAGGCTCCTCCCAGCTCAACACCAACAATGTCGTCATTTGTATAAACCCGGAAATACTCCGTATTAAATATATCCTGAAGTGTGTGTCCAACGCTGTCGTTTGTAACGCCAAGGGAGACTGCAGCAGGTTTTTTTAACGCCACCTCGTTTGCAAAACTGGGCCCGGACAGAGCCGTAACCTCATTAGGCAAAAAATCCCTGATTATAGCGCTTGCCGTCATAAGAGTCACCTTCTCAATTCCTTTTACAGCAGTTACCACTACCGCATCCGGTGGCAAGTTAGACTTTATCAAACCGAGCACTTTGCGCAAAAACTGTGACGGCACGGTAAAAAGCACATATTTTACCGAGTCAATCGCCTCATTTATGGCGTTAGTGGGTTTTACATTTGGCGAGAGTTTAAGCTCTGGCATAAAAGTTTCATTTACGCCATTTTTCAATATGGATTGAACTGTTTCGGTCTCATAAGCCCAAAGCGTAACCGTATTGCCCTTTAACGCAAGCATATTGGCAAGCACCGTTCCCCAGCTTCCAGCTCCTATGACAGTTATCTTTTCCATATCCAGTTATTAGTATATATGAAGATGTATATAATATACAAATTCTAAGGGGAAGGGCTTTGCCCTTTCCCTTAAACCCTATCCTACAAGGGGTGTAAAATAGGAAATACTGATGTGTAATCTACAAGATTGCACTAACGCAAGGTGTTGCGTTCAAACCTATAGTATTTATAAATCTTTTAATCTTTTCGTCTGTTTTGAGGGCGGAGCTCTCATTGAAACTTTTTAATTGGCGTTCAGCCAATTAAAAAAATTTCTACCAACAAAGACTACGAAAAAACATTAGACAACAACACCCAATCGTTAACTTCAAAACCGGGGGTCACGGGGAATCATTCCCCGCGCGGGAGGGATTTTAAGGGAGGGCAGCGCCCTCCCTTACTTATTTTCCTTTGCCTTTAATCTGTACCCTGGCAGCATCTGACTCTGAAGCGCGAACCGCTCATACCGTCGTCAATATACTCCGTTCCTTTACATATTTGAAGGAGGGCACGGTCAGCCTTTTCGGTTTTGTCATAGTATAAGTAGCATGTTCCTTTTGTTTTATCAGATAGTGCCGGATTGAAATAACCGCCTTCTTTTTCAAGTACGTACTTATAAAAGCGAATGTATGTGAAAAACTCATCATTAACCAGATTTAACTTTTTAGGATTATAGTCTATTCCTTTTTTAAAGGCATACTTAAACCCATAGCCTATGAAAGCCTCAACGGTTTTAGGAGGATATACGAAAAAATACAGAGTGATAAATAATGTGGCCTGTGCAATCAGAGTGATAAACACAGTAGTGGTTATCAATTTCTTTAACTTATAGTTTTTTAGCTCATCAAAGGCATAAGCTGACAATATCAGCAAAAAAAGCCCGATAAGCTGTCCCCTCAGTGATTGTGGACACTCATAAGTCATAGCGCCGGCCACAGGGGATATAACAAGAAAGGCTGTTATCAATTTAAGAAACTTGTTTTCTTTGATGTGTCTTTTCCTTACTGCAAGATATATCCAAAAAACAAAAAGACCAAAGACCGTTACATATATAACTCCAAAGTTCCCGATTCCGAGTCTGAGATTAGCATCACCTTTGGTTAGCAAATACTGTGGAGTAAAGTAGGAAATATAGTTTTTGACAAAGATCAGTGCTTTTCCCAAATAAGACAATGCAGGGTCATACAAATAAGTTGTTTCTTTAAATCTGACAGTAAGAGCTACGGGGTGTTTTTGTACAAAGACGGCATACGGAATCAGCGATGCCATAAATGAAAGAATAAAACAGATGTTTCTTAAAAAATATCTCTTTCGTATGTATATTAAAACAACTGCAAGGGCCATGGGGAATGCTAAAAGCCTTGAGCTTGTGTAGGAATATACGGAAAGTCCGAGAAACCCTCCTGCGGCAATTGCAAAAAAGAGTTTTTTAGTGTTAAAAGGGGAGGTGGAAAAATCCTCTTCATAGGTTTTATAAATAAAAAACAACAAAAGTGTCACAACAGTTAATTGTGAAACAGCCTCAAATGCTATTCTTGAAACAGTGAAAAACCAGGGGAGAGTCCCTGCGCTTATGAGAGCATAAAGCCATACATATTTATTATCAGGAAAAATCCGTTTTATAAAAAAATACAACACCACTATAAATAACGCAAAAAACAGAAAACTGGTGAATCTAAGTTTAAACTCAGAAAACCCCAGCACTTTGAACACTATTGCATCTACGTATATGTACAGAGGATTTTTGTACTCGCCAAATGCCTTAAAAAACAAAGGATATGGCACTTTGTTTTCATCAAACCCGTACGTTGCAATTAAATATGCGTTGTTGCCTATAGATGTTTCATCTACAAAAAGTCCTATTGGAATTTTATCCAGTTTGATGACATGTAAAAATAAAACTAATGAAAAAACAACCGGAATCGATATTTTTCTCAGCATTTTTAATGTTCTAAGCTATACACACAATAACTAATCAAAGAGTCTGCCCTTTTTTTTCTTATATTCGACAAGAAGCAGCTCAATAGCCTCTTCAAACAACTGATTCATTCGTTTGTTTTCCTCAACACAGAGGAATTTCATTTTTTTAATAAGCTCGGGACGCACTCTTGTCGAAAGTATTTCCCTGACAACTGGCTCTTTTTTTTCGACCACGAGGTAAGTATAACATAAAAATGTAAGATTTCTACAAAAATATGTTGACTTTTTATATTGAAAGAATGTAATCTTATTGTAAGCATGTAATCATTTTACAAGGGGGTACTCAAAAATGGACAGTAAACACGATGGTTTTAAACAAATCGGAGAAGACAATGGCATAAGTGCTTCTAACTCAGGCTTTATGCAAGTAACCTCCACTTTGGATTTGCTAAACCGCCTCGCAAGACGTTCGGTGACAGAGGATGCCGTTGAGCATTCCATCAACTGGCTAATGCTTACAGCATGGGCAAACTTTGAAAAAATGAAAAAACTGAAAGAAGATATGTTAGATCGCATTACAGAAGCTAAGAAAATTGCTGGCATTATGAACTAATACTCTCTCTACAAAACCGTACCCTTTCAATTGGCGTTTGTGGTACAATCATGATTGTTGAACTAAAATTTAAGGAGGGTTTTATGAAGAGAAAAGCGGTAGTTATGTCTGCACTGATGATGGTAGTACTTTTAATTGCAGGGTTGACTGTGGCTGAAGGAGCAAAGAAAAAGAGCAAAGGCCCGTCCAATGTGCTCTACGTCTGTTCCTGCGGAGATGAGTGCGCTTGTAAAAAAGTTTTTACAAAACCCGGGAAATGTGCTTGCGGCAAAAAGACTGTTGCTATGCACATACTGAAAATTGAAGGTGACGAGGCACTTTTGTGCACATGCGGAAAGGGTTGCACGTGTAAACTCAACCCTGACGACCCTACAAAGTGTGGATGCGGCAAGCCAGTTAAAAGGGTAAGCCTGAAGGGACTGTACGTTTGTGGTTGTACCGATAATTGCACATGTAACACGGTGTCTGATAAGCCCGGTAAGTGTAAATGTGGTACGGAGATGAGAAAAGTTGAGTAATAACCAATATCTTTAAAATAATAAGAAATAATCCGCAAGATGGCACAGATGAAAGAAACAACTATTTGTAAATCTGTGTCATCTGTGGATGGATTATTTCATAAATCCCCCGTTTATAATTTATGTAGGTTAACTAAAAAACACCCAGTTATTGAACCATCTTAACCATGTGGTTATATACGATTTTTTTACCGTAACGCCAGTTAGTACCGGATAAAACATGGCAAACAGCGCAAACACTAAGACAAGATAACTGTAGGTGAAACGCTTGAATTTTCCGGGGTGCTGCTCCTCTAACCACATGATTATGTACGTTAAGGAGAAAATTAAAAACAGAATTGATGCAAAAAAATGATAAATAAAAGTAACTCTCGGAACTAAAACCCATGGCAGGTACTGTGCTAAAAACCCCACAGTTACAACAATCACACCGATTGAAAATCTCCTCTGCTTATAAGCCATCGAAAGCATAAGGATAAATGCCGGAATTGAGAGCCACCAGATGGCAGGATTGCCCATTATTGTTATACTTTTCACTTCATCTTTTGGCAGATAATCCCCTCCTGAGTATGCCCATAGCGGACGCACCATAAGCGGCCATGAGTACCACTGCGATGAGTAAGGATGAGTTGCTTTCAGATTTTTGTGGTACTCATACATATCCTTTTGATTTAAAATTGCCGTAGCCGGCCACGTTCTGCCCTCTGACTTAACTGGCAAATAACTCAATGTGTAGATTATTAAGGGAACTATTATGAAAAACAGAGCCGCAAAACTGATAGCTTTAAATATCATACCGTTTTTAATGCCAGAGTTCTTATACTTCAAAAAAAGTGAGTAAAAAAACAAAACGAAAAGCCCGAAACCTGCGTATAAACAAATCCACTTGACAGAAGCACCGAGAGCAAATGACAATCCGCTTAAAGCAAGCGGTATTATCATTTCTTTATCGCTTTTCGAACGCTCAGTTATGTAAATGTACATAAAGAGATACATCAGAACAATGAAAAACACAGCATAGACGTCAATAGTGGCAATGCGTGACATAGCAAAGTGCATAAAGTCAAAGGTCATTAGAAATGCGCAGATAAAGGCATATCTTGAGCTCTTAAAAAGTCTTAAACCGAAGACATAAACGACAAACACCGTGGCAATGCCAAAAATGGCGCCGACAATCCGCCATCCAAACGGATTCATTCCGAAAATCATTATCCCCAGAGTTATAAATAGTTTGCCAAGTGGAGGATGTGTGGTTTCATAGTAGTTAACTCCGTGCAGGTACTCATAGCCGGTTCTTGCGTGATAGATTTCATCAAAATATGTGCTGTTAAAAAATGACGGCATCTGAGGAACCTTACCCTGTTCGTCGGCAATGTTTAAGGGCGTGACGGTTGACTCAGAATTGGACTTAAACGGTATTACGTTTTTAATAGGGATTACCTTACCGGTTGTTAAACTTATAAATGCTATTTCATAAAGCTCTGCGCCGGGATTATTTACTGTAAGCATCATGTATCTTGCCTTAACATGTGTGTCTGTGCAGCGCCATTCAAAGACCGCCTTTTGTTGTAATTTTGCAGCATCATGCCATACGGTGAAATCGTCAGAGTGTTTAAGTGTATATTTACCATCACCAAGTCCTGAGAAAAAACATGTTTTAGCAATTTCCTTTTTAACTCCAAAATCAAAATACTCCCCCTCTTCGGCAGCCTTTGGTCTCCAGTACGTTTCTGGGGATGAGAGTGTGCCAAGGTTGTAAATTAGCAAAACAGCGTTAACCAAAACCAGAATACCGGATAAAATGTAGTCATTTTTTGTAAATCCGTTGTATTGTTTTTCAACTGGTACAGGAGTCGGCATACTATATGATCTCCCACCTTTTTCCACTTTTACTAATCCGTAACCGATTTTAAATAAATACATAAGCAAGAGGACATTTGCCGCTGAAACTATCAATAGAACCGGATTATATGTTGGAATAAAAAATATTTTCTTTATGCCATAATCAAGCACATATGCTTCATTAATAAATAACGTGACACTGAATCCGGCAAAAATAAACAGAATTCTTCTGTCTTTTAAATAGATATACGTAAGGAGAGCCAGTGCAAGTGCAGGGTACAGGTATCTTTCGTGCATTTTGGGGCCAAGCACGTATATTGATGACACTATCAACAATGCACAGTAAATGAGTGTGCCAGAGTCTCTCCTTTTAGTGTAGATAAAAAATGCAAAAACCACAGTTAAGGTAATAAAGATGAACCCCAATGTGTTATACGTAAAAAGAAAAAACTTCTCTGTTACAGGAGCAAGATTTCCGCCAGCCAGTGCAAACAGGTTAAAAGCGTTAAATGTGGCATACGGATACGATGACAGGGTCTTCGCATAATGATGAACTATCCACAGTGGTTCCTTATGCAGGGAAAACGGAATGACAAGGGCTGCAAAAAATGCTAAAGCATACACTGCGTTAAGGAGTAGTGTTTTTACTTTGACTGATTTATTTAAGTGAGCAAACAGCCAAACCGGAGCAAACATAAGAGCCTGAGGTTTTACAAGCACAGAAAAGGCAAATGCAAGAGATGCCGGCATAAGCCTTTTTTGAATAGCCAATAAAGCAAAAGTTACAACCGTAAGAGTGTAGAAACTATCAACCTGTCCCCATGGTGCAGAGTTAATAACAATAGCAGGATTAAAGGCATAAAGGACAGCCAAAGCATACGAGGACTTAAGCGGCAGGTACTTTTTTGATGTAACAAAAATAATGTGAATTAAAACGATATCCGATATTAACTGAGGCAGTTTGACAAGATACAGAAACCATGAGGAGTCGTAGTAAAATGAAAAAACTGTGCGAATCTTTCCAATCACATACAGTATATAAATGTATCCTGGCGGGTAATCAGCAAAAACCTTTCCTGAGTAGAAACCGGCCAGACCAGCACTTGCGCTATGTATAGCCCAGCCCTTAAAACAGGCTATATCATATGGATATCCTTCAACCAAAACAGCCAGCACGGAGCGAAGCAAAAAGGCGCTGATAAGTAAAAGTGCATAGTAAGCACCTCTTAGCTTCTGCTTATCCGTCTGAGTGCCGGATGTACAAGTGAGCATTACATCTTACCACCCGGGTGGAGGCGGTGCTGGCGCTATCGGTGGTGCTGGCGCTATCGGTGGTGCTGGCGCTGGAGCCGGAGCATGCCACGGTGGAGGTCCAGGCGGTGGAGGTGGCAATACAGGATATGGTTCTACCACAGGAGGACCAGGCACAGAAACTGTAGCTGCACATCCAAACAGTGTCAAAACCAAAACAAGCGCTGAAATTGCTTTTTTCATATTTACCCCCTTTGACTATATATTTGCAAAATAATGATCATTAAACATCCTTCTCATCATAAAAAATAAAATCCCGCTGCGCAGAGAAACTTATAAGAAACAAAACAACCTCAACAGTCACTTTGGCAATAAACACGTTAATTCCTAAATTATTTGCCAGAAATTTAATCAATAAAAATGAAACACTTCCAAGAGAAATAGTCAGTGTGATATATTTTATCAAAGTAACCGATGCAGAGCTGCTGTTTTTAAAGACTATCTGCTTATTAATAAAGAAGTTAACAGTGCCTGCTGAAAATCTTGCCGTCCAAAAACTTACCAAAATGCTTGAGGATAATTTGTACGTTATGGTAAATAAAACAAAATCCAATAAACTTGCAAAAAGCGATGAAAAAACAAATCTTATCAGCAAAAAATAGATTTTCATCGAATCATAAAGCGGGTTAAAATGTGATGATCTGTTATTTTCAATATACACGGCAGAGATAGGCTCTTCAACTATTGGCATATTACTGACTTTGGTGTATATGAGCATGTTGACCTCGTATTCATATCTTTCACCACCAAGGTCTAAAATGTTCTTAACCATTTCCTGTGGAATTCCCCTGAGACCGGTTTGAGTGTCGGAAAATTTTTTGCCTATAAGCAGCCAAAACACATACCGTGTTATGACGTTACCCATGTAGCTTCTAAAAGGTATGTTTTTTGTAAATGTTCTTGTACCAAGAATCAGCTTATTTTTGTTTGCATAAAGAGTTCTGCTTACGCGGACAATATCCGCTGGCAGATGCTGACCGTCAGCGTCAGCCGTTACAATGCCTACTGAATCAGGGTAATGTATGCAAAAATAATTAAATCCGGTTTTGAGGGCACGTCCTTTTCCGAGATTCTTAGCGTGTCTTAAAAGATGGCATTGTTGGATATTCTTTAATCTATCAAAAACACCGGCACACTCAGGGGTGCTGCCGTCATCAACAACTATCAGGTGCTCAAAACCAAAAGCCACAAGTTCAGTTATGACGCTCATAAGCTTATCATCAGGATTGTAAGCAGGTATCAGAACGACAACTCCGCCTGTAACAGCCGCATTCAATTCATCAGTTAACTGCACCACTATTAATGTAGTCTGATTATCTTAAAAAAATCAAGACAACGAGTTGAGAATTTCAAAAGTCTATTTTAAAACCATATAGTATGGAAAAATTATTAGAAATCAGGATAGAAATAGAACCGATTAAACCCGATACACCATAAGTAGTAATCACAGATTTAAAAAATGCTTTTAATTTGGCTAAGAATAAAAGCAGGATTGAAGATACATATTTAATTTTACTAGACAATATGCCGGGATTAGGTGATACAGCAAACGTTTGTACAATTATACAAACAGTTGTGGTTGTAGCACCACAATTGATTATTTTCTTAAAGCATCTTTTTAATTCTGAGGTGTTTGGCTTTGGTAAATCAAAAAATTATACCGCTTAAATAAAATACAAAGGAAAGATAATTAAGTTAGAAGGTATTGAAAACAAAGAAGCATTAGTGAATACATGTCCTGAATCCCCAATATCAGTTATACCAATTTGCCGTCAAAAAAGTAGATTAACAAAAAACG
Source organism: Nitrospirota bacterium (assembly GCA_015233245.1). Taxonomy (GTDB): domain Bacteria; phylum Nitrospirota; class Thermodesulfovibrionia; order Thermodesulfovibrionales; family Magnetobacteriaceae; genus Magnetomonas. Next base: position 1,445 of record JADFYB010000014.1, on the reverse strand, counting down.
AATAAACCACAGATTATTATTTAATTTATCTGTGTTCATCCGTGGTTAAATTTTTTCCTGAGTGCAACTCGGTATTAGTTATAACTTGTTGCGTGAATGATAAACAACATTGTGATATAGAGGCAACAAATTCGTTTTTTTTCCATAAAAACGAAATAGATTTGAGAAATCAAAACACGTCATTTAAAGAGCATAAAAAAAAATAGCTGGCGACGGTTTTTTTAGGGATTTTAGAAAGCTAACTCATTGATTCCAAACGATAAAAACAGCGGAGAGGGGGGGATTCGAACCCCCGGTGAGTTACCCCACAACGGTTTTCGAGACCGCCGCCTTAAACCGCTCGGCAACCTCTCCTTAACGATTTAAAAAATTCTTTAAGTATTATCGTACATTCCCCTTGTAAAATGCCAGAGGTAACCGCAACTCTGTGATTTAGCCTTGCGTCATTCAGCAGATTATAGAGTGAATTAACAGCACCCGCTTTTGTATCAGTTGAACCGTAAACCAGACGGCTTATGCGGGCATTTAATATCGCCCCGGCACACATTATACAGGGCTCTTTTGTTACATAAAGCGTTAAACCTGTAAGTCTCCAGTCTCCTGATATACGGCACGTATCTCTGATTACTAAGGATTCAGCATGGGCTGTCGGATCTCTTAACTGTTCCTTTGTGTTGTGAGCCCTTGAGATTATTGTGCCATCACTATCTACTATCACAGCCCCTACAGGCACATCTCCAAAAGCTAAGGCAATAGCCGCCTCTTTAAGCGCTTCACCCATGAAATACTCATCCACAGTCACATTAACATCCGTGACTTAACACATTACGTATGAGTGCAAAGCACCTGTGTGACATTTATAAACTATCAATCCCCCTGATTAATGCCTTTTCAGTGGCCACTATATGTTTTAAATGTACCCAGATCTCCTATGCCGCTATCAGTATTTTGTTGTGATTTCTTTTCCTCTTTATTAGGAGTCTGCTTAGGTTCTGGCTTAGGTTCATCCGCAAGTGAATATTTTACCTTTGCCAATTTTTCAAGCATTGTTTTAACCTCATCAAGAATTACCTTTGCTTCTACAGAGAATTCGCCCTCTCCTGAAAAAACATCTTTAAACCTTGTCAGAGCAGTTATTTTATTATCCACATTGGATTCTGTTTGTAAATAGGGTTTAAGCTCATTAAACGCACTCTTCATCTCCTCAAGCTTTTTTGCATGATAAGCTTCAGATTCACGATTATGTTTTAAGTCATCCAGAGTGAATTTCGCCCCCTCTGATTTTGAATCGGTGCTGGGTGGCGGTAGGGCAACAGCTACTTTGAAAACAAAGTCGCCCTTATCCAGCTTAGAGTTTTTTATTTTACCGTATTGCGGATGCTGTGTACCCTTAGAGTAATTAGTGACGGTGTTTTGCAAATACTCACCTAATGCCGTGCCAGTTA
>JADFYB010000133.1 GCA_015233245.1 Nitrospirota bacterium | reverse complement strand
TGGGCAAACTCCCTGTTTGAGGACAATGCCGAGTTTGGTCTTGGCATGAGGCAGACAGTTGATAAGTTCAACGCACAGGCAGGCGAACTTCTCGACACATTAAGCTCAAAGTTTTCCGGCCAGAAGCCACTCATTGATGCAATTAAAAACGCTGACCAGTCCACCTTAGAGGGTATTGAGGCACAAAGAGCAAGAGTTGCCGATCTTAAAAAAATCCTTGCCGGCGATAATTCCGATGAAGCTAAGAGTCTCATATCACTTGCCGACTATCTTGTAGATAAGTCTGTCTGGGTGATAGGAGGAGATGGCTGGGGTTATGACATAGGTTATGGCGGAGTTGACCAGGTGCTGGCCTCCGGTGAAAACATAAATATTCTTATAATGGACACCGAGGTTTATTCAAATACAGGTGGACAGATGTCAAAAGCAACACCAAGGGGAGCTGTCGCACAGTTTGCCGCTGGTGGTAAGAGAACAGGCAAAAAGAACATAGGCTTGATCATGTCAACATACGGCCATGTTTATGTTGCACAGGTAGCCTTTGGAGGCAATCCGGCTCAGACAATAAAAGCATTTGTTGAGGCTGAAGCGTATAAAGGCCCATCGCTTATAATTGCCTACTCAACCTGTATCGCACAGGGAATAAACACCACCAAGTCAGTAGAAATAATGAAAGAAGCAGTCAGCACAGGTTATTGGCCGTTATACAGGTATAACCCTGCACTTGAGGCTGAGGGTAAAACTCCTATGCAGTTAGACAGCAAAGAACCGGCTGGCTCACTGGCCGATTACTGCTATGCTCAGAACAGATACCAGCAACTGAGGGTATCGAAGCCTGAGATCGCAGCAAAGCTTATGAAAGAAGCCGAAGCCGATGTAAAAAGAAGATGGAATATCCTTAAACACTGGGCTAACTGGACACCATCTGAATAAGGAATATTAGAGGTTATAGTCAGGGGAGGGACAAGGTCCCTCCCCTGAAACCATCAAAAAATTTTAACCACAGCTAAAGTAAATAATCCTGCTCTGTGGTTTATATGGTTGTGGTTAATTTACTTTTTAAGAGCTAATTGGTAAGAGCCTGTCTATTTGAAGTCAACTTTCATATCAACATCGTCAAGGATAACGTAGCAGCCCATCTTGTAGCGGATGTCGTTATTGACAAGCCGTACCAGGTAGGCATCATGCACCCAGTGGTTCTGAATATGTGTCTCAAGGGTACCGTCTGATATGGAGGCTGTAAAAGTATAGTGGCCATTTTTTAGTTTTGGAAACACAAAGTTAAATTCTACCCTTATTTTGTCGGATGGGTTTAGAGGCTTTATCGAAATGTTATACATGTAGTTGTTAATCGTAAACATGAAATTACCGTATATATCCTTGAGGATTATCCCTATCCCTGGATGGGCTATTGATTGTGTTGCCCTGCCCTCAACGATAAAACAAACATCCTCTCCTCCATTTAAAGCATCAACTCGTTCACCGGTTTTTCTGTTGATAAGTGTAACCCGCTCTATTTCTGCCCCACCCTCACCAAAAGAAGAATATCCGCTTACATCCTCCCACTTAGAGTCGTTATCACTGGTATCGTTTTTAGTGTCAATGGTCTGGGTTTCCTTAGTAGTGTCATCCCCTGTAGTTAGTGAATCGTAACACATAAAAGAGAAATAGTGTTTACTGACTAATATAGGGTCTCCGAAGTGGTGTATTGAGCCATCCTTAAGCCACACGGCAATGTCGCAAAAGTTTTTAACCGCTCCCATGTCATGGGAAACAAAGATTATACTTTTACCCTGTTCTTTAAATTCCCTGAAGCGTCTGAAACATTTTTGCTGAAATCGTATATCTCCAACACTTAACGCTTCATCCACGATAAGGATGTCCGGATCTATGTTTATTGCTACGGCAAAGGCAAGCCTCACAAACATCCCGCTTGAGTATGTTTTTACCGCCTGGTGTGCAAAATCGCCAATTTCTGCAAAACTTACGATATCATCTATCTTTTCATCTATTTCCTTTTTAGAATAACCCATAAGAGTGCTGTTAAAGTAAACGTTTTCAAGTCCCGTAAGCTCCGGATTAAAACCAGCACCAAGCTCAAGCAGTGCGGATATCCTGCCGGTTCGATACACCATCCCTGTTGTTGGCGTCAATACTCCAGTTAAAACCTGAAGCAGCGTTGATTTACCGGCTCCATTTTTACCAATTATACCGATAGTCTGCCCCTTTTTTAATTCAAAGGAAACATCTCTCAGCGCATAGAAATCAACGTGATATTTCTTTCTGAACGGATGGAGTGATTCCTTAAGCCTGTCTAATTTTCTTTTATAAAGTTTATAGACCTTAGAAATGCCTACAGCCTTTATAGCTGTTTCATCTGACTGGTAATCAGACAGCTCTGATGCGAAATCCCCGGGAATATTTGCATTTTCCGTCAAAACCGTACTCCCTTTATATGCAAGTGTATTCATGGTCCCTTATATCACATCTGCAAAATGAGGCCGCAGTCTCCTGAAAAGAAATGCTCCTGCACAGAATAGTAATACAACTACCAGCCAGAAATAAACCGTTAGCAATCCCTCCTCCCAAAACCACACCCTGTTAATTAAACTGTTTCTATATCCATGTACTATATAATAAGCTGGATTGAGCTTTAAAAACAACACGAACTTCACTGGTATAATTTTAATTTGCCAAAATATGGGTGTTAACCAAAACATAAACTGTAAGAGCATATTGACTATCTGTCCCATATCCCGGAAAAAAATTGTAACAGAGGATGTTATCCACGACACTCCGGTAACAAACACAACTGCAGCAAAAAGATAGTATGGCAACTGGCACACATGCCAATCAAGACTGCACCCTGAGACAAGATAAATCAGAAGGACTAAAACAAGAAAAAACAGATGCACGTACAGTGCAGACAGAATTCTGACCAGTGGAAGCAGACTAATCCTAAAGACAACCTTTTTTACTAAAAAACTATAGTCAACGATAGAAAGAGCAGCACTGGATAAGCTGTCAGAAATAAAAAACCACGGCACTATTCCAGCTATAAGCCAATGAAAAAAAGAAATGTTCCCTACTGTTGAACTTTTAAAGCCAAGATAAAAAACAAACCATAAAATCACAACATATGCCATCGGATTGATAAAAGCCCAAATAAGCCCTAAATATGACCCCAAATACTTAGACTTAAAATCTCTCATGGTTAGCTCAAAAATCAACCCTCTGTTGCTTACTATATCTCCGATATAGCTAAAGGCGTCCACTACCACAGAGCACCAGCTATGACTAACGCCTTACATATTGAAATAATCAAACTTATCCTCCGTATGAACCCAACGATTCACTTTATATATAAAGCCTGGTTCCCAGTCGGGATTTAAGGTAACAAAATACTCCTGCCCTCTAATTGGCGTACGTTCTCCGTTTATAAGGTTCTGCAACTCATACGTTTCATCATGCGTTATGCCGAACTGTTCAATTGGAATTGTTAGTTTGCTGCTGTGTGTGTTAAAGGGGTCAAGGTTAACCGCACAGAGAATAATATTTTTATTATTTGTATCAGTCTTCCCATAAAATAAAATATTTTCATTATCTGCGTGATAAAAACTCAGATTTTTGTAATTATGCAGGGCTTCGTTTTCTCGCCGTATTCGGTTAATTTTTGTAATAAAATCCTTAATATTACCGGCTCTGTCCCAGTCCCATACTTTGTAGTCATACTTTTCGGAGTCAAAATACTCCTCTTTCCCTGTAATGGCGGTGTTTTCACAAAGCTCATACCCACTGTATATGCCATAGACTGAGGACAGTGTGGCAGCCAAAACAAAGCGCATTTTAAAGGCAGGTCTGCCGCCTATTTGCAAAATCCGGGGTAAAATATCCGGTGTGTTTGCAAACAAATTGCCCCTCATGTATTGGGCACTTTCTGAGTGGGTAAGCTCCGTAAAATACTCCGTAATTTCCCCTTTAAAGTTCCTCCACGTAAAGTAGGTGTAGGACTGTGTGAAACCAACTTTGGCAAGCATCCTCATCATGGGTGGCCGTGTAAAGGCCTCAGCAAGAAATATCACATCAGGGTATTGGCGTTGCAGCTCAGTAATCAGCCAATGCCAAAACGGTATCGGTTTAGTGTGCGGGTTGTCCACTCTGAATATCCGTACGCCGTGGTTAATCCAAAACTCAAGGATGCTTTTCATCTCTGTCCAAAGCATTTCTTGTGCATCCCCTGGAGCGTAAAAATTAAGCGGGTAGATGTCTTCATACTTTTTAGGAGGATTTTCAGCATATTTAATCGAGCCGTCAGGGCGCTTAAAAAACCACTCAGGATGTTCCTTAACGTACGGATGATCTGGAGAGCAGTTAATGGCAAAGTCAAGCGCTATTTCCATGTCCATTTTTTTGCAGGCTTTGTCCAGCTCATCAAAATCTTTTAACGAGCCAAGCCCGGGCTCTACTGCCTTATGTCCGCCAAGGCCACTCCCTATCGCATACGGGCAGCCCGGGTCCAGTTCTGTAGGATTTAAGCTGTTATTTGGCCCCTTTCGTTTTGTAACCCCAATGGGATGAATCGGAGTAAGGTATAAGACATCAAAGCCCATTTCTTTTATCTCAGGAAGTCTCTTAATGCAGTCTTTAAACGTAGCGCTTTTGCCGGGCTTATTTCCCTGAGAGCGCGGAAATATCTCATACCATGCGGCATAACGGGCCCGCTCCCGGTCTGCCACTACTTCAAGAAAGGGTTCATGAATGGTTAAATCAGGCTTTTTCTCATACATTGTGACAAAGTCTGTAAGAACCGCATCTGACATTATTGTAAGCTTGTCCTTCTGATTTTTTTTCTTGCCTATAAGGGCAAGAATCCCGTTTATGTACGACTTTTCATCATCCGGGACACTTTCATCTATGAGAGATTTTATAAAAATCTCTCCCTCTGTCAGTTCACTCGCAATATCGGCTCCAGCCGCAAACTTTTTCGTTGTATCCTTAAGCCATGACTGGTAAGTATCCGTGTATGCCTCAATGGTATAAATATATCTTGTGTTTTTATCAAGTAAAAAAGCTCCTCGCCATAAATCAAGACCTGAGTTTATTGATTCCATTTCAACGCTCTGCCACGTTTTGTCGCCGTGTTTTTCCTTATATTTAAGATTTACCCGTGTGACATCGTGGCCGTCTCTGTAAACAGTAGCCGTCACTACAAGAGTTTCCCCGACCTCCCGTTTTACCGGAAACTTACCGCCATCCACTGACGGCACTATCGCCTCTATCACAAAGGGTTTAATTAAAACACCATTCATCCTGAATCCTCCACACTGCGCTATTTAGTCAACAAAAAAATAACAAAAACCGGTCTGCTATATAAATTTACTATATAAATCAACGGCCTCCCTTGCAATAGTTTTCCAGCTAAAGTGCTGCTCTGCCCGTGTCCTGCCGGAGATGCCCATCTTTAGCCTGAGCGTTTTATCTTCAAGAATTTTGTTTATAGCATTTGCCAGGTTCTTTGAAAACACATTTGGCTCAACAGGTTCAAAGGGACACTCCTTAAGCTGTTCTAAATTAACTAAAGAACCGGTTACCCCATCCTGCACTATTTCTACGATGCCGCCCACGGCAGATGCCACAACTGGTACTGAGCAGGCCATAGCCTCAAGATTTATGATTCCGAAGGGTTCATATATAGACGGACAGCAGAAAACCGAAGCATGGGAGTAAATGGGAATTATATGTGCTTTGGGCACCATTTTCTGAATCCAGATGACATTTTTCCGTTTTTCCTGAATTTTCTTTACACCGGCCTCCATTTCAGCCTTGATTTCCGGAGTATCCGGCTGCCCGGCGCATAACACTATCTGAGCCTCATCACTTATGTGAGAGATTGCGTTTACCAAATGTATTATGCCCTTTTGTCTGGTAATTCTGCCTACAAACAGTACATAAGGTTTGTCGGGGTCTATGCCGTACTCTGTCAATACATCTTCAGACTGTGTGGGCTTATACTCATCAGTGTCAATACCATTATAGATTACGGTAATCTTTTTTTCATCTATATCAAAAAGTCTAATTATATCCTGCTTCATTCCCTCAGAAACGGCAACAATAGAATCAGCCATGTTAAGTGCAGTGTTTTCAATCCACAAGGACATTTCATAGCCGTGGCCAAGCTGTTCACGTTTCCACGGCCTTAGGGGTTCAAGTGAATGCGTGGTTATAAAAAGAGGGATATTATAGGATTTTCTTGCCGTAACACCGCCAAAATGTGTGTACCATGTGTGGCAGTGAATAACGTCTGCATCAACCGGTGTAGAGTTCATCATCACACAGTTGTAGAGGGCGGTAAAGACAGACTTAAGCTGTTTATCTGTATTTTCAAACAATTTTGGGTCAAAACCATAGCCTTTTACTTTTAAATTTTTAGTGCCTGAGTTCTGAGTGCCAAAACACCGTACCTCGACATCAATAAGTTTAGACATTTCACGGCTGAGGTACTCCACATGCACACCGGCGCCGCCGTAAACATTCGGTGGATATTCGTTTGTCAATATCAATGCTTTCATTTGTACTCCTCTACAGGGTGCCTGACAGTTTGTGCCGCCACCTCTGCCTGAGGTACACCCATCCACTCGTTAATTTACTACAAATCATACAGTGGGATTATAGCTTAAAACCATGTTTTTTGGCAAAAGCTGTAACTCCGGTTGCATAAATGAGTTAATTTTACACATTAAAACGAAAATTTACAATATCTCCATCGTTTACAACATAATTTTTCCCTTCAAGACGCACTGTCCCAGCCTTACGGGCGTCAGCCATTGTGCCTGCGGCCATGAAATCTGTGTAGGAGACGACCTCAGCCCGGATGAAACCTCTTTCGATGTCGGAGTGAATTTTGCCTGCGGCTTCAAGCGCTGTAGAGCCGCCTCTTATGGTCCATGCCCGCACCTCGTCCTGTCCTGAGGTTAAAAAAGAAATCAGTCCAAGTAAAGCATAACTGGCACGTATTAATTTATTAAGAGCCGGCTCTTCTATTTTTAACTCATCAAGAAACTCCTTAGCTTCATCTGGCGGGAGCTGTCCTATTTCCATCTCGATTTTGCCATAAACCGGCATTATAAACTGTGGCGGGAGTTTGAGTTTTTGGCTTATCTGTGACACTATGTCCACTGGCTCTGTATCGCCCTCGCCCATATTAAGGACAATTATCTTTGGCTTTATTGAGACAAACTGCAAGTGGCGGAGTCCTTTAAGTTCGGTTTCTAAAAACTCGGCTGCTCTGAGTGGAATTTCTTTCTCAAGAAGGTCTCTGCACTTAAGAAGCAGCTTCATTTCAGCCTCATCGGGTTTTTTGCCCCGTTTTGAGCCATCCTCCATTTTGGTGATACGTTTTTCTACCAGGTCAAAGTCCGCAAAAATCAGCTCCATCTCAACATTTATAGCGTCACGGACGGGGTCTGTTGAGTTTTCCTGATGAACCACTGATTCATCCTTAAACACTCTGATAGTTTCAACGAGAGCGTCAGCGTCTTTTATAGCGTCAAATGATTTCCTGTTTTGAAGCAGTCCGCCCTTTGATATCCCGATAAAGTCTGTGTACTCTACGGTTGAGTACGTGGTTTTTTTGGGTTTATAGATTTTAGAAAGGGCATCAATTCTGATATCTGGCACTTTAACAAGCCCGGGATGCGGCTCAGAGGGTGTTGAGGGATATATGGACGTCTCAAGGCTCAGGCCAGTTAGCGCATTAAATATGGTGGTTTTCCCGGAGTTTACAAGTCCGGTTATTGCTATTTTCAACTCTGAAGCCTCCTT
>JADFYB010000132.1 GCA_015233245.1 Nitrospirota bacterium | reverse complement strand
ATAATGAGAAAAGGTAATTCTAAGAAATTCTAAAGGGATGGCTCTGCCCTCCCTTATCTCCCCCCTCCCCTACTCTGCCAATTATTTTAACTTTTCCAATTATGTTGTCAAAAATCTCTCAGATTATGCTATAATATCGATAGCTGGTTGAAATTCAAATGGAATTAATTGAAAAGATAAAGACAAGAGAGGCCAAGGTAGGAATAATTGGCCTTGGGTATGTGGGACTGCCGCTTGTGGCAGAGTTTTGCCGGGCTGGATTTAAGGTGACCGGATTTGATATTGACCCCAATAAGGTGACACTTCTTAAAGCCGGAAAAAGCTACATAAAGCACATTCCTGAGCAAACAATTTCTGAGATTTTGCCTAATTTCTCACCGAGTACTGATTTCTCACTCCTTAATCAGATGGACTGCATTTTAATTTGTGTACCGACTCCTCTTAATAAGTACAGGGAGCCGGATTTGACCTACGTTTTTAAAACCTCTGAGGCAATTAGTAAAGAGCTTAGAAGGGGGCAGCTGATAGTGCTTGAATCAACAACTTATCCCGGCACTACTGATGAGGATATGAGGGCGATTCTTGAAAAATCAGGATTAAAAGCCGGTGAGGATTTTTATTTAGCGTACTCACCAGAGCGTGAGGATCCAAACAATGAGACTCACTCGACATCTACAATTCCAAAGGTTGTGGGCGGCTTTACGAGCCGTTGTTTAGAGGTGACACGGGCGCTCTATGACACGATAGTGGTCAGCACTGTGCCGGTCTCTTCAACCAAAGTGGCAGAGGCCTCAAAACTTCTGGAAAACATCTACAGAGCTGTAAACATAGCGCTTGTCAATGAGCTTAAGATGTTATTTGACCGCATGGGAATAGACATCTGGGAGGTAATAAATTCAGCCAAAACAAAGCCGTTTGGTTTTCAGCCGTTTTATCCGGGCCCAGGACTTGGCGGACATTGTATCCCTATAGATCCGTTTTATTTAACATGGAAAGCGCGTGAGTACGATGTAACTACAAAATTCATAGAGCTGGCAGGTGAGATAAACACTCAGATGCCCTACTATGTGGTGCAAAAGACAGTTGAGGCGCTTGGACAGCACGGTATAACTATTCAAGGAGCACGGATACTCATTCTTGGTATGGCATACAAGAAAAACGTGGATGACCTTAGGGAATCACCCTCTCTAAAGCTGATGGAGCTTTTTGAATCAAAAGGTGCACAGGTTAGCTACAATGACCCATATATACCAAAAGTGGGTAGGACAAGGAAGTACAAAATCGAAAAGGAATCGGTGCCGCTAACTGACGAAACCTTAAACAGCTTCGACTGTGTGGTGATAGCCACCGATCACTCCTCTTATGACGCAAAGCAAATAGTCGAGCACTCTAAACTTATAGTTGATACAAGAAATTTAATCAAAAATGATATAAATGTCAGAGGAAATGTAGTTCGGGCTTGATGTATTTAATTTCTTTAATCCCCTAATCTCACTTATACAATAAAACGAGTAGAACTGCCCTTGCCGTTAAAAGTGACTTCAAGGCGGGCGTCAATCCGTTCTTTGAGTTCAGGAATATGGGATATAATGCCAACAAGTTTACCGGCTGCCTGTAGATCAACTAGCGCTTTGAGTGCTAAATCAAGAGATTCCGGGTCAAGATTTCCAAAACCTTCATCCACAAAAATTGTCTCAAGGTGAATTCCTCCGGAATAAGACTGTACAACGTCAGAAAGCCCCAACGCCATTGAAAGCGAAGCTAAAAAACTCTCCCCGCCGGAAAGCGTTGATACCTGACGGCTTATCCCAGTGTATGAGTCATAGACCTCAAGGTCAAGCCCTCCTGCGGCACGGCCGGTTTTAGCTGAAACCATGCGCTCCAACGTGTATCGCCCCCTGCTCATTACCTGAAGCCGTTTAGAGGCCACAAGCAGGCAATCGTCCAATACCGAGGCAAGGACAAATCGCTGAAACGTTATGTTGTAGGCGTTTTTACCGTTTGCAACATCAGATATGTAGCCAAGATTACTGTATGTTTTTTCAAGCGATGAGATTTCTTTTTCTGTTTTTTCAAGTTTAGCAATGTAATTGCCAATATTAGTGTGAGTGTTTTTTAAATCGAAATAAATCTTGAGATGTTTTTCGTATTCACCTCTTGATGCTTCATAAGCATCCTCAAATACTTTTATATCAGATAACGACAGTTCCCGTGCAACATCCTTAGCCCGCCCTACCCTGTCTTTGGCTGTCTGCATGGATGTAAAAAAATCACTGATTTCACGCTCCAAAGTTTCAATCCCTGATGTTATCATTTTTGCTTTTTGGAACTCTGCAACATCGTCGAATCCAGCTTCTTTTAATTTGGTTAGAAACTGAAGTTGAAGTGTTTCTTTTTGTTCTGATGAAAGTTGCAAGTGTTTCTTTATGTTTTTTAGTGATTCTGTTTTAGCCGCAAAATTTGAGCTTGCTGAACTTTCATTAGCACGGGCTTTTTCAAGGTTTTCTTTAAGTTTTAAAACAATCGCTTGCACTTGCTCTATGGCTTTTAGGAGTGCATTCTCCGTGCGAAACTCCTCGCTGACATCTTTTTCTATAACCTCAGCTTTAGACCTTGCTTTTGATTCGTTTTCTATTACAGTCTTTAACTCAGTTTCATTGCTCTCAATCTCCTTTTGCAGATCTGTTGACTGTTTTTCTAAAACATTGAGAGTTTTTCGTATAGTTTCCAGCCTAATCTCTGCATCTTTTGCCGCCTTGAGTTTTCCCTGAGCCAGAGTTACAGCGACGGCCGTGTCTCCTTCAGCAACAAGCGAGATCTCAAGTGACTCTATTTTTGACCTTAGCACTGCAAGCGTGCTTTCTATATCGGATTTTTCCTTGCGTGTGAAACTTATATTAAGCTCAAATTGATCAACAGCTACCCCGCCAATTTTTATATCCATCTCTGTCGGGATGTTATCCGTCTTAGCAGCCGGAGCAGGATGTTCTGTAGCTCCACAGACCGGACACGGCTTGCCTGCGGTTAATGATTTGGCAAGAATAGCAGCCTGACCCTCTATCCAGAGCGCATTAAGAGAGTCGAGTTTTTCTTTTGCCTGTTTGAGGTTTAATTGCAGATTTTCATAGTGTTGTTGGCTTTTCACTAATTCATTCTGAGCAATTAAAAATTCTTTTTTTAATTTATCCAATTGGATGCTCTGTTGGTGTTTTTGTTGGAGAGTTGCAAGTTCTCTTTCTAAAAGCTCTTTTTGCGATGCTATGGCAGACACATTTACCAGTTCGCTTTGATATTGTGTTAATTCGTTTTTAAGATATTCGTATCGCACCTTAGTGTTAACTATTTTTTCAGAAAGTTTCTTGCGGGTAGTCTCATATAGGATGATTTCTTTCTTTGTGATTTCAATATCTTTGACCTTCTCTTTAAAACCAGTTAATGAAGAAAGTGTTTCCTGAGCAGTAACCCTCTCCCCCTCCCCTGCCAACTCTGTGTTCAATGATTCCTCTGCAGTTTTTTTCATAACACCAGCCTCTTCCAACTCACTCACTGAGCGTTCGTGATCTTTAACCGCTTTTTCAAATTCTTTAATCCTCTCATTGAGAGAGTGTTCCACCTCCGAAAGTGGAAGCGCCTTGCGGGCATTTATCAGCTTAACCTGTTTTTGTTTAAACTCATCCTCCCGATGCTGAAAGGATTTTAAAGCCTCTTCGGCGTTTTCCTGCTCCTTTAGTTTTTCATTATCTCTTCTAACTCTCTCCAATAAATTCCTTGCCGACTCGGACTTTTCCTGTGACTCTTTAACAATCACTTCATATTTTGCGATGCACTTACCGTACTCATAATATTTAAAACACAGGTCGTCAAATGATGAACAATCGCTTTCGTTAAGTATCTCACGTTTTTTGATAAGCTCATGTTCCGCTTTAACTTTTATGTCTTTAGCAGCATCTTTTAACGCCTCCTCAATTACCCTGTACTCCTCGGTTTTAAAGAGAACTTCAAGAATTTTTTGACGTTCTTTCACAGGCGCCATGAGAAGCTCTCTGAATTTGCCCTGAGGAAGCACAACCACCTGACGAAATGTCTCGGCATTAAACCCAAGCAGGGTAATCATCTTTTCATCGGCCAACGTTTTTTTGTTTGCTATCAACTCAGGATTAATGAAATCGGTGATTTTCCATAGTGCCGCTCCTACCAATTTTTTACCATAGGCAGGGTTTCTGGTAATACGGTAGCTTTCAGTTCCCACACTGAATTCAAGAGTCACCTCAGTGGGTACACTGCTGTCGACAAAATTACTTCTCATCTGAGTGCCGGTTCTTTCGTTACCGGAGGTCTCCCCGTAAAGGGCAAAACATATTGCGTCCAATATCGTGGACTTGCCTGAGCCTGTGTTACCGTGAATCAGAAACAGTGTTCTGTTTCCTAAAACAGTGAAATCAATAACCTGCTTATTTACGTATGGGCCAAAGCCTTCTATTATTAATTTTAACGGTTTCACTGGTTGTACTTGTTGATGTTATTTAGAATTTCGTTAAACACTGTTTTCTGTTCATCGCTCAGGTCTTTATTCTCCACTTCTTTAAAGAAGCAACTAAAAAGCTCTGATTTTGTTACATTTTTGTGAGCCAGACTATTTGAAAATTTAGTGTCAGTTTTTATAAGCATCGGACGCTCTATTTTAAGCACATTTGGATATTTCTCTCTTAATTTCTCCATGGGATTAAGCAGCGCTCCCTCATCAAGCAGTGTAACCTCAAGGTAGTCATCCGACCGATTTTCATTATTAAGAATGCCTTTGAGAAATCCGGTAATTTGTCTGAGGTCTCTTTTTGGAGTGAGAGGAATTCGTTCTGACGTACAGTTACCGTCCTTGTCCATATCCACGAGTTCTACAGATTTTACATGGTTTGCCTCTGAAAAGGAATATTTCATCAGTGAGCCGGAGTATCTGACTGTGTTGTTGCCAACGGTTTGTGCTCTGTGCAAATGCCCCAGTGCAGTGTAATTAAAGCCGTTAAAGAGGGATGTGTTAACAGTATCTATTCCGCCAGCAGACGAGGAGGACGACAGGGGTCTTTCCGATTCACAAGTCTCTCCACCGATTGTGAAAACGTGTGCCATCACGATTGCTCTGTTTGTGGCGGTGTGTTTTAGTTTTATAATGTTTAACACCTCGGAGACGGCGGTGTTGTGATCTGTTATATTTTTGTCACTAAAGGCCTCCCTTATAGTAACTGGTTCGGTGTATGGCAATGGGTAGATATTAATTGTGCCGTAAGAGTCTGATATGGTTACTGAGTCAACATCAGGATTAAACTGACCAAAGACAAACAGTTTTTGTTCTGACAAAAAGCGTGATGCAAAGGCAAGGCGCTCTCCGCTATCGTGGTTACCTGATATAATAACTACCGGAACTTTTAGCTCTGCTATGATTTTATAAAGAACCTCATCTAAGAGAGCAATGGCCTCTAAAGGCGGCACAGCGCGGTCATACAGATCACCTGATATTAGCAATACATTTGGTTTAGTGTCTTTAATGAGCGGTATAAATTGTTCTTTTAGCAGATATTCCTGATCAGCAGTTAAATGCAAACCAAAGAAAAACCTGCCCAAATGCCAGTCCGATGTGTGTATAAATCTCAATGTGGTGGAGCCCCCTTAGTATGGAGCATTTCGTCTATCGTTTTATTTGATTAGTGTCCCATTTGAGGGTGAGCAGGGCGTGGACAAAAGTTTACGCCTCTATCCAAAACCTCTATTTATTTGGATTAAATCCTTTTGTATTACACGCTTCTAAAGCATTAAAAATTATCCGCATTTCTGATTCAAATTGATCTTTTGTGATTTTATTTGCTACTCCTTCAGCATATTTTACTTTTTCTTTTGATTCAATTTCATCTTTGGATTTCTTATATCCATTTGGATAATAATCTTCAAGGGTTTCAACATCTAATTCAAAAACTTGTCCGTTATCAAATAAATATGGATGTCCCTTTTTAAATTGACAATATTTGCTTTGTTGTTTGCTATTCTGTTTATCTATCAGTACGACAGCTTTATCCTTGTAAATTGGATTGTCTGAACCTGATAGAGGGACAAACAATTTATGAACAGCAAGCAAACTTGGTTCTTGTTCATCAAGGTCTCCTCCGGCAAAAATAATTTTTATTCCTTTATATTTTGTCTCATAAAATCTTTTAACAACTATATTTATAAATTCAAATTCGCTTTTACCTTCAACAATTAGGAAATTTCTTGGTAATAATAAGTCAGAAGGACTACCGCCGAGTAAATCATAAATAATATCAATTTTTTCTATTTCACTAATTGCCTTTATCCTTGTAACTCTTTCAATTTTTTCTACTTTAAATATTTTTTGAAATTTGTTATTTTCTACAACTAAAACTAATGTATATCTCCAATAATTCCCAATTAAAAATCATCGAGATTAAGTTTGTTTCCTTTGTCAATGTTCAGTGTGAATTGTACAAATCCTATTCACATTTTAGAGACTTGGAGTACCGTACACCAAGCCAACTATCTTAGAACAATATCACTATTGTCCACTTATAAGAATATTTTTTTATGATATCAGAAATCTATAAGTTGTTGAGATTGCTGACAGGGCATAAACTTTTGTCCACACACCTCGAAATACAATAAATACCTGCAAACTATCCCTTTGTGGATTCTTACCAAGCAAAGCCTGCCTCCGATTCACCTATCTAGTCAGTATATCCCTAAATTATTTCAGTATTAATACCGCTCCTATATAAACATAATTCCATAGATAAAATCAAAAAAATATTTTTCATATCCTCTGTAAACGCTCTTATTATAGGCTAGCTTTGCAGTGACCTTCACAGACAACACAAATATAATTTTAAACAGTATGCGTGTTAATAAACAGTAAATGTGTATTGTTAATAGACTCAATCTTATAAGTAAGCCTCTGGAATTAACGTATTAATTTAAGTAATACCAATTAGGCGTCAAAAAAGTATTCTAATACTCCTAGAAATTATATATGAGAAAGGCATAGAAAAGATTTTCTCCGCAGATTACGCAGATTCTCGCAGATTTTTTCATCTGCGTCCATCTGTGTAATCTGCGGATTACTCCTTACTTTTTGGGAAGCTACTTAGTATCACTTCTATTTCGGTTTGAATTTCAAAATTATTTGGCATACAGTAAAAGAGGATTTGCCAAGACTGAAGCCTTTGATAAAAAACATATGCCATGAATTGGAACGCAAACCATGAAGACATTCTCAATTGTAACTATTGCAACTATTTCTTGCCATCCATAATTACTATCAATTAAATTGTTCTATTTTTTCATATTCATAAAAATAAAACGGCTATCCGTAACAGCTGTACACGTTAGATTCTCATGTTCGGTAATCTTTAATCCATCTCCCGGGCCAAGCGTGTAGCCGTTAACTTGTAAACTGCCAAACATAACGTTGTGCAGATATCCTAACCGATTTGCTTCTATGGCAGCGTGTACCGTGTTACCAGCCTGCAAACCGCACACAGATAGAGTAACGTCCTGGTGAATAAACATCGTATCGGGAGACTTCATATTTGACACTACTGCAACAAGACGATTCTCCGCAAGTTCGTGAATTTGTTTTTGTTCATAATCAGGGTTAAGTGATTTTTTATCAGGTATTATCCAAATTTGCAGAAGGTGAGTCACCTCATTTTCGCTTGTGTTAAACTCAGAGTGCGCTATACCAGTTCCAGCGGTCATTCTTTGAACGTCTCCGGCAATAAGAGTTGCCTTTCCTCCTGTGGAATCCTTGTGCGAAAGAGTTCCGGTAAGCACATACGTCACCACCTCCATATCCTCATGCGCGTGAGTGTCAAACCCAGCCCCAGGA
>JADFYB010000131.1 GCA_015233245.1 Nitrospirota bacterium | reverse complement strand
TATAGACTTGATATTTTCGTTAATTTTTATGTCTGCCATAAGAATATCCAAACGTCTCTATCATGAGATCCTAAGCCGTAAGCGTAGTAAAGAAGGTAAGAGCACAATAATCATAGGGGCCGGCAACTCTGCTGAAATGCTTGTAAGAGAGATTTCAAGACAGCTTGTGCCGGAATTTAACGTAATCGGTTTTCTTGATGATGACCCTAATAAAATCGGCGCCTATGTTCACAGCATTAAGGTACTGGGTAAAATAGATAAACTTAAAGACTACATATATCAATATAACATTCAGGTGGTCATTATAGCGATAACCAATCTCGATTATGGCGCTCTTAAGAAAATATATGAAATGTCGAGGGGTTCAGGAGTAAAAAACATAAAAATCACCCCCATGATGCACGGAGATAACAACGTCAATGTTGCGATAAGTTCACTTGAGGATTTGAAAATCGAGGACCTTATCGGACGTCAGGTAATCAAGCTTGACTACGGAAAGATAAAGGAATTTCTATCGGATAACAGGATAGTGGTGTTCGGTGCTGGCGGGTCAATCGGTTCAGAGATAGCCAGTCAGTTGTGTGCGCTGAAGCCGTCGCATCTTGTGCTTTTTGACATGGATGAGACTGCCATGTTTAATCTTGAAACCAAACTAAGTAAGAACTATCCTGCACTAAGACAAAACATAAGTTACGTGATAGGTAACATAACGGATGCCTTAAGAGTGGAGGAAATCTTCATGCACCACAGGCCGGATAAGGTGTTTCACGCAGCTGCTTATAAGCACGTCCCTATGATGGAGCATAATCCTTCGGAGGCAATCAAAGTTAACGTTCTGGGTACATACAATATAGCGGAGCTTTCGGAGCGTTATGGGGTGAAAAAATTCATAATGCTGTCAACGGATAAGGCAGTAAACCCCTGCGGAATAATGGGCGCTACCAAGCGTGCCGCAGAGGAGCTGTGCAAGGTGTTGGCAGGCAATACGAGTTTTATATCGGTGAGGTTTGGCAATGTGCTGGGAAGCCGTGGGAGTGTCCTGCCGCTTATGCTTGAGCAGTTACGAAAAGGAGGGCCTCTTACTGTAACACACAGAGACATGGAGCGCTACTTTATGACAATTCCAGAGGCGGTATCGCTTGTTTTACAGGCAAGCGTAATTGGGCAAAGTGGTGACATTATGATTCTTGACATGGGAAAACCTGTCAGGATTCTTGAGCTTGCAGAGGAGTTAATCAGGCTTCACGGCATGACGCCCTATAAAGACATCGACATAGAGTTCATAGGACTCAGACCTGCTGAGAAACTAAGAGAGGAGCTGTACACATCCTCAGAGAAAATCTCTAAAACATCGCACGAAAAAATACTCACTATAATGAATGAAGGACACAGTACAAAGCCGGAAATTGAGGCCATGTTAGAGCAATTGAAAAAGGCATTGCAAAGCGGCGGCCCTCAAAAAGATACTGAAATCAGGGATATTCTCAGAAAATACCATATGCTGTGTGATTAGGGGGGGTGGAGTTCGGGCATTACTTAGGAAACCTGTTGTCAAATCCATCCTATAACAGTATGATTTTTATCATGGATAGGACTTGCATGCAAGTGGTAGGATTAAAATAAAAAAACAGGAGGACACATGGATAAGTTCGTAAGGAATTTCATAGTGATGAGTATAGTATATTTATGTGCAGCGGCACTTATAGGAGTGTTGATGCTTAGCAGCCCCAAATTTCTTGCATTTAAGTTTGCACATTCCCACTTCATGCTTTTGGGATGGGTATCTATGATGATATATGGAGTAGGGTATCATATCTTGCCGAGGTTTTCCGGGCGGCCGTTAAAAAGTGTAAAAATTGGTGAAATTCAATTTTGGTTAGCCAACATTGGACTTATCGGCATGGCAGTGTTCTATTCCTCATGTCAATATGTATCCTCATGTCAGTGGTTTTTAAGGCTTGCTCCGGTGTTCGGTGTTATAGAATTTATTTCAATAGCTTTGTTTTTCTACAATATGCTTGCCACCCTTTTAGCTAAAACGCAGGGACAGGCATAAGCAACAGATGTCCTGTACTTCAGCAATTTCTCTGGCGCTACAGAGAGATTCTGAAAGTATCACTAAAAGATAGAAATGTGTTATATTAGTTCGCAGCGAATAGCCTATAACTTTATAATAATATCTATGTTAGGATAGACGATAGTTTCAATAAATAAACGGAATTATAACTGACCCACTAAAATGCTAAAGAAATTCATAACTATAGTATTGGCAACATCCATCATACCAATATCCATAAGCGGTTTCGTCATTTATCACCACTGCAAGGAAAGTTTGATGAAAGTCCTGGAGAATCAATTGCGTGCAACTGCAGCCATCCAGGAATCCAGAATCAATATACTATTCGACAGATTCTCCGACGACGTCAAGATGATTGCAAACAGGCCGAATCTGAAAAAACAATTAGAATTATACACCAAAAACAGGGATGCAGAATCAAAAGATAATATTGCGAAAATATTGAACGAACTAATGGGTACCGTACCGATATTTCAGGAAATATCGCTTGTCGGCATAAACGGCGAGGTCATTTATTCTACTAATAGCTCAAAAATCGGAAAACAAATCGCTAATAAAAGCTTACTGGCAAAAAGCCTTAAAGAGTGCGGGATTATCGATACCATTAAGGGTGAAGACAACACCCCGGACATTTGGTTTTCCTGTCCGTTGCTTTTGGGGGACAATCTGATAGGCTTTGTGAGCGTCATATTGGACGGGAATTACCTTACCGACATTACGGGCGATTACACAGGGTTAGGAAAAACTGGTGAAACAGTGCTGGCAAAAAGAGACGAAAACGGCGATGCGTTATTTATAATCCCCTTGCGCAAAAACAAAGAAGCCACCTTTGTTCTTAAAATACCTAAAGACAACACAACCACACTTATAACTCAGGCGTTGCTTAAGAGACAACACGTGTATAACCATTATATAGATTACACGGGGGCTGAGGTAATAGGTATCACGCGTTATATAGCTCAGGCGGACTGGGGAGCTGTTGTTAAGATTGACAAGGCTGAGTTTATGGAGCCATTAGTTAGATTAAGAAATTTTTTAATCATAAGTTATCTCTTGCTAATAGGTTTCATATTATTTACTTTAGTGTATCTCGTTAAACATATAACCGGGCCGTTGACTTATCTTACAAAAATAGCCACGCAAATTTCAGAGGGAGATATCTCTCAAAGGATTGAAATGAAATCTGATGGCGAGATAGGGATTTTATCCATGGCGTTTAACCTTATGCTCGATAGAATCAAGACGATGCATTCATCGGTAGAGGATAAATTCACAGAGCTTAACGCTATTATCAATACACTGCCCGGTATTTTTTATCTTGCTGACAAAGAAGGTAAAATCCTTATGTGCAACAATAACTTAATGGACGTGACAGGCTATAGCTCCGAGGAGATACATAATATGTCTATAGCCGATTTTTTCATCGAGGATGATAAGAACTGCGCAAATAAGATATTTCAAAAGGTAATCGTAAAAGGCAGGGCAGACCACGAGCTGTTGTTAACTACAAAGGACAATATCAGGATTCCATATTATTTCATTCTCTCGTTAATCCGGCAAGACGAAAAGGTTGACATAGTATTCATAGGTGTAGATATTTCTGAACGCGTCCAAATGGAAAACGAACTGGAGGAATTCCGGCAGCACTTGCAAGAGCTTGTGGAACATAAAACTTTAGAAATAATAACAATAAACGAACAATTAGGAAGTGAGATAAAAAAACGTATCGAAAACGAAAATGAATTAAAAGAGAAAGAAGAGTTGCTGCGCCTTATTACGGATTCTATGCCGGCACTGATTGCTTATATAGACAGCGAATCACGCTACCGTTTCGCCAATAAACTCTATGAGGACTGGTTTGGATACTCACACAATGAGATATTAGGCAAGAGCCCTAAGGAAATATTAGGGCAAAACTATCACGAAGGTATTGTAAATAATTTAATAACAGCGTTATCGGGACATAGGGTGCAGTTTGACAGATCCATAAGGCTAAAAGACGGGACAGTCAAGATTATCGCCGTAGCATATATCCCCCACTTTGCCTCAAATGATGGAAAAGTTAACGGTATCTTTGTCATGGCACAAGATATTACAGAACTGAAAAAAACCGAACTGGCGCTCAGGGAAAGCGAGGAGCGTTTTCGGAGGATATTTGAGGACAGCCCGATAGGAATAGCCGTAATGGATAGTAACGACTATTTTATAAAAGTCAACAATACCCTGTGCCAGATGCTGGGATATACCGAGGACGAATTCAAAACGCTCACATATCATGAATTAACCCACAAGGCACATCTAAACGAGCACAAGGAACTAGTAAGTAAGCTAAAAAATGCACTTATACCCACATATAAAATGGAGAAACAATACGTCAGGAAAAATGGAGATGTAATATGGGTAAACGTTATCGCTAATTTAATAAGAGATGAAAACGGAGATGTTGTGTATGGGGTAAAGATGGTAGAAAATATTACACATCGCAAGGAAATGGAAAAGGAAATCACCATATACACGGAACAACTGGAGTCAGTGGTGCAGGAACGCACAATGGAATTGGTGGAAAGCTTCGATAAACTTCGTTCCCACACTAACGCTATAATACGGGCCATGTGTGCTGCCGTAGAGGCCAGAGATCCATACACTGCAGGACATCAACTCAGAGTAAGCGAATTGTCCTGTGCTATTGCCGAGGAGATGGGACTTAACAAAGAACAGAAAGAAGGGGTGATGTTGTCGTCCACCATACACGATCTCGGTAAAATATACGTGCCGTCTGAGATACTCAGCAGGCCGGGCAAGTTAAAGACATCAGAATTTAATCTTATCAAAGAACACTCGCAAATAGGTTATGATATTCTAAAAGGTATAGATTTTTCATATCCTGTTGCTCAGATAGTGTTGCAGCACCATGAACGAATAGACGGTTCAGGTTATCCACTGGGACTTAAGGGTGACGATATTTTATTAGAGGCGAGAATAATCTGCGTTTCGGATGTGGTTGAGGCTATGGCTAACCACAGACCGTATCGTCCAGCTCTGGGAATAGATAAGGCAATGGAGGAGATAAAGAAAAATAGCGCTGTTTTTTATGATAGCGATGTCGTTTCGGCCTGTGTTTCTGTGTTTAAGAAGGGGTTTCATTTTACTTAATACCGAGTTGCCTTCAATTGTCTAACTTTGTTGGCTTTGTCGCAAGCTCCTCAACGTACTAAAGTACGCCTGCGTTGCTTGCTCCTTGCCGCCTTGTTATACTTCTGAATGCTACTTGGTATATTTAAGAATAACGTTAAAAACTATAAAACATTAATTTTTCAACTGTTAACTAAAACAATGAAGAAATTGTCACTTTTACCCAAAAGACTTTCCCCGGGGGATAAAATCGGTGTCGTCTGTCCGTCAAACGAAATAGCTGGTCAAAAACAGAAAGAGGAGCTACTAAGGGGTATTAAATTTTTTGAAGATATGGGATTTGAGGTTGAGAAAGGTATGAATCTCTATTCAGCAAATCCTCAAGACAGGGCAGACGATATTAACGGGTTTTTCCTGCGGCCTTATGTTAAAGCGGTATTTTCGGCTCAGGGTGGCGACACATCTGAAAGTGTGCTTAAGTTTATTGACTGGAAAGCCGTAAGCGAAAATCCCAAAATTTTTATGGGATTAAGCGATGTTACGGTGTTTTTAAACGCAATATACACAAAAACCTCATTGATAACATTTCACGGCGGCGATGTTAGATACCACTTTGGTAAAAACCCTACTGAATACGATAAGACAGAGTTTACAGACCGGCTTATCAACGGCTGTACCGGCAAAATAAATCCCTCAGGTGACAGAAGAACTATCCGAGGCGGCAAGGGTTCAGGGAACCTTCTGGGCGGTAACCTGAGATGTCTTTTGAAGCTTGCCAACACACCGTTTTGGCCTGACTTTACCGGAGCAATACTTATGCTTGAAGCTCTTACAATGGATGAATTACGCTGCACTGAATATTTTAAATTTTTGCGCGAAGTGGGAGTCTTTAATAAAATCTCAGGAGTAATTGTCGGATTTGTTTATTCAATGGAGGTTGAAAACCCCGATGCGCCTCAAATGGAGGATATCTTGTTAAGAGAGACCGTGGATTTTGATTTTCCGATTCTAAAGGTAAGGGACTTTGGCCACGGTTGCCCTAACACGGTTTTACCCATAGGCGCCCAGATAGAACTTGATGCTGATAATTTAACCTATAAAATAGTAAGCAATGTCATTTAGGAAAATATCACTCTGGTATTAGATTTAACAACAGCTTGAGCTATCCGAGCATCCGCAAGTTGGCTCACCGCCTCTTATAATGCTGTTAATTAGCGCAGTAGCACATCCCACACCTCTTTGCACACTTAAAGCTCCAAATGCGCAATTTGTTACGCATGCTCCACACTCCATACACTTGTCACTGTCTGTTATATCGGCTTTACCTGCCTTTATTTCAAACACCTCGTGAGGACACACGTTTACACACATGCCGCAGCCGGTACATTTGTCTGCATAAAATTCAAGAGTTGAGACATTTGACAGATATTTCATATAGTCCTCCACAGGTTTATTTTATATAGTGCCAACGCAACGATGCTTATAATTGCTGATATTATATAGACAGGTACGGCATATTTCAGTTCTTTTTTGACTCCTGACATACCGGTAAAAGTTGTGGCACCGGTAAATTGCAAAGCTATGTAAGAGCTTATCCCAGGGAAAAGCAAATACGAAAAAAGAGTTAACTCAGAAGATGTGGTGTTTAGCCAGGTAAACAAAAATCTTGAAATCCAGACCATAAAAATACCGACTATCCAGCCCTTCACGGCAAAGGATTTAGATGGGATGACAGGTAAGAGCACTGGCGTTATAAATGCTCCTGAAAGTATAGCAATCAGACCAACAATAAAAAACGGAAACGCTCCCTTTGCGGCATCGGCAAAGTTAATTCCTGATGCAGACAGTCCAAAAAATAAAAATATTATTACCGCATAGACCGCAAAGATACGCATTGCCGGAATTATTTCCATGGGAGTAAGGATTAACCTGTCAATTGTTGAAAAACTCACATTACGCATGGCTTTTGTCGCTACACAGCCGGATTTAATATAATCCTTAAGGTCACTGGCATATACGGGGCCAAAAAGCACCTGAAACCCAGTGGCTTTCTTAACCATATGGGCACTGACTCCTGGAGCGCCAAGTTGAGGCACTATGATTTTTCTATGGGTTACTATGCTTGTTAGTTGAATTTTTAAAATTCTGTTAATCATCTCCTCAGTACCAAATGTTCCCTTACCTGCTGCACACCACACATTAATCCCCTTAGTATCCAAAACCATTATCCACACATCTTCACAGCTGAGAGACTCTCTGACTTTATCAAAGGTAAGTTTATAATTTGCCGTAACAACGACATGTGAGTTTTGATCAGGGTTTCCAACGGCATATAGCCCCGGAGTTACCGTGTAACTGTTTCTAAAGCTACTTAGCCTGCACCTGAGATGTTCTAAAAGCTCCGACTTTGTAATCTCTGTTGACACCTTGTAAGTAATACAGGCAGGCGTGTTTACTGTTGCAGTCATCCATCGCTTAAGTTGTTGCGTTACCTTTGGAACTGCCGGAACAGTCTTTTCAGCATTGCAACAGCACTTGGTTTGAATACTTGCAGTATCTGATGACTTATCACATTTCATAGCTCTTCTGTCCTCCTAAGTAACATCATATAGTAACCCTACATTGAGGGATAACCCTGATTATTCAATGCGGGCTTGCTGAAAGGACCCTGTTTATTTATCATTCCTGCCATATTCCCTGCCAGTTGTTATTAGGGGGGAATTCTTTGAGGTGTTCTG
>JADFYB010000013.1 GCA_015233245.1 Nitrospirota bacterium | reverse complement strand
TGAAAGGAGCACAACTTAGAAATACTATCGCTAATTTTTGCAATTAGACACTAGTAATAGATATCACATCAGTAACAAAAGAGACAGCATTTTTAGTGGCACAGTAGCACTTTTTAGTCAAAGCTGAACATCCCCCTCATTTATAAAGGAAGACATCAGTCTCTGCTTCAAGTATTTTATACTAACACGTTACTTCAAAAAAAATCAAATAGAACTTTTTTGAAAAATGCGTGTTGACAAAGTGATATCCATAAAGATATGCTATTTCAGAGATTATAATAACAGTTTTGAATAATCCCGTAGAGATGCGTGCCTTGATAAAGTATGCCTCTAAAAGATAATTAAAGAAACAGCAGCAAAAATCTTTTAAAGGTGAGGTATGTCATTTTTATGTTTATTTCTTAGCAACACACTACTTTCAAGTTCATATGCAAGTTTAGGCTTACAAGAAGTAAACTATCATTTCCTACGGCAGTTTCTATTCGTGTCCTTTCTACTTAATTTCCATCAGTTATTAAATGGTGCCCTCTTATGAAAAACGATAACATCCGATTACTCTCCGTACAAGATGCCGCCCAGTACCTCGGCATCAGTAAATGGACACTGATGGCTTTGTATCAAAAAGGTGAACTTAGTTATGTAAAATTTGGCAGACGTGTCCTTTTGGATGTTAATGATTTAGATAAACTGATAGAGGCGAACAAGCATGTATTTACTTGTTAAAATGCCTCTTGGCGCACCCATCCATTTTCTGTTATAGACCTAGGTATGAGTGAACCATATAAAAGAGGAAATATCTGGTGGATTAGATATTATCGTGATGGCAAACTTTATAGGGAGAGTTCTGGTTCAACTAAGAAATCTGATGCTCAAAAGCTCCTTAAACAACGAGAAGGTGATATATTACGTGGTATAGTCCATAGACATAAGTAAGAAAAAATAAGGTTTGACGAGTTGTCAGATGGCGTAGTTACTGATTATAAGATGAATGGTAGAAAATCCCTGTGGAGAGTTGAAATTAGTATTAAACATCTATCAGAACACTTTAAGGGGATAAAGGCATCTCAAATAACTACAGACATGATAAATGCCTACATAGTAAAACGAAAAGAGATTGGTATTGAAAATGGTACTATAAATAGAGAACTGGCTGCATTAAAAAGAATGTTCACATTGGCATATAACCAAACACCCAGGAAGGTTCCAGAAATTCCCTATATCCCAAAACTAAAAGAAGATAACATCAGGAGCGGTTATTTTGAACACAATCAATACATGGAATTACGTGATGCGCTACCGGCTGAAATTAAATCTGTCTTTATTATGGGATACTATTCAGGAATGCGGAAAGAGACGATATTAAAAATGTTATTTTCACAAATAGATTTTGAAAACAGATGTATAATTCTGCATTCGGGTACAACAAAAAATGACATGGCTCTTCGTTATTATCTCCCTGATGAATTATATGATGCTTTAGTCAGGCAGAAACAGATTAGAGATTTATATTATCCGGACTGTCCATTTGTGTTTTTTAGGGATGGTAATCAGATTAAGGATTTTAGAGGCTCATGGGAGACAACACTTCGTAAATGTGGATATCCTCCTACATTCAAATGTAAAGATTGCAAGCATGTTTTTGAATTAATTGACGGAAATAAGAAAGAGTATGCTGGATGTCCTTTATGTAACAGCACCCGATTAATGAAATATGATAAATTATTTCATGATTTGAGAAGGACTGCCGTCAGAAACCTTAGAAGATCTGGTACACCAACAACAGTTGGAATGAAAATTTCAGGACATAAAACACATTCGATCTATTACAGATATGATATTATTAATGACGATGATTTAATAACATCTGCTGAACATTTATCCAAAATGCATAAGGAAACAGAGAAAAGGCTTAAGGCGAAAAGCCATGAGCCTAATGCTAAAAAGCCTAAACATTTAAGATTGGTTAAGTGATTTTTCTTTTCATAGAGATTTTCTAAAAATATATTGGTAACCTACCATCTCTATCTTTTACAAACCCATCAATATTGCAACACCCGTAGAGTAAATCAAAGAACATGAAATCCAATGCGCTTATCTACCAGTTTTTGCTAAAAATCACTGTAATTACATGATTTGTGACGTATTCCAACCTGACATAAAAACACTCTATTATTGGCTGGAGTTGGATAGAGTTGGATAGAGTTAGTTTGTGACGGGCACCTTTTTGGGCACCTCTTGTGTTTTTGGGGATAATTTTGGGTGTTTTTCAGAGTAATAATATGCTTATAAGACATTGATATTAAAGGGAAATGCGAAAGAGGAGAGTCGAACCCCTACGGTGTTACCCACTGGATCCTAAGTCCAGAGTCTCGATGTTTTTAAGGGTTTTTAAGTATTTGAAATTACTCATAAATATATGATATCAAAAGATAATCCTAAAAATCAATTATTGGCTGCAGGGCAAACGCACTATGATAAATATTTAAGATTAAGAATAGAAGCTCTGTAGGTATCATCATATGCTGCCTTTAAGCGTTTATTTTTAACACCAAGCATGCAGGTTTTATTTTGTTTGAGGAGATTAAGAGCAAACCGTCTGATTATAGAGAGATTCTCTGCGTTATGGCCGGTTCTGGCTCGGCACTGATCCTCATTAAAGGCTACATCCAACACATAATGAAGACTGTTTTCAATCCCCCAATGTGCACGAATAATCGTCCCTAAGCGTTTAGCTTCTGCTGGCAAGGATGATATAAAATAACGACGTTCCTTAGTTTTTTTGTCCTGTATCTCTCGGTTTGCCTCCACCACAACTATAGATTTCAACCCTGCCCACTGTTTTTTCTTATCAAGCCAATCAATATCCTCAGATACCCACACTTTCCTTGTCTCTATTCGTCCATGATCTTTTTCTACAGTCTTGAAAGCTCCCTTAGGATTGTCCTTTGTCTCTGTGTCAAGGAAAAGTTTTACGTCATCCAGCAGATCTCCTTGATTGCCCTTCAGTGCAAGTATATAGTTGCCATCACTGGAAACTATATGTTGGGCAATGTCTCTCTGACATCCCATTGCATCTATCGTCACCGTTATGCCTTTAAGATCAAAGAGTGAAAGCACATCAGGTATCGCTGTTATTTCATTACTTTTATCATCTACCTTTAACTGCCCCGCCACTAATCCTCGGCTGCATGACCATGCGTGCAACAAATGCAGGGCTCGCCCTGATTTACCATTACGCGATCTCCTCACTGTTTTGCCATCTAATGCTATATGCTCATCTTCTATTGCTATGACTCCCGATTGACTTGCCCACTGACTAAATGCCTCCTCAAACTTCTCTGAATCTATAAGTGAAAATACTCTCCTAAATGTATCATGCGAGGGAATTCCGTTGCTCAGTGTCAAGAATTTGCCGAACCACTCCCTCTTTGACTCACCAAATTCAGCTACAGACTCCCAGTCATCACAGCCTGATATTACCGCACATAATGTTATGCAAAGTATGTCTGATAGCCCGTGTAGCTTGTTATTTGTTTCCCTCCTCGGATCTGGCACTCCCTCAAAATACGGCCTCGGATTTGGTAACATAGAGACCCCCTTTTTGCTTTATCCCTATCTCCATTCAGATTCTATGCCAACTCCTTTCATACACACAATACTTTGTTTTTTTTTATAGTGCGTTTGCCCTGTTATTGGCTGGAGTTGGATAGAGATAGGTGGAGTTGGATTGTGACATGCACAATTTTATGCACAATACGTACAACTGAATTGCCTGAAAGTCCATTTTTGAGTGGTAAATAAAGTTGAGGGGTTAAGACTTTGAGTAACTAACGTATTTTCAATTCAAACACCATTGATCCAATCCCATGTAAAAGCCTTACATGCTTTTACCTATGTGGATATTGTCATCTTCTGCTTGATAACGCCTTAAAATTGATTGTAGGAGTTCTGGACAATGATTTTACTGTGGAGTTTGGCTGTATCCATGAAATATATTTATGAAATTAATTTATCACCAACCACCCTCAGTTTTGTTTAAGAGATGTTGATAGATATTCACTGGGTTTTAACAGCATTATTTCTAAAAATAATTTTGTCCTTGCAGCAAGCATATTTAAGAGAATAATCATTCAATAAAGGATTTTTACTCTTAGATATGTTAATATAAAGCATTACCAGTAGCTAATAGGCTGCGTAACGTTAACTATAAACAACTAAGTAGAGGTGATAATGGCAACACCAATAAAAAACACGCCCCTTTTAAGCGGAAAAGATGCAAGAAAGTTTTTTCAAAGAGCCGAGGAATCTGAAAAAGGGTTGCACAAGGTGTCTGATAGCGAATATGAAAAATCTAAATCCATCTACGAGAAAGTAATGGAAAAGAACAAGAGAAAAATCTAAATCCTGAATGTTCGATGAGTTTACCTTCAGTCGTCATGATTTCACAACTACAATTAAACCTTTTGATTGCGGTGATACAGACATTAACGAGTTTTTCCTAAAAGATGCTGTAGATTATCTTCGCCAACTTCTTGCTATAACATACTTCTTTGAAAATCAGGATAGAACAATAGTATTTTTTAGTGTCTTGAACGACAGGATAAGCGATTACGATAGTGATAAAGGGATTTTCAGAAAGATTAAAGGGAAGATACCACACAAAAAACATCGAAGAAGTTATCCTGCGGTAAAGGTTGGTCGTTTCGGAGTTGACCATCAGTTTCACAAACAAGGTGTTGGAACTGAGGTTATGAGATTTATAAAACAATTTTTTATAAGTAGTAATATGACAGGTTGCCGTTATATAACTATAGACGCTTACAAACAGTCAAGCGGTTTCTACAAAAAGAACGGCTTTGAATTTCTCACGTCAAAAGATCAATCAGATAAAACAAGAGCTATGTATTTTGACCTTATGAATTTAGTAATAAAGCTTTGACACCCACAACCGCCTGATGTCGTTTTTTAAAGTTTGTGCTTAATAATTCAGTAAAAAAAAATACAAATAAAGAAAAAGTCCTATAACACCCAATAACAAAAACAGCACAAGCAATTTTCCTTGCACATTAATTATGTACTGAAATGTTGTTAAGTTGCCTGTATTGATTTTTAGAAATGAAACTCCCCGCCGCAAGCAGCGGGGTATAAAAAGTGCATCAATTACACTTTACGCCCCAAGGAGAGGGGAATAAACCCCAAATGATTTACTCGAGACAGTAAGAGAAGAACCCCCAAAACCAATTACAATAAATAAACACTAATATTATAACCGCAATAATTGCACCAGTGCGAAATGCCTTATCTTGCGCAACAGTATCTGATTTTTCTATGTTTGCACCAACTATTGCTGCCACTATCACTGTTAATATAAACCAAGCTATTCCTACGATTACTACAAATCCAAATAGTCCCGCTATATTAAAATTTAGAGGGATTATAAAGAAAAATCCTAACTTCGTTAGTATCGGCACGTTGTTTGCGATTAAATTAGGCATTTAATACCTCCTATTCTTTTATTTCATTTTTTATGTATATTTTTTGTTTATATTTACCGTGAAACAACCATATACGAGGTTATTGCTGTCGTTGTACTAAGACCGTAAACCTCAATGTTTACTGCGTTGCTACTGGGTGATTTTTCAACAAATATTGTACATTCCTGGATATTCGATCTGGTAGTTTTCTGAAACATGTCCCATGATGGAGTGCATGGACTTTTTTCTTTCTTTGCGTGCCTATTGTCGACAAATAAATTTACAATATCATCTATAGATGAATATTGAAATGCAGCAGATTGATTATATATTTTCCAACATGTTTTACCATTATTTGCAGCAGATATACTCTCTACGCAGGCCTCAGTACCATCGTACATTATAGTAATGAAGGGTTCTCCTCCAGCAAAGGCATCTAAATACCCCTGTAATTCAGAAACTGCACCTTTCGCTGTTGCTTCAACGGTTCGTATCTTAGCCTTCTCCCTTTGTCCAACAAAAACCGGAACTGCTATAGCTGTAAGAATACCTATGATCGCCATAACGATTAAAAGCTCTACTAAAGTAAAACCCTTTAAGCCCTGTTTAATGATTAATTTTGACATCGTATTATTCCTCCTTTCAGCTTTGTATTCACTAAGGCATTCACTTTTAAAGCTATTGTTCTTACAGTGTGTCATTTTCATGTCCTCCTTTGACGTTATTTTTTATTTTCACATTATGTGTTTATGTCAAGAAGACTTCTGAAATTCAAAAAAGTGTCAGATACTAAAAATTTTTTTACGGTGACAAAAACTAAAAAATAACATTCGGGATATTCAGCACTATATCAATGGTGAAGTGATTGGAGGTTACAAATTGAAAGGCTTGGGGTTTTATAGTATTTGCAGCGTAAAACATGTGAGTGAGCAAAGTAGATATCTCGTTGTTTGTGGCGGGTATTGAAAATTAATAAATTCTAATATTTTAGGATCTAACAGGACAGCTATTTATTTTTTTTGTTATGACACTTTTCCATGTTTTAAATGTCCTCAGTTGTAAAGAATAAAATAAGAAGCTAAAAGGAGGATATGATAACGAAACACTTTATGAATTATTATGTTGGTAAAGGTATAAGAGGATACAAAATTGAAAAAGTCATGAATATGACATTATGAGATTTAAACCTGTCCCAGCTGAAAGGAATATTTTTGCTTAGAGATAATAATTGAAATAATTAAATTAATGATAGGGGATAAAATTATGAATATAGACGGGATAAATGTTGCCATCGGGGTAATCCAATTTTTAAAGCCATCAATCAGGGATAATATTATTGAAAAATTAAGTAAAAAAAGCCAATCTGTTGGTGATTTTCTAAAAAAACATGTTATTGATTACGAGGATCTTGCTCTTATAGATGACAATACATTTAGGATTATATTGGAAAATATCTCTTTCACCCAACGCTGTACCATGTTTGCAATTTCAAGCGAAATAGTTCAAAACAAAATGTGTGATAATATGTCGTTAGATGAATTTAATCACCTAAATAGATATCTGCCATCAATTCAAGCTGAAATTAGGGCATTAAATGAGTATTACGCCTTTGATGAACTGATAATGGATGCAGAACCTAATAAATTGTTACAAAATGAAATACTTGAAATAGTTTTAGAGTTAATGCGTAATAAAAAAATAAAATTTTTCAATAAGATGCCATTTAAACCGTATACCCTTCTCAATATTTCAGAAATAAAGGATATAAAAACAGAAGATATAGTAATATTACTTAGTGAAATGCCTCCAAAGGCTGTATCAACAGTATTATTATCTCTATCACCAGAAGAAGCTGCTGGTGTTCTTGCCGAATTAGATAAAACTTTAATGATTAACTCATTTATTGTGCTCTTTACATTAAAGCACATAACAGAAGAGGAAATATTGAAAGTTCGGAAAAGCCTTGACTTTAAAAGAAATATTAAATATTTTCGGTTTGGGAAAAGAATATTACCCTAAACCAATAGAAGAACCTATGCCAAAAATAAAACACTATGTGCATGAAGATAACCCAAAATATAAAGATATCTACAATCAAGCTGTTAAAAATGCGTTTAATCATGATCCGAAACCTTCGCTGAATATACTTACATCTGTCATTGAAAATATAGTTAATACTTTATCTATAGATCCGAAATTACCACATGGATTATTTTATGAAAGAACCGATTTTAAATCAGAAGGAATGCTATTCGATAATTTTAAATTATTAAATAAAATAGTTAACAAAGATGGTTATACAATAGATGGGTTTCTTTCATGCGAATATGCTACCTTTTTTCAATATATGTCAGACAATCCAACATTTAACTATATAGTATTCTACCGAGTTGGTACTAATATTTATATACCTAAAGGGCATATCATTCTTTTCTTTAACAAAGAAGAACATTTTGATGGTATATATAAATCATTACCACATAACCACTACCCTTATGACGTAGAAAAAGGTAAGTATTATGCAAAAAAATCTGCACTCAAATATGTAAGTCTATTATATATACATAGAGACGTTGATTCTAATGACACTAATAGAATGTTAGTGCATGATATCAATTTAGTGTTTGGTTCAAAAAATAGAAAAACTGATTTTTTCTATTATTTCGTGGTTGTTAACAGTGCAAGAAGGTCATACTATTTTCATAATTTATCTATGAATACTATAAATGATGGGGTAGTTGATAATTTACCTATGTTTTAGGTGGGAGTATTTGTTCTAAATCATCTAATGTCAATCGGTTTTTTTCCCTAAGTGCTTCCACCAGGTTATCCAAATAGTTTTTGTTTTCAGAAAGCTCTTTGATAGCAAGATTGAGTTGCTCATTTATAATTCTCTCTATTGCATATAATACTTTTTCAGAAAAATTATCATTAGAATTCAACTGCAATGGTACCGTTATCTGGCCTATCTCTTTACTCATTCCATATTGTCTTACCATAAGGTCAGCGTAGTGAGTTGCCGTTTTTAAATCAGATGATACTCCTGTTGAAAAACCATTTTGTTCACCATAATAGATTATTTCGGCAGCACGTCCTGCCATTGATTGCCGTATTATCTCCTCAAGCTGTGCCTGAGTATATAAAACCCTATCTTCATCATTATTACTTTCAAAATATCCACCAGCATTCCCTCTGGCAATAATAGTTACTTGAACAGGTTTCACCCCACATAACCAACCGATAAGACAATGACCTGCTTCATGTCTTGCCACTCTTAATAGTGTTTCCCCATCGAGTATCTTAGAACGCTCTCCAACCCGTATGTTCTCAAAGGCCTCCTCTATAGTTTTATCATTTATAACTCCTTCATCTTTTACAGCTAATCTCCCTGCCAGTTCCACTACTCTCTCAAGCTCAGCAATAGTCATATTGACAGTCTGTTCTGATAACCTATCAATAACAGTATCCGATACTTCTCTTCCTGAAACCCCTTGTAATCTTCTTTTTAGATACTCTTTTCTGGCATTTCGGTCTGGTTTGTCTACTTCTATTTCTCTGTCAAATCTTCTTCTGAGCGCGTCATCCAGATGTTCTACAAGATTTGTAGCTGCTATTACAATTACGGGTTTCTGTGCATTTGTATCAAAACCATCCATTTCTGTTAATATTGCATTTAAAGTATTTGAATACTCAAGAGTTCCTTCCCAGCCTGTTCTTTTTATTCCGACCGCATCTATCTCATCAATAAATAACACTGCCGGTGCATATCGACGTGCTCTTGCAAACAATTCTCTTACGTGTCTTGAGCCGGCTCCAACATACAAATCAACAAATGTAGATGCAGAATCCACTATAAATGAAGCACTACACTCTCCGGCTAATGCCCTTGCCAGCATAGTTTTTCCTGTCCCAGGATGCCCGTAAAGCAATATACCTTTTGGGTTTCTAAGTCCTATTGCTTTATATTTTTTAGGGTTTCTTAACCATTCTACAATATATCCTAACTCAGATTTTGCGGTATCGGCTCCGTATATATCCGAAAATTTTACCACTGGACGCTCCACTTCACTCAACACTTCTGATACATCAGCAGCTGCCATGGATCTTGATATTCTAAAATTCCTTAACCTAAAATAAATTGTTCTATCGGCTTCAGATACTTTTGGAACAGTATCAAAAGATATTACTTTCCTTTCATCGCTTAATTGGTTACATTGTTTCTGCAAATAAATATTTGTGGATATATCATTTAGCTTTGTTTTAAGCTCTGTACAATCGGTTTCCCATCCTTTTACGATATTAGAAATAAAAGATGTTTGCAATATGCCTCTAACACCCCCGGCTTGTATACAAGAGAAGAACAGTTCATCATCTATTTTGGGATATTCATCTTTTTCAACTACCAGCGATATTAGATAGCATGGGATATCTTGGTGTTTTTGATATATATTCCTTAATATCTCCAATGCCTTCGACATGTTTTTACTTGCTATCGGGATATTATCAAACTGAGCCATTGTCGTGTTGATATTTAATTTGTAGTTAAAAGATGAATCAAAAAACATGTCTATCAACACTAAATCAATATACTCATTTCTTAGAATATTCAATATATCAAAAAGATCATCTGACATTTTCCAATTTACACCAGGGATATTTCTTGTCCATAGTGAACAAATATTGTTGTCGGCAATTAGAAGAATATTGGGTTTTTCTGTATTTTCAAATATCGCTTTCATATCCTCGTTAAAGTATAACTTTGGGTCCATGTCAAAATATACGTTGTCACATCTGTTAATTATTGTTCCTATCCTTTCCTCTCTAAACAACTGAAAAAACTTATAAATCTCTGATTTGATATAACTCTCTGTAGCGGCTCTCATTGTGCGTGCATCAGTCCTTGCTCCTTCCCTTAAAACAATACAAATCGGGAATGTCATGTTATATTTTAATTTTAGATTAAATTGCGTATTTAGCAATTCTCCTTGTCTTTCTATTTCCGTCTCTACTACTTTTATCAGTTCTTTTATAGTTAATTTATTAAACATCAATGGGTATCCTGCAGCCATTCGTGAACAAATTGCAGGTGGAAAGAATGGTTCTTCTGTTATAGGACTGATTTCCGTTTCAAGTGCGTTAAGGATTGTCTTTTTATGGTAATTTGCAACAAAGGCATTGTCGCTTTCATAAAGTATTTTACCGGCATTTGTTGTAAAAATGATTATCGTGTTACTAAATGAAACATTGTTACATGTAAATTTATCTTCTAACACTCCAGCGTCAAGTATCTGCAAAAAAAGGTGAATAGTGTTTGTATGGGCTTTCTCGATTTCATCAAATAGAAGCATAGAAAAAGGGTTTTTATATACAAACTTAGTAAGAACCCCTGGTTTTGAACCCTTATAACTCTCATCAAAGCCAATCAATCCATTACCTGCTTGATGGTCTGAGTATGCGCTCATATCAAACCGTTTAAAGGGTATACCAAGAATTTCAGCTCCACGTTCAGCAAGATAAGTTTTACCAACTCCCGGAGGACCAGCAAATACAAATACTGCCTTTGGTCTTTTCCTTTTATCATCTGCTTTAGATAATAGTTCTGAATTAAAGATACCCTCTATAAATGATTGGATTGCATTGTCTTGTCCAAAGATGTTTCTTCGGAGTTTATCTCTCAATGATCTTATTATCTTTAATAGACCCACTATATTAGAAACATCAACAGGCTTACTGTCATAATCTTCTATTTCAGGACATTCTATTCCCAACTCTATTTCTGTACACAAATCTAAATCTTTACTGTAATCTTTTTTATCGTGGTTGTTTTGAATTTTTTCACAGAGAACATTTTGCATAATATTTTGTTGGAAATCCCCTATAATATCAAGTAAAATCTCCGTTGGGTTCATAAGTAGTGCAAAGAACAAATGCTTAATTGCAAAAATATTATTGTCTTTTTCACATAAATCTTCTGCAATAGAAAAAATTTTCTTAGATGCTTGTGACCGATGCATAGTGTCTTCATGCTGCTTTGCTCCACCAAGATCCATAATTTCACGAATTTGTCTTCTTAAGTTGGTAGAGTTGATGCCTATCTTTTTAAATATTGATACGATATCTTTAATTTCAGAACCTACTTGGTTTAAGGAATGACCGTTCAGCATTACTTCAAACTCAACATCGTTATATTCCGAAATTATCAAAATCGCTATGAGTATATGCTCCGGCTCAATTTCCGAGTACTGAGCATAGATGGCCTCTCGCATTGCTAATGATATAACTATATTTATCGATGGTGATATTTCCAATTCAACTTCCTTTTGACTATGTCTTGAGTTTTTGTGTATTTACATAACTTCATTAAATTTACCTTATTTATCTATATTGTGTATATCCATAAACTATGTCTTCGGTAAAGTCAATATCAATTACCAATAAACACACCATCCTTAAATCTACCGACAAGCCTCCTCTCATCAGGATAAATATATATTCCTTGCCCATGATATTTACTATCCCTCCATTGACCAACATACTTATGACCGTCAGGAAAAGTCATTGTTCCTTGCCCATGATATTTACTATCCCTCCATTGACCAACATACTTACGGCCGTCAGGATAAGTATATGTGCCCTGCCCATGCTGTCCACCATCCTTCCATTCACCAACGTACTTTCCACCGTCAGGATAAGTATATGTACCCTGCACATGCTGTATACCATCCTTCCATTCACCAACGTACTTTCCACCGTCAGGATAAGTATATGTACCCTGCCCATGCCATTTATCGTCTTTCCATCCACCATCGTACTTTAGACCGTCAGGAAAAGTCATT
The DNA here is from genome assembly GCA_015233245.1 of Nitrospirota bacterium. Lineage (GTDB taxonomy): Bacteria > Nitrospirota > Thermodesulfovibrionia > Thermodesulfovibrionales > Magnetobacteriaceae > Magnetomonas. Next base: position 23,624 of record JADFYB010000013.1, on the reverse strand, counting down.
GTTCCTTGTCCATGATATTTACTATCTCTCCATTGACCAACATACTTACGGCCGTCAGGATAAGTCATTGTTCCTTGCCCATGATATTTACTATCTCTCCATTGACCAACATACTTACGGCCGTCAGGATAAGTCATTGTTCCTTGCCCATGATATTTACTATCCCTCCATTGACCAACATACTTACGGCCGTCAGGATAAATCATTGTTCCTTGCCCATGATATTTACTACCCTTCCATTCACCAGCATACTTACAACCATCAGTAAAAGTATATGATGTATATGATGTTTCTGTCCCATGATACTTACCATCTTCCCATTGACCTTCATACTCTCCACCGTCAGGATAAGTCATTATTCCCTGCCCATCATGACATTCACCATCTTTAAATTCACAATCGTACTTACGACCGTCAGGATAAGTCATTATTTCCTGCCCATGTTCTAAATCATCCCTCCATTGACCAAAATACTCACGACCGTCAGGAAAAGTCATTGTTCCCTGCCCATACTTTCTACCATTCCTCCATTCACCAACATACTTACGGCCGTTAGGATAAGTATATTTTCCATACACATGTTCTAAATCATCCTTCCAGTGACCAACATACTTACAGCCGTCAGGAAAAGTCATTGTTCCCTGCCCGTTCTTTTCACCATGCGCCCATTGACCAACGTACTTACGACCGTCAGGATAAATACATGTTCCTTCACCATCATATTTACCATCTTTCCATTTACCAACATACTGTGAGCCGTCAGGATAAGTCTCTGTTCCTTGTCCATTCTTGTTACCATCTTTAAATTCACCATCGTACTTACAACCGTCAGGATAAGTATATGTTCCTTGCCCATCATACATATCATTTTTAAATCCACCTTTATACTTTATTCCATCTGCCCATGAAAAAAATTCCCCGTCACCATGTCTTTTTCTATCTTTCCATTGGCCTATATATTTATCACTGTTTGGCCAAATATATGTTCCTTGTCCGTCAACACAATTTCCTTCACACCATCCACGCCACTTACCGTACCAAGACATCATATAATTCAGTTTTTCTTTTACGCCTTCAGATCTTAGCCATCCATAACCGGCACAACCCAAGACATAAATTAAATTATTAAAATCCTCTTCTGTCCATGATGCATTACCTCTCCGAGGTAATGCATGGGTAGATGTATAATGCGCAGATAATTCTCTGACATACGGTGTTATAAACATATATAAGTAAGGTAACGCACCATAATCCCAATTAGAAGGATTACGATATTCAAGCTCCCAGTCAATGAAATAAATATTTATATTAGTCACATTTCTCCTATTAATTAAAAAATGACATTTCCTGGTTATGATTGACATAACTGTTTCTTCTGATGAGTTATGATAAACTGCTTTATTATAAACAAATGTCCTCAGCACGCTATCATTACTTATCATATTATAATATTTTTTGAATTTATCTCCTGATCCTTCCGATTCAGCCCAATTGATGTTATATTTTTTTAATACATCACCTGATGCAACATCCAATAATGTCAGTGAGTTATTATTATGCATAGATAAGATAAAACGATTATCTTGACTTAGAGAAGCCGATTGAATAATTTGATGCAATACAAAAGTTTTTATACACCTACCTGTGGAGATATCCCATAAGTTTAATGTTTTATTATCAGTTCCTGATAAAGCATAACAATTATCATGACTTAATGAAACTGATGTGATATGGCCTTCATGGACAAATGTTTTTATACACTCACCACTATTAATATCCCATAATTTTAACGTCTTATCATCGCTTCCTGATAATGCATAACTGTTACTCTGACTTAATGAAACTGATGTAACATGATCTCTATGTCCCTCAAAAGTTTTTACACACTCGCCTGTGGAGATATCCCATAATTTTAATGTCTTATCATCGCTTCCTGATAATGCATAACTGTTACTCTGACTTAATGAAACTGATGTAACATGATCTCTATGTCCCTCAAAAGTTTTTACACACTCGCCTGTGGAGATATCCCATAATTTTAATGTCTTATCATCGCTTCCTGATAAAAGATATTTTTCGTCATGACTTATTATTAATTCTCTTATAGAACTGCTATGACCCTTTAATGTTTTGTATAAAACAATTTTTCTTATATTGCTACGATAAGTAACAGTATATAGTTTAGCATATAGATTAATTAATTCATTGTTGTATTCGTAGCCACTATCACTTCTAAGCATATTAAGCATATCATGTACTGTCTTGTAATTATTTATTTTAAAATTATAATAAATTGCTTTCAATGTATTTTCATAATGATCTTGCTTGCGACTTTCTATTTCAGATGTTTTAACTGTTGATAGAAAATAACCAGCACAATATTGATTATTATTAGTAGTTATGACATTATATATGACACAAGTATTGCTATGCCCAAATACTAATAGTTTCCCATCATGACTAAATTTTACATCATAAGCATGGCCACTTATAACATTTAGGCACTCACCAGTAGTAACATCCCACAATTTTAATGTTCCATCATCACTTCCAGATAGAGCATAGTAGTTATTCTGACTTAATGACACCGATGTAACACGATCTACATGACCAATAAATGTTTTTACACATTTACCTGTGGAGATATACCATAATTTTAATGTCTTATCATCACTTCCTGATAAAACACAACTATTATCTTGGCTTAATGACACTGATGTGACGTGACCTTTATGCCCCTCAAGAGTTTTTATACATTCACCACTACCAACATCCCACAATTTTAAAGTCTTGTCGTAACCTCCGGATAAAGCATAAAGATTATCCTGGCTTAATGACACTGATGTAACATGACCGCTATGTCCCTCAAAAGTTCTTATACATTCACCACTATCAACATCCCACAATTTTAATGTTTTGTCATAGCCTCCGGATAAAGCATAAAGATTATTATAACTTAATAGGGCTGATGTGAACACTTCGTCGTGTCCACCGAAAGTTTTTACACACTCGCCTGTCGTAATATCCCACAATTTTAGTGCATCCAATCTGCTTACAGATAAAGCATACCTATTATCATGACTTAATGACACTGATGTGACATTCCCCTTATTCCCATCAATAGTTTTTATACATTCACCGGTTGCAACATCCCATAGTTTTAATGTCTTATCGTCACTGCCAGATAAAGCATACCTATTATCATGACTTAATGAGACTGCTCTGACAATATCTTCATGACCCTCAAAAGTTCTAATCTTTTTAAGGATTTTATTATTTAGTATTCTCTCAAGATTGTCACAATTAACTTCTTTGAATATATCCTTGATATCTTCTAATAAATTAAGAGATTTTTCGTAATACTTACACTCATAATAAGCAAGAGACAGCAAATAGTTTACTTTAGGTATATTTTTTGATGTGAGTAGATTATAGACTGCATCTAAATACTCGATATCATGTATTAAACCGGAGCGATACTTTAATAGTCCCTGGTTATGGGTACTTTCAATATGTTGGCTATCTATTTGCAATGCTTTATCCCATAGTTCCAATGCTCTTTCTTTTTTCCCTAAATCCAACATAGATATTGCCATATTATTAAGTGTATCTGGCGTATTTTTAATATTCTTAGGTGTTTCTCTTATATAATCATTCCCTGTTGTTTCTCTATATATTTCTTTTAGTGTTTCTGATATAGACCCCATATCGTTATGTCTTTCTGATGGATTTTCTTTAAAGCAATGCTTAAGTAAATCTGCTAATGAATCAGGTATCTTTATTCTATTATCTTCTCTTATATACTTATCCAAAGCATGAGGTGCTAGCTGGCCATGAATCCAATCAACACCACCAGTAAACATCTCCAACACCGATATGCCCCAGGACCATATATCGGTTTTACGTGTTAGGGGTCTTTTGCTTGCCTGCTCCGGTGAGCAATATGCCTGGGTCATCCCTCCATAACTAACCCATATACTCTTATTTTTGATATCACTGGTTAGTTCCGTCATTTCTCTATATTTTGCAAGACCAAAATCTGTTACTTTAGGAATTCCCTCCGGTGTCATCATTACGTTAGCTGGTTTAACGTCTTGATGAACAACGCCATTTTCATGTGCATAATGCAGTCCCCATGCAAATTGTATTGCTACATCTATGATCTTATCTATCTGTGTCAATTTACCATTTCTAATCCAATCCCTTAACGTCCCGCCATCAACACATTCAGCAAAAACACGGGGTGTACCACCTAATTGGCGAACGTAATAACAGCTTACGACATATGGATGAAGTCCGAGTTGAATCCATGTCTCGGCTTCCCTCTCAAAATTCTCTATAGCTTTAGGCTTGTCAAATTGTTTTGGTAATGGGTTCTTCATTGCTAAATCAACTTTCCACTCCTTGTGGTAAACCTTATAAACTATCCCCATACCGCCCTGACCTAAAACACTTTTAACCTCATATAAATCCAATATCACATCGCCTTCTTTAAAAGAAAATGGAATCTTATTTTCATCTTTATACATTGTTATTTCTATGTTTTTGAGAGGTTTATTTTGATTATTATCTTCAAGATTATTAATTTGTTGAATTTTAAATTTAGTTTCACATTTCTTGCATGTAGCGGATTTTCCTAAATGCTCTTCAGGTATGTTTTTAAAGCTTGCTTTACAATTAGGACAGGTTATCTCTAATCCCATTGTACTATCTCCATCGCAATATAAAATATCTTTTTTGATGTCTTTGATTGATGTATAGAGTTGTTTTGGTTAAGTATTCCTTGTAGATCAAAAGTGTTATATTCCGATATTATCAAAGTATATACTCCGGCTCAATCTTTGTATACTGAGCATAGATGGCCTCTCGCATTATTAATGATATGACTATATTAATCGATGGCGATATGATCATTTATAGTTCTTTTATTTATCTTTATCTTTTAAAGTAAATATCAAATTATTTTAAATCATGTATCGTTTTGAGTTCCTTGTCCATTGATTTTTTGTTCGAGATTTACTGCCCATTGATATAGCATGTTATTTTTTTCAATAAATGATTGTTCTATAACTTTATTAAGGTATTCCGATGCCGTTACCTTATCATCAAATCCATACAATAGAATCTGAACTTTTAAAAACAATGCCTCTGAATACATAGGTTCAATCTCAATTATCTGATTCACTATTTCTATTGCTTTTCTATAATTACCTGATTCCATTTGATATCTTGCAGTTTTTAGCTTAGAATCATACATATCCTGAGGAAAGTAATTGGCGATATTACGACTATAAAATAAACTGCCATATGTATTTCCTATGTAATTAATAAAAATAAATGTAAAAAGGGTGATAAATGTACTGCTTAATAATGCATATTTAAGTGTCACAATTAAATCACCAGCAGCTAATATAAATAACAATACATATAACATTGCGAATGTGACTATAAATATATATATAAAGATTTTTCTATAGGTAAAATCACCTTTTTCTGTTATTATTCTAAACCACTGCAAGAAATATATTAATATTCTTGTAATTATATTGCTATTAGCATTTTTATACATGTAATTATTTGTTGTTTCATTATTGATTTCTCCAAAATCTTTTGATATATTACGTGTTAAGTTATATAGTTTTAATCGCACACCTTTAGTCTTTAACCAACCATAACCGGCATATGCTATCTCGTCATTTAATTTCAAAAAATCTTCTTCTGTCCAAGAGACCTTACCTCTCCTTGTCAGAGCAAGTTTAATTTCACTGTTCGTAGGTTCTCGATCTAATGGTATGTTTGAAGCATAAGGAGTGTGTTGATTTATGAATAGCTCAATGTATGGTAACGCTCCTTCATCCCAGTCGATAGGTTTTTTATATATAAGTTCCCAATCAATAAAAAATACGTTTATCTTGCTTTCATCTTTTTCATTTTTTGCAATAACAAATCGCCAATCCTTACTTATAATAGGAAAACAAGATGATGATTTATATTTATTCCAATTAAAAGTTTTTAAAGTCTGATTACTAAATATTGTCCAAAAATACCTCTCAATTTCACTCCCGGTTATTGCACTATCATTTTCATCAAGAAGCGATGTAGCATCCAAATGGAATATTTTTATACATTTACCAGAAGAAATATTCCACAAATTCAGAGTGTTATCATATCCTTCTGATAGAGCAAGACAATCATCATCGCTAAGTAGAATCGACTTAGCATTGTTATAACCATGAAAATTTCTTAGACATCGCCCTGTTTCTATATCCCATAATTGTAAAGTGTTTCCAGATAAAATAAAACGATTATCCTGACTGATCGATAATGAAGTCAATAATGATTCATTAGTTCTAAAAGTCTTTATGCAGATACCATCATTAGTATCAGATAATTTAATTGTCTTATCTTTACTTCCTGATAAGACAAATGAATTATCTTTACTTAGTGTTACAGATAAAACATCTTGTGTATGAGCATGGAGGCTTTTTACAAATTTACCTGTTGCGGTATCCCACAACTTTATTGTATGATCACTCCCTCCTGATAAAGCTAAGCGACTATCTTGACTAATTGATACTGAAGTGACAGAACCATTGTGCCCCTCAAATGTTTTTGAGCATTCACCAGTATTAATATCCCATAATATTATAGATCCATCAGCACTTCCTGATAGAAGAAAACGAGAATCATTACTTAAAATCATTTCAGTTATCTTTTTACTGTGGCCATCAAATACTTTGTAAGGTATTATTCTCCTTATTTTTGTACGACATAAGTGGCGATAAAGTATGGAGCATGGCTCAACAAGCACTAATATTTCATGTTCGTATTTAATATTGTTTTTATATGTATTGAATACATTGCATGCATCATAATAATTATCATTTTTAAGATATTTATATATGTCCTCAATTCTGTTTACATTTTCATACTGTCTATTATATTCTTTTTCTGACTTTTGCATCTCTGATAAGATATAATTAGCTCTATATATAGCCATATTATCTGGTATCGAACAAACTGTAAATAAACCCCCAGACGTATAAATCAATAACGTATTATCTTTAGAGAAACTCACAGATTGTACAGCATTGTTGTTAAAAACAATACTTAAACATTCACCAGTAGCAATATCCCACATCCTTACTGTATTATCATCGCTTGCAGACAATGCGAAATGGTTGTTTTTGCTCATTGATACACAATTTACCTTACCTTTATGTCCATTAAAAGTTCTTAAACAGTCGCCAGTGCTAACATCCCATAATTTTATTGTATTATCGTTACCTCCGGATAAAGCAAAACGATTATCATAGCTTAGCGATATAGAATTAACTGCATCACTATGTCCATTAAAAGTTCTTAAACATTTACCTTCCTTGGCATCCCATACTTTTATCGTATTATCACTGCTTCCTGATAAAATAAAGCTATTATCTGCAGCAAGTGCAACGGATGTAACATTACCGTCATGTCCTTTAAAAGTTTTAATGTGTTTTCCTCTGAGTACATCCCACAAAATCAATGTCCAATCATAGCTGCCAGATACGACAAAACATCTATCTTGACTTATCGTTACAGAGGCAATTGTTTGTGTATGTCCTTGAAATGTTCTATAACATGTACATGTATCAACTTCCCATATTTTTATAGTGATATCCTCACTTGCCGATACAGCAAAACACCCATCATAACTAAATAATACAGAAGTAATCCTATCTTTATGACCTTTGAAACTCCGAAAACATTCACTCGATGCAATATTCCAAATTGTTAATGAATAATCCCAACCTCCAATTAAAGCAAAATGATTATCAGGACTTAGTGATACAGAACTAGCATAAGGTATATCACTTTTTTTTCTGGGAATTTCTTTTATAATGTTTTTATTTATGCGTTCTGTGAAATTATTATATTCATCTTCATTCAAATTATTTTTAACTTCCTCTAATAAGTCAGAGGCTTCCTTGAAATATTTAACTTCACAATATATATCAATTAACAAATTATTTAATCTATATCTATTTTTTTCAGATAACAATATATTATTGATATCATTTATCAACTCGATATTTTTTATTAACCCCATACGATGCTTTAATAATCCCTGGTTATAAATAGATTCAATATGCGTACTGTCTATTTGCAATGCTTTATCCCATAGCTCCAGTGCTTTTTCTTTTTTACCTAAATCCAACATTGATGTTGCCATATTGTTAAGTGTATCGGGTACCTCTCTTATATTTTTAGGTGTTTCTCTTATATAATCATTCCCAGTTACTTCTCTATATATTTCTTTTAATGTTTCTGATATCGTACCCATATCTTCTGGCCTGTCCGATGGATTTTCTTTAAAGCAATGCTTAAGTAAATCTGCTAATGAATCAGGTATCTTTATTCTATTATCTTCTCTTATATACTTATCCAAAGCATGAGGTGCTAGCTGGCCATGAATCCAATCAACACCACCAGTAAACATCTCCAACACCGATATGCCCCAGGACCATATATCGGTTTTACGTGTTAGGGGTCTTTTGCTTGCCTGCTCCGGTGAGCAATATGCCTGGGTCATCCCTCCATAACTAACCCATATACTCTTATTTTTGATATCACTGGTTAGTTCCGTCATTTCTCTATATTTTGCAAGACCAAAATCTGTTACTTTAGGAATTCCCTCCGGTGTCATCATTACGTTAGCTGGTTTAACGTCTTGATGAACAACGCCATTTTCATGTGCATAATGCAGTCCCCATGCAAATTGTATTGCTACATCTATGATCTTATCTATCTGTGTCAATTTACCATTTCTAATCCAATCCCTTAACGTCCCGCCATCAACACATTCAGCAAAAACACGGGGTGTACCACCTAATTGGCGAACGTAATAACAGCTTACGACATATGGATGAAGTCCGAGTTGAATCCATGTCTCGGCTTCCCTCTCAAAATTCTCTATAGCTTTAGGCTTGTCAAATTGTTTTGGTAATGGGTTCTTCATTGCTAAATCAACTTTCCACTCCTTGTGGTAAACCTTATAAACTATCCCCATACCGCCCTGACCTAAAACACTTTTAACCTCATATAAATCCAATATCACATCGCCTTCTTTAAAAGAAAATGGAATCTTATTTTCATCTTTATACATTGTTATTTCTATGTTTTTGAGAGGTTTATTTTGATTATTATCTTCAAGATTATTAATTTGTTGAATTTTAAATTTAGTTTCACATTTCTTGCATGTAGCGGATTTTCCTAAATGCTCTTCAGGTATGTTTTTAAAGCTTGCTTTACAATTAGGACAGGTTATCTCTAATCCCATTGTACTATCTCTTTGAAAATTCTAAATGCATACATTTAGTTATAGTGCATTTTCCAGCTCTTTTTTAAAATCTAAAGCACTTGTAAATATTAATTTAGGCTCCTCTATAAGAGCTGCATCTATGACCTCTGCAAGTTTATGTGGTATCGAACTCTTTCTTTTTCTAATTGGTATAGCCGGGTTGTTTAAAATTATTGTTATTGGATCAATATCATAAGGGATGAATTCTCTCGGAACATATCCTGTCAAAATGTTGTACAAAGTTGCCGCCATTGACCAAATATCTACCGCAGGCATTGCACTTCTATAATTTAGCAATTGCTCCCTACACATAAATGATAGCGTACCTCCTAATTTTCCACTAACCGTAAGCCCACTTAGACCTGCTAAATCAAATGCTTTTGACAATCCAAAATCGGACACTTTTACCTGATACTTACCATTATATGTATTTAAAAGTATATTCTCAGGTTTTATATCCCTGTGTACTAAGCCTCGCCCTTTAGCGTAACCGCCATCTATGAGTTTAACAAATGGTATTTCAACACTATGAGCATAGTGTAAACCGTCAAGGGCCTGTAAAGTTATATTTAGAGCTTCATCTAAGGAAAGCGTACCTCCATTGTTTTTCATAAGTGTTTTGACATTACCATCGTTACAGAATTCCAAAGTAAAGTAACATGCTCCTTCTGCAAACCCCAGGTCCATCATTTTTACAACATTTGGATGGTCTAGCGATCTTGTGTTTTCCGCTTCACGGAGAAATATTTCTATAGTATCATTGTCTGATGCCGTTTGGGGAAGCATTACTTTTAGAGCCAACTCATTCATTGTTTTGGTATTTCGCATCAAATAAACAGCACCCATACCTCCTTGACCTAACTCTTTAATAACTTTCAGTCCCCTGACATCTGCAATTTTTTTAACAGTTCTTATGATCGTCTCATCACTATCTCTTTCTTTTTGATGAGACAATTCGGACACTTGTGTTTTGTCTTTAGGATTTACTGCAATCGGTTTCTCCCTACATTTTTCACATAAATACGTAATTCCAGTAGATGATGTATTATACTCTAAGTGACTTTTCTTTGCTTCTGGTATTTCAACAAAACACTGTATGCAATATACAGGTTCACTTATTATCACCTTAAATACGGTATTTCCCAACTCAAACTCATCATCATTTTTTAGATCATATTCAGGGAGACATGTTCTGGTTGCCTCTTCGTGGTTATGTTCTTTATTACGCTGTCCAATTTTCTTTCCATTAACATATGTCCCGTTCAGACTACCAAAATCTCTTATTCTTATATCCGGCGGATTAATGTCCAATAAACAATGATGACGTGATATCCTCCGATGATCATCATCTGATGACAAAACTATGTTGCAATCCCTTTTTCGACCAATGATACAAACAGTGCGTTGATCATATACATATTCTTTCCCAGTAAGATTTCCTTTTATAATCTTAAGACAAACCTTTGCCGGCATAACTGACACCTCTATGATGCTATATTCTTTAAATATTTGAGTTTTACGGAAAGATCGTTTCTCTCCTCTTAAGCTGCCACTTTAGTAAATATATAATACCAAATTATTTTATACCTAACTCTTAATATTTTTCAACATGTCTGGTAGCCGTAAAATCTATATTGACACTGAGCAGATGTTTTTAATAAATTCTGCACTTAACCGAATTTTTTTATCCTGAAGTATCGTTATGTACCCAAATCGTTTCCAATCATCCAATACCTTTGTAACTGTTGGACGGGTCATGCCGGTCATGTCTGCAATATCCTGATGAGTAAGTTTAATTTTAAGTGTAATTCCTCCGTTATCAATATCACCACAGGTATTAGCTAATGACTTAAAACACATTTCAAGTCTCTTCGGAGCAGTGTTATAGTTGAGCATTTCGATTGTTTCTGTGGCAGACCTCAATCGAGCACATAGAGTACGGAGCAAATTATCAAGGATTATCCTATCGGCACAAATAAGATTATGAAAATCACTCTTAAAAATTGACGCAATAAGTGAGTTTTTTGTTGCTGTAACTGTGGCAGATGCAGCATGGCCATCAATTAAAGACATCTCGCCAAAATAATCACCTGGTTGCCCTATTGCAACTATAATATCCATACCGTCTTTAGTGGATCGGCTTATTCTTACCTCCCCATTTAAAACTATATGTAAGCATTCGTTGGTGTCCTCACAACAGATGATGATACTATCTTTTGTGAATGTTCTGATTTTTATCACCTTTAGAATATCCCTGAATTCTTCTTCTGTCAGATGAGAGAATAATTTTACAGATTTTACAACATCAGCAACGCACTGGAGTTCATTTCCTTTATTTACATTCGATAACATATTATAACTCCTTTTTATCTGATTATAAGGTTACAATTTACCCCGCCAGCAAAGGCGGGGTTGTAAAAGTAGCTAAATCGGCAATTGTTGTTAGTGTTGTAATAATATATTTACTTTGCAGCAATCCATTGTTTAAGCAAAGGATTTGAGGTGTCATTCCCAATGACTTGAAGTAGAACTTTTTTAGCGCTGGTGTCAACCTCTAAATTTACAGTACAAACAACAGGTGTTCCTTGAGTATATAATTGCTGATTAGCATCACAGGGACTTTTTTCAGTATAATGAGTATCATAGAACAAGTTCATAACATCATTAACAGTATTATAAGTTCCTGACGCTGCCATATTATATATTGCGTTACATGTTTTGGTTGTATTGGCCGCACGAACACTTTCCCAACATTGTTCAACTGTGGATTGCGCCCTGTTTCTTCTTATTACAGGATCATTAGCAGCATATGCATCAAAATACGACTGTAATTCAGATACTACACCTTTTCCTGATGCCTCAAGAGCTCTAATCTTTGCCTTTTCCCGCTGTCCGGCGTACATTGGAATGGCTATAGATGTTAGTATCCCAATAATAGTCATAACTATTAATAATTCGATTATCGTAAAACCCATCAGAGCTTGTGCCTTTTCACAAATGTTGGCTTTTCTATTAATAATATTTTTTTTCATAAATACCTCACATAATATATTGTTTTAATCAACTCCAAAGGAGTTTTTAACGATCGTTAAAGATAGCTGTCGGTTATACATTTAATAATATCCCCCTGTGTGAGGACACTCTTCGGCAGGGACAGGTTCAAATCTCAAAAGCGTCACATTAAAGATTATTTCAGTCTTGTACCCTCTTACGCATCCTCCAATGAAGCACTTATCATTCCGATGTTTCATTTTCATATCCTCCTTTCAGTTTCTTATTCCCTTATTTACTACATAAGACTGTTAAAACTTATAAAAGTGTCATGCTGAAAAATAATTTTTCGTAAATGATAAATCTGTTTTGGATACAAAAGTGGTTTTGCAAATGGAGCAGGGCAAAAAATAACAGGTAAGATATGTTATCTATCTTGATGTGACGGTTTAACGGGTATTTAAGTGAAGAACTTTAAGAATTTATTTTGATCAATTCAAAACAAAAGCCTTAATTAGATGGATGTTGAATAAGGCGCGGATAATCTGAGCTATCTATCTTTCTCGAGGCTCTTTTTGGGGGATATTTTTTCAATCTCTCTTGTTACACTTTTCAAAAATCCTTGCGATAAAGGTGGCGGTGTTATAATATTAAGCAAGTTCAGTGTATTTTTCGTTCTTTCCATATGAAGTCTGCAATCGGCACAAGCTTGAAGATGGTTTTCAATATCTGTCTTGAATACATTGTCCTTTATTTCACCATTTATATACTCATAAAGATTGCCTTTTACCTCATTACAGGTTATATTCTTATTCATAGAAAATCCCCCTTTAAATGTCCCAACATCGTTGATAATTTCTCCAAAGCTCTATAGAAGCGTAGTTTAACGGCATTTTCCGTAATTCCGATTTTTGGAGCAATTTGTTTAAACGTTAATTCTCCAAAATGCCTAAGAACTATTATTTCTCTATCATAATCATTTAGTTCCGATAGAGCTTTCCAAATAGCAGCCTTAGTTTCTTTTTCCTCAACGAGTTTATCCGGTGGTTTTGGTCCGATAGACATACTATCGTTAAAGACATCATCTTCAGGTAATTCTCCACCCTCACGCTGTCTATTTTTTAACATATCGAAGCAGATATTTTTTGCTGTCGTTTTGACCCATGAATAGTATCTCCTGCCATCATCAATGCTATTAATATTCTCAAATGATCTTACAAAAGCCTCCTTTGATGCATCTTCAGCATCCATCTGTTCTTTTAGTATAAAATAGCAATACCGATATAAATTGTTCATATGTCTTTCAACCAGTTTTTCAAAGGCATTATTATCACCTTTCTTTACAAGGTTAACAAGTTCGACATCCACATACCAATAATCACTGTTAAAATTATTACCCTTAATGCTAAGACTGATTAAAGACAAAAAAGTTACATAAATAAAATTTAAAATTTCTATGCTCTTAAAAGTTGTCATATGTCTTCTTCAATTGTCCAATCTAATTGTATCAAATTATTAACTGATATTTCATCTATCGAAAAGCTCTGCTCTAAAAAACCGGTGGGGTTTACTAAACGCTTACCTTAAACTATAAACAAAACTAACGGGTAAGTGCCTATATGCATTTTTTTAAACTGGCATTAACTTTAACATTAGGGTCAATACTTATTGCCTTTTTATGCTCTTGGTCATCTTCCAAAAAGTTCTGTTTCTTATAAGCGAACGATCGTTTATAATATGCTACAGCACATTTTCCATTCATTTTTTTTGGCTTCATTGTACATAGTGATGGCTTCTGTGTAATTACCTCGTTCGTAGAATTTATCACCTTTTTCTATAAAGTAAAAATATTTTATTAGTCATATCATCTGTATCCATCGGTCAGCTAAATAGACAGAACACAACGATTATAATTATATCAATAAGACAAACAAAAGAACCAATAAATGCAAAGAAACCTTCATAATGTGAGCTCACCAACAAAAATGCACCAATACAAAAACTAACTACCATATATATCATCATAGTCTTTTGCATATCCCATTTATCATTATAATCATCTATTTCGTTGCGTCTTACTTTTAAATGATGATTACAACGTTTAAGCATTGCATCAGCATCAGTACAATTCGGATTTATCTCAATACTTGTGTTGAAATCTCTAATAGCATTATCGTAATCTTGTTTCTGATAATAGAAATAACCTCGCTTGTAATATAGCGTATAATCCCAATCATTTAATTCAATATCCTTTGAAATATCATCAATTGCTGCAACTTCTATGTCAGTTTCAGTTTCATGACGTATATATGAACTACCACTGCCTGAATTACCATAGTAACTACCACCTGATGTATCACTCATATTTCGAGAACCTTTGGAATTGGTAGATTAACTACTAGAACGTTTGTTATAGTTTGGAGGATTATCTTGTTTCCTTGCATATGGCCTATAAGAAACTCTTGTACCGTATTTCTATATTCTTTTTTCTAATCTTCTAGCAGAACCGGGAAATTTCATAAGTCACCTCTCAATTATAGTTTATATCTCACTCACTGGATGCACTTAGTTTCTCTATAACATTTAATAACCTTTGTATTTCATTTTTTCTATTTAAATACCAGTCTAAAGACCATATACGATGAATATTCCATCCTTTATTTTCTAAAATTTCCTGCCTTAGCCTATCACGATCTCTAACACATTTACCTCTGTGATATGTTGCACCGTCACATTCAATGCCAAGTAAATATTCACCTTCATTTTGAGGATGGAGTACACCTAAATCTATCCTATAACCTGCAACACCTACCTGCGGTATGGTTTTATAACCGTTATCATGTAGAATTTTTGCTACTGATGCTTCAAATTCACTTTCATATGTTTTTGACGTGACACTTCCAACATCAGATATAATACCTGTACAAGAATATTTAAGATAATCTTTAAATGCTATCAACCCTCTGCTTGATTTTGGTCCTATAATAATATCTTCTGGATGTAACGATGTAAATACTATAATTTTTTTTCGCGCACGAGTAGCAAGAACATTCAATCGTCTCCATCCGTCATCAGTATTAATTGGACCGAATCGTTGAAAAACCTTTTTAGTATTTGGATCAGGACCAAATGTTGTAGAAATGAAAATCACATCACGTTCGTCACCCTGTACATTTTCAAGATTCTTTATGAAAAAAGAGAATGAATTATGCTCCATTTTAGAGAATATATTATCTATACTTACATCAGATCGTCTGTTTGTATCTATTAAATCTTTAATAGTATCTCGCTGTTTAGCATTAAACGTTACCACTCCAAGTGTTAATTCTTTATCTTTACGATAATGTTCTATTATAGCATTTGCTACTGCCTGTGCTTCTATTATATTTACTCCATTAAGGTACTCAGCCCCTTCAATATACCTGCTTGTTATACCATATTCACTGGGATTTCTTTTTGGTGAAGGAAAGATTACAAGATTATCATCATAAAACTTATTATTTGAAAAAGCAATAAGTGATTCGTGATATGAACGATAGTGCCACCGCAATTGTTTCAATGTGTAAGTCTCCATTAAATACTCCAGTATGGATGAAGAATATTCTGCAGCAAATCTATCTTCATTATCGTCGTCCTCATCTATATTAATGCTGTCAAAAAAAGATGTTGGAGGTAACTGCTTAGGATCCCCTACAATAATTATCTGTTTTGCACGAGCAATAGCACCAAGGGCATCTTCTATCTTTACTTGTGAGGCTTCATCCATAATTAATACATCAAACAATTTAGCTTTTGGTAGATACTGGGAAATAGTAAGAGGACTCATCATAAAGCAAGGTTTAAGTGATAATAGTGCATCCATAGCACTTTTAATTAATTTTCGTATTGTGATATGCCGTTTTTGCTTATTTATTTCATGTTTTATTAGAGATAATTCAGTATAATCATGTACCGGCCCAGAGCTATTACCTACCGGAATAGTCTTTTTTAGCACTCTCATGGCTATATTATAACCCTCATTCCCGATCTTTGCCTTATCTATTTCAATGAAATTGGTGCGTACAGATTCATGCTCAGTTCTCACAAAATTTATAATATCCTTATTTACATCCAATAATTCATTTATTTTACATTTATATATATTTCCTAAAAACCACATCTCCGTTTCTTCTGCCAACAAGCAACCATTTTCAATGTTCTGAATAATCTCAGTAAGCCAGGGGATTTCTAGATGTTTATAATACTGAGAAAGTAACGAAAGATACTCAGCGTTTTCTATACATAAAATGATTTTTTTATGAAATTCGGAAGATGTAATATTTGTAATATCGCAACCTAAAAACTTAGTTATGTCTAACTCACCGTGTTTATTTAAAGTTTCAAATAGATTCTGACAAAGTGTAGCAATACTTTTTGATTCAATAATGTATCTGTGCAAAAGTTCGTAAGAAATATTTAAATCACTCACAAATAACCAACAAATAATCTCCAGTGGTATGTTTCCCTGATGCTTAAGAGCTTGAACCCAATTAGAAAGATTTACAAATATTTTTGTATCTGTATTAGTAGCTTTATATTCAGCTCCAAGAATTTCTTTATAGACAGCCTCATTTTTTTTAATTTTTTTACTTATTTCCATTGCAAATTCAACCTTGTCGTAGCCGCATTGTATATCTCTTATTGTTATATTCCTACTACCTGTATAAGCTGATATGTTGATTTCAATCTCTTTAAGAGATGATAGCCGTTTGTTTAGTTCTTTCAACAACTCTGAAAAAGATTTATATCTATCAATAGGAATACCTAAACTATCAATATTAATCTTTAATTGTTGTAAGGAAACAATTATGCCAGGGCAGGCTTCTATTAGTATTTTATGCATTTGCGAGAGGTTTTTAATTATCAATATTGCCTTATCTTCAGATTCAACAAGGGTTTTAATCCTATTGGACCAGTAAATATGCGCTTCAAGAGTTTCCCAATCAGTGTTTAGTCCTTTGAACAAATCACCTAACATCTTAATATTTACCTCTTCGTTCTGATAAAATGTAATATTCTCAGAAAGTTCAGCAATACTATAAAGCTGCGAAACAAAGGAGGCCTCTATTTTCACAGGAACTTTTAAAAAGGATGTTACTCTGCTTTTAGCGTTTTTAAACTCAGAAGATAAAAAAGAAAACATTTTATCACATTTTTCATAAATTACATTAGCAAGATATCGAATTTCAGATGGCGAAGGTATTTCTGAAAAAACAAAAATCTTACTGAATTCCTCCTTGTCTGTTCTCAGTTTTAGGTATTGACTTTTTGCATTTGCTAATACTTTGTATACATCAGATATGATATAGTTCTCACTACCATAAAGCTTAATATTAGATGGCATCTCCTCCAATATTTGATATAATGAAATTATACGTTGGATATCGCCGAAGTAAAATGTTGAATTATGACATACCAGATTATTAAACAAAGGGTCTTTAATAAATACAATGATTTTTTCAATTTCAATTATTATAGACTCTATATTCTTAATACGTAATAAAATATCTTCAACTCTAAGTCCTGTGCATCCCATTTCATCACATTTGATTAGTGTATTTTTGATTATATTTATATCCTTCTCGGATAAAGACTTTGTATTTGGAAATACCTCTCTAATAATATGCAAACAACTATGGAATTCATTTGCCATTTTGTGCAAATTATTAATTATATCAACGTTTTCTTCTATAAGAAATCTTTTAGCAATCAGAGGGTAAAACGGCTTAGGGATGGGTGTCAATATATTCTCATTTATTTCTGCCATAAGCATAAATCTTTTGAAATACATCATTACGGTATCGTTATCAGGATATGATATGTTGCCGTATTTGGCAAGTGCATCATTAAGTTTTTCAATAACTTTCGCAATTATGCTGCTATCATCTGGTTTTATAGAATTAGGGATATAACCTAACCACGCTTGCCGCACCGGAGCATGAATTTCTTTAGAAAGGTTAACATATTTATTAATGTCAATCTTATATGCTTCAACATCCAAGTCAGTAAGATTGAGGGCATTTTTGATGTTTAATGAAGGTTTCCCATTAATTTTATCTATATAACTTTCGTACCTCCATATGATCTGATGTATAGTTTCCCCATTTTTAGAAACAGGGGTGTTAATGAGATTGCAATAATCTCTTAATTTATCCTTCAAATTTACCAAATGGTTAGATATTGTATTATTCGTATTTACATCCTCAAAAGAATAATTGATTCTTTTTCTCAACTCGTTATAAACAGCGTCTTTTCCCTTATTGTTGCTATGGAGTTCTAAGCAAAACTGTTCAAGACAAACCTCCCCAAGGCGATTTTTTACCACATCAAGTGCAGCCATTTTCTCTGAAACAAAAAGAACTGTCTTCCCATAGGACAAAAGTGAAGCAATTATGTTTGTAATTGTTTGCGATTTACCGGTACCTGGTGGTCCTTCTATAACAAAATCTTTACCTTCTATGGCGTCTATAATGGCAGAAAACTGTGAATTATCTGCATCTTTTACGAGGGGTAGTAAAAAATGATCTGACTTATTATCTATATCGTAATCTTTATCATAGTTAAATGCAATATGAGGATTTGGATTCTCAACTCCTGTAAGTATTTTAATTATATTTTGATTGTCTGTTATTTTTGTTCCTTCTGGCCAGGTTTTCGTATCAAGATCTTTATAAATAAATTGTTTTGAAAAACTAAACAAATCAATGGTTATTTTCCTCTCTATAATCCAGCGCTTTTTAGTTTGTACAATTGTTTTTACATGTATAAAGTATTCCTCGGGATAGATATCAGCTTCAATTTCCGGCAAAGATATATTGAAATCTTGTTTTAATCTTTCAGATAGTGAAATGTTTGTTTCAATATCCTCACCAGTATATGAAAGGGAATACGTAAACCCATAGCTTCTATCAAGAACTCTATCAATTTTAACAGGGACAAGTATTAATGGTGCAGAAAATGGGACAGATGATGAATCATCTTCATACCAATTAAGAAAACCAATCACAAGATAAAGAAGGTTACAACCTGTCTCTTCACTAGCGGTCTGGGAATACTGTTTTAATTTTTTACATTTATTTTCCAATGAATCTGATTGAAGATTTGTCTGGAGAAAACTATCCTTATGTTTTTTATGAACAATTAACTCCGGTTCTGGAAGTTCTAATTCTGAATCATGGGAAAACAATACATCTTGTTCATGAGTATTCATTTTGATATCAAGCAATTCAGAGTTATTTTTAATGATTGCTTTGAATTGCATGGGTTTCTTTTCTTCAACTAAAATCCTAAATACCTCATCTGGTAGCTCGTCAACAATATAAATAGTTCTTGTCTTAGATTGTTTATAGTTAATAAGTTTATTCTTATTTGTCATGTCAACTAACTTTGTACGGAGATTGTTTAATACTTTTATTGCTGTTGATTCCTTGTTGTTTTCTATTGTATTGTTTGTTTCTTTTTCTTTAGATTGTAATGTATTACATTGCTTTACACTATTAATATATTTTTGATTAAGGTCTATAATTTCTTTAGTAACAAAGGTTTTAGTTTGTTCATTACAAACATCATATTCTGACGGTTCTTTACTATTTATTTCATCAAATGGTTTTTCTACTTGGTTACAGTATTCCTTTTTCGTAATACTGGCATGCTCTATTAATAATTGTAAGATATCACTATAATGGTTATTTTCTGCAATATCGAAAACAGTTGTATCATCCCCTTCTCTTTTTGCAGTAATATCTGCTCCATATTCAAGTAAAAGTAAAACTAATTCATTTTTGTTTTTTTCTACTGCTATCATTAAGGGTGTATAACCTAGATAGTCAGCGTAATTAGTATGAAAATTAACATTTGCATTATTTTCTAATAAAGATTTTACGATGTCATACCTACCGTTTTCCACTGCATATACTAAGGCAGTTGCTCCTTGGTCATCTACAACCTCAGTGTCAGCGCCCTGAGTTAATAAATACTCTACCACAGTGGTTTGCTCAAATAAAACGGAACAAATCAATGGAGTTAGATCAGCCCACATCGTATAATCATTAACATCTGCCCCGTGTTTCAGAAGTAGCATAATTAAGTCAATATTACCATTAGCCGCTGCTAAATGTATTGGTTTATAGCCCTCAAAATTTTCACTATCAATGTATAAATTATAAAGATGTAAGTATGCCCCTTTCTTAATTAGTAAATATGCCATTTCTGTATCGCCTCTATATGTTGCTATAATCAAAGACCTTGATAAATCGTATATTATTAAGAAATGGCAAATTTCGTCATATTCAGCATTAAATATACTAATATCGTCCACGTACTCATATATAGATAAATCATTTATGCTATCCAAGAGTATTCTTAAATTATTTAAGTCATTGTTCAATACATGCTCATAAATTGTAGTTAAAGCTGGTGCATAAAAGGGTAGCCGGTTCCTAAGTTCGAATGGTTTTACTTCAAGAAAATAATAATAGAAGTTAGCCTCTTCTAGAAGCCTCAAATATTCGTCTCTATTCTCTTCTTCGAATGTATTCATGTATTTTATATTGGCACATACTATTCTATAGGCAATTATTATTCACATAACAATAAAGCCTCAATACGGTGTCCTACCATAAATCACATCATAAAATTCCTTACCGTTTGCCGGTACCGTTTGTCTGTTATTCATCTCTACTCGTAACTGATCTATTATTTGTTCCAATTCATAAAACCGCAAGTTATTATGCATTTGCTGAATTCGTGGCTCAATGACATTTTGATAATATTCGTGTTCTACCTCTACAGGATTATATGGTATTGCAGGAGAGTTCATAGCATTAGGCTGTTGGATTTGTGCTTTACCGTACTCCCCAGCAAAACCCAAAATCGATGTTGCAACCAAAAGTATTATCATGAATATTAATACTCTCATGTCAATCCCTCCTCTGAGTTATAAGATACTATACCATAAAGGTATTTTACAAAACCACTATTTCAAAACCTGTAATTATCTCCTGTTTCTCTACTCCAGTACTTCTATCACTTATACTTGTCTCCATACAACATTTTGTTTATCCGGTTAGTTAATGTATTATAGTTCTTATATTCGTACAAATCTGCATATCTTATATCATGATAAATATACCACCATCTCAATTGTATTAATATATACATCAAGCCATAGTACATCACCCCAGATATTAGTAAAGACACAATTTCCACATCAAACCATGTCCATAATAGCCAAATCAATAAGACCTCTGCTTTTATCGTACCCCATATACAATCATATAAATGCATTCTATAATAATATATTATAGTAGAATTATATCTACCACATCTTTTGTCTATAATAGTTTGAGTTAGTTTCAATTCCATTATGCCTAATATTGTATAAATGTCATGCCTTATCATATTTGTTTTTTGTCTCTCATAAAGTAACCAATTCAAATATAATTGTAGTGTCGTGTATAAAAAATACATTAAGATTATTACATTCGTAATGTGTGTTATAATTCCTATTAAGTGCATTTATAATCCCTCACACTTTTGGTTCGGTTATTTATTTTAAAAATATTTATATTTAATCCATTAATCATTATAACTCATATTCCTTGCGGATAAAGGGACATCGCATTTGCCTATCCCAAATTCCTTATGGATGAGGTGTATATGGATGTTTAACTCAGATGTATATTCATATGATGTATCAGCAAAGAAAAAACTATATTCTTCACCATTTACTATCATCCTATTTCGTATATCCATCCTGATATCACCCTATATACTTCTCAGTTATCTGTATGTCACTGCAATTAATCATATACATTGTTTATCTCTTTCTCAAACGGGTCGTATTCTTTTACGATATCAATCTTGTATGTACCTGTAGTTATTTCCATCGGATCATGGCTCTCTTCAACTACCATGTTCCCTGCCTCATTTTCATGACGGAGTGTGGTTGTAGGTCTGTTTACTTTTAAGTAAAGAACACCATCTCTTTCATACATCTCGACACCATCTTCTTCAATTACATGTCCCATACCCGTATGCTCTCCACGAGCCAGTACGAGCTTATGTCTTTTGGCATCTACAGACACTCTTTTAGCACCATCCGGGATAATGGCACATGGCTTAACTACTACGTCTCCTTGTTGATAATACCTATTTCTCATTTCATTGTCTCCATTAAGTTATTTTTATCGGGTCAGTATAAACGTCCATTCCATTCCTCCATGCAAGTGCTTGTTTTACTGTCCTTATTTCTGGAGTAACACACTCAACGTGATAAACACCTATGGATGGATTTCTCATCTTCAGTGCCTTTATTGGGTCCATCATGCCAGGTAACTCTATATTATATAATTCATATATCAATTCTTCTTTTTCAGTTGTCATCTGATATGTGTCTATTTTTTTACCTTTTAAATCTTTGAGAAACTTTTCAGCTCCTACCTTTCTAAGTACCTCACGTCTGACTGTTGCATTATTTTCTTTAAGTACAAGAGTAGCGTTAAGTTTATGTGCAGGTGTTAATGCTATTTCTTTTGGTACAGGGACACCGTTTAAAAAATACATCTTATACCCACCACGCCATTCCACAGCATAATCTTCATCAGCGTGTATAATAAAGTCGTTATTATTTGGTTTAAGTTTAACAACTTTAGGCCTTCTAATAACAATAGCAAAATCATCAAGAAACAATGCCATAAATGGGCCAGTTGTTAAATAAGAGATTATACTTTTAATATCTCCTGCCAATTTTCCAGGAATAAGATTGCTATCTATAAATATCTGAGCATGAGATACCCATCCAACATCCTGAACAAGTGAATCACACTCAAACTTATAGATATTATTTTTTTGTTTAAAATCTTCATACCACATTGCACTTTTTCTGTTTTTATCTTTATTTTTTCTAACTAAAATAGATGCGAGTTCGTTTGCCTTCAATGGATCATCGGCTATATGAATATCTTCTTTATCTATATTCAAACCGTTAATTTTATACAACCATTGAACTCCTTTAACTAACCCATTTACATCAATATCATCGCCACTAAGCAAAGTGATGTTTAACCATGCTTTTGCATAATCATTTCTTATTTTGTTTATGGATTTACCAAATACTTCTGATTTTTTATCCAATCCCCGTCTATCCTTTTTCTTTAATAAAGCTGCCATATATTCCACCCATGCCTTATCTGGGTCTTCCCATCAGCAATGTTGGTAGTTAAAAATATGTCCATTGTGAAGAAATCGTGTATCT
>JADFYB010000130.1 GCA_015233245.1 Nitrospirota bacterium | reverse complement strand
CTTGGTACAGGGAGGCCAGCTATCCCGGGTATAATTTCAGGTTAAGCAATATTTTGGCGGCTCTTGGCGTGGAACAGATGAAAAAACTGGACAGGATGAACGCCTTAAGAAGGCAGCACAGCGCATATCTTATGGAAAAATTAAAGGACGTTTCTGAGATATCCCTTCCTGTGGAAAAACCGGGTCGTCTGCACGTGTATCAGATGTTTACTATAAAGGTGAAAAGAATAGGTATGAGGGATAGGCTTGTGCGGTATTTGAAAGAGCGGGAGATAGAAGCCTCAGTGCACTTTGACCCTCCAGCACATCTCCATAGTGCATATAAAGACATGTGTAAAGCCAAACTTCCGGTAACTGAGGCTGTCTCTTCAAGCATAGTAACCCTGCCCATGTTTCCACAGTTGACTGTTGCAGAGCTCGATACAATCGCTGGAGCGATCAAGGACTATTCAAGTGGTGGATAAGTCGTTGCATAGGGTTGTTGTTTTTATTCCTGCTTAGAACGAGGTGGAAACGATAGCCTTTGCCATAGATAAAGTATGTGAGCTGTATCCTGAAAGTGTAACTGCAGAGAAAAATTATTTTGTTGAAATATTGGTTGTAAACGATGGCTCTGTTGACAAAACAGAGGAAATAGCAGAATCAAAAGGAGTAAGGGTGGTTTCCCATCCCACAAATATGGGACTTGGTGCGGCAACTCGAATAGCTATGATGACAGCTTATGAGATGGGGGCTGATGTTGCAGTTAAACTCGACGCAGATCTGCAGCACGACCCTGCTGATATAGAGAAAGTAGTTATGCCCATCCTGTTTGGTAAGGCCGATATATGCTGGGGATCGAGATTTGCCGGCAAAATTCACTATAAGATGCCGATAATCAGACGGTTAGGAAACATGTTTTTTACATGGCTTATGAATCAGCTGACTCCTTATGGTATTTCGGATGCACAGACTGGGCTTATGGCTTACGGCAAACGTTATTTGGCAGTGTTTGAGCTCTTTGGAAGCTACAACCCGCCTCAGCAGCTACTGATAGATGCTAGCAATAAGTTTATGAAGTATGCGGAGGTTCCGGTTGTGTTTTATGAAAGGAAAACTGGCAGATCGTTTGTCAGTTTAAGATACCCTTTTTATGTGTTTATAAATATTTTGCGCATTATGATTTACGGTAGTCCACTGAAGTTGTTTACAGCCATTGGTTCTGTTATGGTTATTTTTTCTATTATATATTTTATAGCAAGTACTATTTTTGAAAAATACTTAATGAATTTTCCAATTCTTTTAGTAAACAACCTTTCCCTTGCAACCTTAATTGTCGGTTTACAGTGTTTCTTTTTTGGCATACTGGCCGATCTCTTAATTAAAAGACGAAGGTGAAGACACTTAGCAGATGACAATAAAATCTTTTATAAAGATGTTCAGGCATTTTTTAAATTTGAAACCTACAAGTGGACAGATAATCAATGCAATGAAGTATTCATCGCATTATTTCACCAATTCTTTTCCATACTATTTGAATTACAATCCTATCAGCGTAGGCTTTTATATTACGTATAAGTGTAACATTAAATGCCCTCACTGCTTTAGCACTGCTATAAACAAGAAAGAGTATCTTCAGGAAACGATGTCTTTGGAGGAGTTTGAAAGCATCGTAACCCATAGAAACCTTATAGATACCTTCAGAGTGTCGTTTGTTGGAGGGGAGCCTCTTTTGCATCCTGATTTGTTCAAGATGATCGAATTATGTACAAGGCATCAAAAGTTAACCATGTTTCCATCTAACGGCCTTGTTGTCAATGAACGGCTGGATGAGTTTAAAAAAACCTCTCTTACAACAATACAGATAAGTTTATATGACAATTATATTGAAAAACAGATGAAAAATGCCGCTCTGATAAGAAAAGCAAATCCAGGCATCGAGGTCTCTCTATCCAGAATTGTGACGAAAGAAAGGGAGTCGTATTTATTTATGGAAGAGGTTATAAAGATGGCAAAAGGCCTTGGTCTGGAAAATATATGTTTTCAAAACTTTGTAGCAAAAGACAAAACCCATTCCCATCTATCAATTTACGAGGAGGATGAGGATGTATTGCAGTATCTGAAGGAGATAAAGTCGAAATATGGACGGGAGTTTAATATATTGTTTCCGGCTCCACTAAGTAAGAATGCCGGATGGCGGTTTTGCTACGACTTCTATACAGTTGTATTTGTGAGAAAGGGGGGAGTAATAACGCCGTGCAGCACTGTAGTGCCGCCGTATAAGATGCCTCAGACCATATATGATGATAATTTCTGGAATACTAAATCTTTCTTAGACCTCAGAAAAAACCATAACAGCACACCTCCATTTGACTCTTTGTGTGACTTCTGTTATAAAAGTGCCCGCTACACAAGAGCTTTTATATAAAGAGGCCTTGCCTTTTCATACGGTGTTTTATTAGACTACTGTGGAGACGTACTTTAGCGGAAAAGACGGAAAAACAGGAGGGACAGCATGTTTGACAGTGTTTTAATCAATGTACCTCTAAGCAGTCCGTTACATCCTCAGAGCAATATTATTTTTCTGAAAGGATTCCTAAAGCAAAACGGATACAAGACGAAAGTATATGACACCAACATCAAATTCATTAATTGGTTTTTGTCGGATACTTTTCGCCACATAAAAGACATTGAGTACATGGATAATCCTGTCCGGATGTTAGCCCTGTACAACGAAATAGAGAAGGCCCTGTACGACCGCAGCGCCAAATACAGGGGTTTTTCCTTAGATATTAGGAATGTTGGTATGGCCTACAACAGGACGGTTTTTGAGGAGGTCATCAAAAGTGTAAGCGACAAAGAGGCCAACCCTTTCATTGAGTACTATAAGAAGTTTGTTTCTGAGGAATTAAAACCGCTATCTCCTAAAATTGTTGGTATAGGTATAATTTTTCAGGATCAGATAATACCGGCCTTTACGCTGGCAAACATAGTGAGAGATGTGCTTCCAGATACAAAAATAGTCCTTGGCGGGCAAATAATAACGCGCTGTTATGACACTATGACAGAAAGTGGCCTGCTTGACAGATTTTGGGACTATCTGGTTTTGTGGGACGGGGAATTGCCGCTGGCAGACATTCATAAAACTCTCCTTGATAAGCAACCTGCAGAAATGACCAACGTTATAGTAAAGAACCAATCAGGGGCGGTTATAGACAGACACTCATATGGTTTTGATCTGGATAGCCTTCAAAGGCCTGATATTGAGGACATAGATTATAATGAGTACCTGTTTCCGGAGATGTTGATCCCACTTCAAACGGCAAGAGGGTGTTATGGCACGTGTGAGTTTTGTGCGATTCCTTTTGGTTCCAACGCGGGGTTCAGGCAGCGGTCAGTGGAGCATTTGATTGAGGACATTTTGGCTATCCGGCAGCATACGGGCGAAAAATACGGAAAAGAGGCATTGTATTTTAAGTTTATGGATGACACCTCGGCCCCTGCTACTTTGACAAAATTATCAAAAGAAATAGAGATCATGGGACTCAACGTGCAGTGGGAAACCTTTGTGCGCCTCGAAAAAGCGTTTGAAGACGAGGAACTAATGGCTCAACTGTACCGTGGGGGTTGCAGAAAACTTATGTGGGGACTTGAGACCACAGACCCTGTGATTCTTAAAGATATGAATAAGAAGATAACCCCTGTTCAGACAACAAAAGTTCTTAACTCCACGGCAAAGGCCGGAATAATGAACTTTGTTTTCGTACTGATAGGCTTCCCTGGTGAGACAGCGCAGCAAAGGGACGCTCTTGCGGATTATATTATAGCAAATCAGGATATTCACGTCCTAACCATTGCCACTTTTGACTTGACAAAGGGCTCGAGAATTCAAGGTAATCTGACATATCCTAACACCTATGGCCTGGAGTTCAGCAGACCGGAGGGTTTTGAGGTTCGGCTGCCTTATACGGTAAACGGCGGCAACTGGAAAGAGGAAATGGTCAAAGAGGCCCAGCGGTTGCTGGTAAAAATAATAAGAGAGCGGCCAGATATAGGTTTTGTAAGCCTGTTTCCCGACCAGGTGCGCGGCATTCTGTGCAACAGACACGGAAACGACTGGGGGCGGACGTTTCTTTCTAGGTTTGGAGAGGACAACATCAGAGAATTGCTGCTTGCAACAGAGCGGTATGTGAGTGCATTTGAAGAGTGTCAGGAGATAGACCTGTCAATTTTGCCAGAGCCTCTGAAACGTGAACATTTGAGGACAAAAGAGGACATTAAGTCTATCTCCGATGCTATAAACAGGAGAAAGGAGTACCAGAGCAGGAGAGTTAACCAGCTTTGACCCTATCCTCCTATTTAACCGGAGCGGAGAGCTATTTGCATGAACCCGTTCAAAGGGAATGGTTAAAAAGACTTTTTAATAAAGCAGGGCAAGGTTGTTCCCTGTTTTCTGATGCAGGAGACAAAGCTGAGATTCATGAGGAGTTCAGAAACCGCATACGTACGGAGGAGATAAAGGCCTGGTATAGCTGTCAGGAGGGGGATAGTCTTTTTCAGGGGACGTCCATATCTTCTTTGACTATTCCAGGGGTGTTTACGGAGCCGGTAAGATTCGACAACATTGGGCAACTTCAGGAGGTTATTGCACAGAGCTACATAGAAAATCACTGGAGAACTGCCCCCCATGTAAAGGCAGCCATTATGGAGGATGTTGGCAAATGGCTGGATAGTGGCCTGTTTTATTGTGTGGTTGTTGCCTCAAAGGTAATTTCACAGGCGTTTTCTTTAAAGGTGCGATACGAAGATGTGGTGTTAAAGGTAGATGATTTTTTGGTTGATCCCCATGAGATAACCTCATATCCATACGATGTAAGGGTAAAGTACTTTGACACGGTTAAAGAGAGAATAGAGTGTTTTGGGGATCTGGACATCAGTCGTCAGGAGTTGGAGTCAAGTCTTATTTTGGCAGACATAAGCAAGCCAAAAATAGAGCGCTTCAAGGACAATATAATATTAGCCCCCGTAAGGTGTAACGACATAGCTGCTGCAATGGCTAAAAACATAAAAAAACTGATTACAGAAAAAACACAAAGCCGGATAAAACCGGCATCCATAGCAGTCGTTATTTATGATACCGATACCCCTTATACGTACTATCATATTACAGGGGCTGATGCGGATGGCATGTCGCCACAGATGCCTGGCCTGACCGTGCTGGGTTCAAGTGGTACGATAGATGCACTCCGGTGGCTTTATATCTACAGAGTAAGTCTCATAGCACAGAAGATGATGAAAAGCTCTCTGTACTCGGAGGTGCACAGAAGGTTTATTCCTTTTGTCTTTTTCGGTGTGTTGGTACCCAGAGATGCCGACATATTGCTTGATATGCAGGCTCTGGATCTGCTTCGTTATCATGGCAACATAACCCCAAACATTGAGTTTGCTTATCTATTGCCGGATATAATAAGGGGCCGCACACAAAGAGAAGAAATGGACTTTCGTAAAGAGTTAGAGCAAAGAACTCATTCATGTGCTTCGGCACAAAAAGGAAACGCATAAATGTGTACAACTGGTTATCATAAAGGCTTAAAGGTGTTGTTCAAAAACAGGGATAAACAGACTGAAACTGATGAGGAGATACTGACAGACAACGGTATTATAGCTTGCAGGACTAAAGGCGACAGTTACTATAGCTGGGGATTGAATATGTTTGGGTGTGCCTTTGTCAGTACTGCTGTAAACTCCCCTAAGTGGACATCTTTGATATATGAGAACAAGCTAAGAGAAGCTGCCAGTCTGTATGAGGCTGAAAACAGAGCTCTTTTTATTCCTACGGAGGTTGTTTCAAAAACGTTGCCAGAGGTTAAAACGGTACGGCAGTGGGTGGATGCACTGACAGACACACATCGATTATCCAGAGGGTATAACATTCTTGTCTGTGATCCACAGAATGCGTTCCATGTGGAGATGTACCGTGACAACATTTCTGTAAGAGATGTTACGCAGTCTCTGACAGTAACAAATCATTTCCAGTCATTGAAAGCCGGGCCGGCCGCAGAGGATGATTATCCGAGCAGTTTCAGACGCCTCAGATATGGCAATGAACATCTTCCCGGGGTGCAATCAACTCCCGGCATACTTGAAATGATGAAGCCGTCTATGCCTGCAAGGCAGAGGGAAATATGGCGCAGTGCTCCTTTTAAAACTATTTCCTCGGCGGTAATAGATGTTACTAACGGTATTGTTTATTATAGCAGGGCACTTGAGCAGGAGTATTTGTTGTTCAAAATAAGATATCAAAATAAACTATAAGGAAGAGGATATGCCATGAGCGAAAACGACAGAACTCAAAAAGAGATGTCAAGGTATATTGATCTGGAGATTTACCACAGGGTAGAAAAAACGCATCCGTTTTATATTGAAATGGCGCAAGAGATTATCACTCAGATAAGCAACTACTGTAAGGATGACAAAAAGTATGAGATACTGGAGCTTGGTGCTGGGACGGGGCTTTTGACCATGGAACTGTTAGGGCTGCCATTTTGCAATGTCCATGCTTTAGAGCTTGACAGTGACTGCTGTTATGCACTAAGGAGACACATAACCCATGAAAATTGCATAATTGTAAACGGGGATGCCGTAAACTACTGTAAAAGCCGCCATTTTGATGTAGTTGTATCAAGTTTTGCACATGATCATATCTGCTATGACAAGGCAGCGGATTTTGCAAAAAACATACGAAACAATTTGCTTAAAGGAGGCATATATGTTATGGGCGGGGAAATACTGCCCTACTATGAGACTTCTGCAGAAAGAAGAGAAGCACTTTACAAATATCACGGCTATATAATTAACAAGGCGTTGCGTGACGGGTTTTTTGAGGTTGCACAGATAGAGATAAATGCGTTGAAATCCGGCCTGGAAATGATAGGTGATTTTAAACGCCATGAGGCGATGTTTGAAAAAGAAATGACTGATGCTGGCTTTACGTTGTTGATGAAAAGGAAAATAGGGCCGCTTGAAACCCACGATGTTGGTGGGGTGTTCGTTTATGTCTATGGAAATTGATACGGCCTCTGGCAGTATGATGCAAGGATTCATATTTGTTAAACGAGACTATAAAGACAATATTTTTTGAAGTATTTGAGGTCTCCGGCATTACTATGGATACGGTGCTTAACGATATTGAGTCATGGGATTCGCTAAATCATATGAAACTTATTGCAGCGCTTGAGGGTGCTTTTTCAATAAGATTTACGTTTCCGGAGATAGTAAAACTCCTGTCTGTAAAAAAGATATATGAAACGATAGAAAGTAAAGGGGTCAGATTGTGAAGTATTTTTATGAAAAAATGCTCCATATCTTTAAAACCTCCCCAGCAACCTTTTACACGTATTATGGCCAAACCTATAGTTACAAAGACTGTTACGCAAACATGGTTAAAATAAACTCTGTGTTGAAACACTTTAAAAGAGCAAACATTGTTGTATATGGCAGAAAGAGTTTCAGTACATACTGCACCATCTTTTCAATATTCCTTTCTCAAAACATATGGGTGCCATTGTCTGAGCTTGCACCCCCGGCAAGAAATCTAAGCATGGCTGAGACAACAACCCCTGCCCTGATTCTCACAGATGGCAGCGGTTTCCCAGGGGCAGTATCCGATTATGCCGCTAAGAGTAACATCCCTGTGGAAAACATAGAAGAGATTATACAACAAGAAGCTGGCGAGGAATTCATTTTAGGAGATTTTTTAGCGGATGATCTTGCATACATTATGTTTACTTCGGGCTCTACCGGCATCCCTAAAGGTGTTCCTATGACAAATGCCAACTACATTAATTTTGTGGAAAATGCACTGGAAATACTGCCCTTTGAAAAACACGAGGTGTTTTCCGACTACCACGGTTTTTCTTTTGATATTTCCAGTGTTCCTATGACAAATGCCAACTACATTAATTTTGTGGAAAATGCACTGGAAAT
>JADFYB010000129.1 GCA_015233245.1 Nitrospirota bacterium | reverse complement strand
GTTTGATAAATTTAACTTCAGCCTGATACTGGCCCTTCTGATTTTTTATAAACACAAGGTAAATGTCCGGAAACTACTCAGTGGCGAGGAACCTAAAATCGGAAAAAAGAGCTGTGAAAAAAGCGGTAGTCCTTCTTAGCGGCGGCGTGGATTCCTCTACAACCCTTGCTGTTGCACTATCTGAGGGGTATGACGTACATGCGCTGACTTTTGATTACGGACAAAGACACAAGATTGAGCTGCAATTTTCAAGCCGCATAGCTGAACTCTTTAATGTAAAAAAACACACTGTTTTGAGTTTTAATTTAAGAGCAATCGGAGGCTCAGCTATTACCTCTGACATTGCAGTTCCTAAGGGCGTACCTCAGGATACTGCCGAGTCCATACCGGTAACATACGTACCGGCAAGAAACACGATTTTTCTTTCCTTTGCCCTGGCCTTAGCTGAAGCCGCTGGGGCAGAAGATATCTTTATTGGAGCCAATGCGGTTGACTATAGCGGTTACCCTGACTGCCGCCCTGAGTATCTCAGAGCTTTTGAGGCTATGGCAAATCTGGCAACAAAGGCGGGAGTTGAGCATACCTCGGAGTTTAAAATCCATGCGCCGCTTCTTTACTTTTCTAAGGCAGAAATCATAAAGCTTGGCGTCTCCCTTGGTGTGGACTTTGCCCTGACTCTGAGCTGCTATGATCCAGGCCCCACAGGTACTCCTTGTGGAGAGTGCCAAAGCTGCTTAATAAGAGAGAGGGGTTTTAAAGAGGCGGCAATTGCCGATCCTCGATTGATATAAGGAGAAACTTCACATGGGTAGTGTGGTTCTGCCTTTACTCATGAGTACAATTTAAGTATTTCCCTTCTGGCCTCTCCGATAGTAAGCGGGAGTTTGCTAAAGGGCAGGGCATCCTCATTTTTTAGTTTATAAATAAGCTCGGCTATTTGAGGGAGACGGAGCTTAACATCCTCCATATCCTCCGGGGCTGTAAAAACCTCCTCCGGTTTACCTCCCCTGGTGACGCTGCCTCTGCTTAGTATGTAGAGATTATGAAGAAACAAGGGGATTAGCTCAACGCTGTGAGTTGCCATAACAATGGTTACAGAGTTCTCCTTATTTAATTTATTTAGAAGAGACATCATCTTGTATTCACCCATGGGGTCTAACCCAGAGGTTGGTTCATCAAGGAGCAGTATTTCGTGTCCCATCGCCAAAAGTCCTGCTATGCAGACTCTTTTTTTCTGTCCGTAACTAAGATTATGGATTGATTTTTTTGCTAAGTGGTCAATCTCAACTGCTTTAAGCGCTTTTTGTACAAGGTGTATGGTCTCTTCATTAGAGACCCCCATGTTTACAGGGCCAAAAGAGACATCCTCAAACACAGTTGATGCAAAGAGTTGATCGTCAGGATTTTGGAAAACCATACCCACTTTGCTATAAATTTCACGAGGGGACAGTTTCCTTAAATCCTTGCCGTCTAAAAATGACGCTCCATCATAGTCCTTAATTATTCCGTCCATTATCTTAAGCAGTGTGGTTTTCCCTGAGCCGTTAGCACCCAGTATGCCTACAAATTCGCCCTGTTTTATCTTTAAGTCAATTGCAGAAAGCGCCTTTGTGCCGTCAGGGTATTTATAAGAGTCAACTGTTATTGAGAGTCTGACTGGTAAAGATTTAATTAGATCCTCCATGCAGCCCCCATAAGTATAAGAAACAGGATGGAAACAATGATGTCAGTATGTTTTAGCGGCAGGGTTTCAGGCAATGGAATGTACCCGTCGTATCCTCTTTGAACCATGGCTGTAGTCAGATTTTGGCTGTGCTCGAATGCTTTCAGGGTCAGGGAGCCAGCAAGTGTGCCAAAGGACTTGAGACCCCTTTTAATAGAGGAGTAGCCTAGACGGTTTTTTTGAGCGCTGTAGATTACCGTAGCATCATCTATCAACACAAAAATATATCTGAGGGCAAACATGGATATCTCGACGAAGCTTTTAGGTATCCTAAACCACGAAAGAGCCGCCATTATCTCGGCAAATTGCGTGGTAAAGCCAAGTGTTACGACAACAGACACCGCTCCGATTATTCTCCCTACCATGGCAAGGCCAGTCATCAGTCCGTCCCTGTATCCGGTAACAGACACGCTGTAGAGATTTATATGAAAAAGTACATCATGGCCGGAAAAGAATAATTTTAATACCAGTAGCACAAATGCTATAAAAGCAGGCTCAGAAAATCTGAGGACAAAAGTGTTTAGAGGTATTTTTATTCTAAAACACAACATTAAACATAGAAAAAACATAAGCAAAGGAAACGTAAACCCCTTATAGGTTAAGATCATAACTAAAAGGACAAAGGTGACAACGAGTTTTACCCTGGAGTCAACCCTGCAAATCCAGTAGTTTTTATTTGAATACTCAGTGAGGGAGTGCATTTGTTTTTTCCTCTTTTTTAGCTTCAGGCTGTTTCTGATCCATAAGTTTTTTCCATGAATAACCGGCAACAAATCCCCCGTTAGCTCCGGCAATCAGAAAAACAAAAAGCAAAAGGTCGCCCTGGTCTGTGTTGATAAACGGAGTCCATGCCTTTCTTCCATGTTCTGCGGCATATTTTCCCACTACTGTATCGTCAACGCCGGGCCACTTTTCAGTTCCGGCAAAAGAGACTGACAGAAAAACTGTTAAAACAAATACAATAGTTAAAAATATTATATGAAAATTTCTTTTTAGAAAAGTCATACCGTTACATCCTCCGGTTTCAGCACACGCATTTTTACAAGAAGATCGGGTCTCTTTTTAGAAAGAAGAACAACCATCCCAGCGGTTATAGCGCCCTCTAAAATCCCAAGCGGCAACTGAGTGGGAATAAAGGAAATCAGAATTTTCCAAAAAAGGGGCAAAAAGGGAGAGTCCCCTTTTATACCGGAGGCAAGCTCGACAGAGGTAGAAAAGTATGTTGCCCAATCGGCAATTATTCCAGCTAAAAAACCAGCAACAGCAAGTTTTATCTTCATTACCCGTAAAGCCTTAAAAGTGAAAAACCCGGCAAAGGAACCCATAACTCCCATGGAAACGATATTAGCGCCCCATGTGGTTAACCCGCCGTGAGAGAGAAACAGCGCCTGGATAAGAAGCGCTACGGCACTTACCACAGCGCTTATAGATGGGCCAAGCAAAATGGCAGCAAGCCCCGTTCCGCATGGATGTGAACAGGTTCCCGCCGTTGGCACAGGCACAGGCATACAAGAAATGATAAACACCACCGCCGCCATAAGCCCCACCAGCGGTTTAAATGAAATATCTACTGAAGATATTTTTTTAAATCTATAAAGCCCATATAAAACAAACGGTAGCGCTACAAAAGACCACAGAGCAGCCCATTTGAGTGGCAAAATACCCTCTGAAATGTGCATTGCATAGGCAGTCCCCGGGAAAGCTGATATTATTAATATAAGTGTAAGTAAAAACACGATTTTCTTAATTCCCATTTTAATAAACCTCCATTAGAGACAGTGCTCGTTCAATTCTGTTAATAAATATTTCAGGTATTCCGTCATAAAAACCAAGGCCTTTAGAGTAAACCTGGCTTTCATGTGTGATTGTAAGACATTCC
The DNA here is from genome assembly GCA_015233245.1 of Nitrospirota bacterium. Taxonomy (GTDB): domain Bacteria; phylum Nitrospirota; class Thermodesulfovibrionia; order Thermodesulfovibrionales; family Magnetobacteriaceae; genus Magnetomonas. The sequence goes on along the minus strand of JADFYB010000129.1, from coordinate 4,422 downwards.
ACCTGATACCCTCTGCTTTGCAAAGAGGTTTTAAAGCTATCATCATCACCCATCAGATCTTGTTCAAAGTGTAGCCCTGAGATAAACATAAAAGGGATCAAGCGTACGCTTTTGATTTTTTCTGCATCCGGATGAGCAAAGAATTTGCTAAGCGCATGTGCTTTGTCGGGGAATCCGTCAACTGTGGCAAAGAAAGAATTAGAAGCCTGCTGAGAAATATAGGATTCAAGAGACAGGTAGAGGATATTAGCGGGGTCTGTACAAAGGGGAGTTCCATGAGCAACAACGATATTAAATCCATCCTCGTTTTTAAGAAAGCTCTGAGACACAAGAGCAAACACCTCATGTACGTGCTGCCATCTGTGCAGTAGAGTCTCTCCGGCAACGATGCGTATTCCTGGAAAGGAACGGCAGGTTTCAATTAACTCATGGTACTCAGTTCCCTGAAAAATCTGAAGCGGCTGTATTATGGCCTTTCTGTAACCACGTTCCTCAAGCTGTGCCAAAGTCTGGAGGATTCCTGGCGTACCAGTTTTTTCGCGTATTATTTCAGACGTAAATGCCCATTGGATTTCGTATGCAGGATACTGCTCCCTGACTTTTTTGTCAAATATGTCATAAGCAGCCTTGCCACGTGAAGTGGTGCCAAAGGCAGCTATAACAATAGCGGGATTTTGTTGTAAATTTCTTTTTTTAAGTTTTCTTTCTTTCAAGATGAGCACCTCCCATGCGTTGTGGCAAAGGAGATGATTAAAGTATATTGCTCAAAATAATTAAACAACAAAAACTTCATTTGACCACCCTCGTAGTAATTAAAAAGGCAAAACACCACCAATAAAGTGACCACGTTTTCCGGCTTAGAGCGACCTACTTACCCGCCTCCCCAGGTACTATCCCAGGGCATTATTTTAGAGCTTTCGTTGCCAACACTGCTGCGGGGCAGCGTGAGAGTACTCAATGTCCCTTAGCACTTATATTTAATTTACACTATATTTGTTTGAATAGTCAACTTATATGAAAACAAAAGAAAAAATAAAGCAGGGTTTAAAGGGGAGGGGGAGAGGCGCCCCCACTAATATGGGCAGTGCCTCTCCCTTATTGATTCTTTTTTTTAGAACAGTCCTTTAACTTTTCCTGTTTCAACGTCAACGTCAACGCGTCTGTATGCTGGGTCTGATGAGGTTCCCGGCATAAGCTTAATATCTCCTGCTACCGGTACGACAAAACCGGCGCCTTTGAAAGTCAATATATCCCGCACAAAGAGCCACCAGTCTTTAGGTAGTCCTTTTTTGTTAGGATTGTCGGAGACACTCAGATGGGTCTTAACCATACAGGTGCCAAGCTTGCTTAATTCAGGGTCAGACTCGATAGTCTTAGCCTTTTTAAGGGCCTCAGGTGAGAAGTCAGCTCCGTCTGCATTATATATCTCTTTAGCGATTTTATCGATCCTTTGGGTAAGCGGCATCTCTAATGGATAGAGGAATTTGAACTGGTTTTCCTCGTTACAAGCGTCCACCACTGCATCGGCTAACTCAAGTGCACCCTCGCCGCCCTTTTCCCAATGTCTGGACAGAGCCACACGAGCTCCTGCTGCCTCAGCATTCCTTCTTACCGTTGCAATCTCATTATCCGTATCCGTAAAGAAAGCATTGATACACACAACAGGGTTAATCCCTGATGATTTAATCGTCTTTATGTGATGAATAAGGTTTACACAGCCCTTATCAACCCACTCTACGTTTTCACCCTTATACTCCTCAGGAATCGGCTTACCCGGTACCGGAATCGGTGCACCGCCGTGACACTTTAGCGCCCGTATTGTGGCAACTATGACTGCAGCATGAGGCTTCAGCCCAGAGTACCTGCACTTCAGGTTCCAGAATTTTTCAAATCCAATGTCAGCGCCAAACCCAGAGTCAGTAACATGGTAATCTGCAAGTTTTAATCCCACCCGGTCTGCAATAATTGAAGACTGCCCGATTGCAATATTGGCAAAAGGTCCTGCATGAACCAACACCGGCTGTCCCTCTATGGTCTGCATCAGGTTTGGGTTTAGTGCCTGAACCATCCATGCGGTCATAGCTCCGGCCACCTCCAGGTCGGAGGTTGAAATCGGTCTGACCTGTTTGTCATAGGCAACCACTATTTTACCCATTCTCTCTCTGAAATCTTTTAGGTCATTGGCAACTGCAAGGATAGCCATAATCTCCGATGACACCGCTATGTCAAAGCGGCTCTCCATCATGTACCCGTTCATCTTTCCGCCCATTCCAATTATCATTTTCCGTAAGGACTGAGCGCAGAAGTCCATTATCCACCCCTGCTGCACGTTGTTTGGGTCAACGCCAAGACGTTTGAGATTCCTCTTTGCCAGCTGTTCATCCGAGTAGTTAAGTTCGTGCTGCATTCTGGAGGTAAGAGCAACCATAGAGAGGTTATGAGCGTTCACTATGGCGTTTATGTCGCCGGTTAAGCCAAGTGAAAACGGAGTAAGCGGCACACATTGGGAAAGGCCGCCTCCTGCTGCTGAGCCCTTAATGTTCATTGTGGGGCCGCCGGAGGGTTGTCTTATTGCCGCTATTACGTTCTTTTTCCGTTTGCCTAGTCCCTGAGTCAGACCCATAGTGGTAGTGGATTTACCTTCGCCAAGAGGGGTCGGAGTTATTGCGGTAACGTCAATGTATTTACCGTCAGGCTTACTGGCAAGCCTTTTAAGGATGCTCTTAAAGTCTAACTTTGCAACATAATGACCATGTGGCAGAAGCTCGCTCTTTTCAAGTCCAAGTTGCTCTGCCAACTGATAAACGGTCTTCATGTTTTTTTCTGCTGCCTCGGCTATTTCCCAGTCAGCGTGTTTTGTTGGATCAAGTGGCACTGTTACAATCCTCCTTTACAGTTTTTCTATTTTAACTGCACATACCTTAAACTCCGGTATCTTGCATATTGGGTCATACACCGGATTGGTCAGCTCATTAGCTGCTGCCTCCTTGAAATGAAACGGGATAAACACCACTCCGACATCAGGGCTCTTAATCACTTTTGCCTTTAGCACTATTGATCCGCGCCGCGAAGAGACTTTCAGCATCTCTCCATCACTGATGCTTAAACGCTCGGCATCCAACGGATGGATTTCAACATAAGCCTTCGGTGACACTGTGGAGAGCGCACGCACACGCCGTGACATAGTGCCTGTGTGGTAGTGGAAAAGCTGTCTCCCTGTGGTCAGCATCAATGGATACTCATCGTCTGGCAGTTCCTCAGAAGGGCGGAATTCAACCGGAGTAAATCTGCCCTTGCCGCGCGGAAAGGCATCTTTAAATAGATACGGCGTTCCGGGATGGTTTTCATCGGGGCAGGGCCACTGAAGCCCGCTTTTTTCAAGCCTGCGATAGTTCATCCCCTTCATATTAACCCACAGACTGCCGATTTCGTCAAAAACCGTTTCGGCTGTTGTGTTGGGCATTTCATAGCCAAGGCGTTTTGAAAGCTCTGTAATTATCCACATGTCGTCTTTTGCATCACCCGGCGGCTCAAGCGCCTTTCTTACTCTTTGTACCGTCCGGTCGGTGTTAGTAAATGTACCTTCTTTCTCGGCAAAACATGTGGCAGGTAACACCACATCGGCAAGACGTCCGGTTTCAGTCATAAAGATGTCCTGCACAACGAGGAAATCTATATCTTTCAGCACCTTTTCCGTGTGCTCCTTATCGGGGTCACTCATTACCGGATTTTCACCCATAATGTACATGCCCTTAACCTTGCCAGCCTCAGCGGCATACATCATTTCCACTGCATTAAGCCCAACTTTGTTAGAAAGCGGTACACCCCAGGCAGTCTCAAATTTCTTCTGGACAGCTTCATCGTCCACTTTCTGGTACCCCGGATAGACGTTAGGTGCGCAGGCCATATCCGATGACCCCTGAACATTATTTTGCCCCCTTAACGGATTTAAACCGGCATTAGGCTTACCGATATTGCCTGTCATAAGAACGAGGTTAGCAAGCGAAAACACGTTATCTGTGCCGTGAGAGTGCTGGGTTATTCCCATAGTGTAATAAACACCGGCGTTTTTGGCGCCTCCGTAGATACGTGCTGCCTCTATGATTTTATCTTGTGGAACATGGGTGATTTTTTCAACAACCTCAGGGGTGAATTTTTCAATAATTGGGATTATTTTTTCAAAATCCTCAGTACGTTCTGCTATAAAGGACTTATCCATTAATCCCTCTTTATATATGACGTGCATGATGCCGTTAATCAGGGCAACGTCAGTGCCCGGCAGTTGTTGAAGCCACAGGTGTGAGTTTTTAACAAGGGGCACCTTACGTGGGTCGGCTATGATGAGTTTAGCTCCCTTTTTAACCGCCTTAATCATCCGCAAAGCCACCACGCGGTGATTTTCTTTTGTTTTTTAGCCCATAA
>JADFYB010000128.1 GCA_015233245.1 Nitrospirota bacterium | reverse complement strand
CGTCAACACCACTTTACTCAAAAATGACAAAAATGATAACGTTTAGCGGTTATTCGGTGATGTTTGGAAACAGTACGATAGATTTAACCTCAGAACTGAGCGGCAGTGCTTATTCTTATGGCGCTGTGTTGTCAATCTATTCGACAGGAACTGCACTAAACTGCACTAATGTGACAGTAAGCTGCTTTCAGGGAACAACCAATCCAAAACGCAATTTAGCCGGTTATGTTTGTCAGGATAATAGTACAGCAGGCTCAGGCGGCAAGAGTATTGTTGTTGGTTATTAAACATTATGAATGAAGAAATATAAAAACGGAGGAAAATAAAATGAAAAAACTTACAGCGATATTGTTAACAGTTATTTTGGCATTAGCGGTAACGGTAGTTTTAAGTGAAGCGGCAAGCACAGTCTATTATTATGTGCCGTATCTACAGAGTAATACCAGTGGCGTAACTTATTGTGTTGTGTCAAATTTGTCGTCTGAGACTCTGAACACAACATTTACAGTGGGTGCAAACACAACAGGTGTAACAACGGGAACAGCAAATAGCCTATCAACAATAGCCGCAAACACAACTAAGCAGATGACTTTTTATCAGCAGTCGGTTACTTTTGGCTCAACAACAGCCACAATAGCCTCAGATGTGCCAGATGCAAATTCGACATCATACGCAGGCACACTGACTTTTACAGCCACGTCAGAGTTTGGCACAACCGGCACAAAAGCTACCTGCTTAAGTGTGGTAATGGCATGTTTTCAGGGAACTACGAGTCCAAGACGGAATCTGATAGGGTACGCCTGTAAAGACAACGGAACGGATGGCCCAGGCGGAAATAATAATGTAATAGGGTATTAAAAATACTGGTTTGAAACATTTTTCGGAGGACTGTCCATCTCAATGTAGCAGTCCTCCGATGGCAAAATCTGTAACAATATGTAACACTGCCTCTGTAAGATTCTGTTTGCGGTATTATTTTTTTTATAAATAATTCGGCTGACTTTCACAAAAGCCTCAAACTTAACTCTGATTAATACATATTTCCAAAGCTTTAGAGAATCTGATGTTAATAAAAACACACAAACAACCGATTATATAAAAATGGAATATAACGAGGTGAATTTGCTAAAACGTGAAAATAAATACAATCCCATGCTACAATTAAAGGAGAGAGGTAATATGAGAATACTGATAGCTGATGATGATTTTACAAGCCGCACGTTGCTGAGACATTTTCTTTCATCTTATGGAGAGGTTGATGTTACTGTAAACGGAGCCGAGGCAGTGGAGGCTTACATGATGGCAATAGACGAGGGCTATGCGTATGACCTTATATGTCTTGATATCATGATGCCTGATATGGACGGGGTGTCTGCACTGCAAAAAATCAGAGCTAAAGAAAAAGCTATGGGAATAACACCCGATGAAGAGGTGAAAATCATCATGACTACTTCTTTGGATGCTCCCAAAGACGTACTTGACTCCTACTACCGCGGTCTAAACAGATGTAACCACTATCTCACAAAACCTGTTGATACCAGAAAACTGTCAGCATTGCTTGAAACTTACGGTTTGGTCAGACAATAAGCCACTCCTCTGAAAATATCTGCCGCTGTTTAATTCCCACCAATGCAAATTCTGTTAACTTTTATTCTGTAGCGATAAATGTCATATTTAAGTTAAAATAGCTTATGCAAGTAACATCGTGTATGGAGTCGGGTCGATAGAAATGTCTTTGTTAAACGGTGTAGCAGTTAAAATACAAAGGTTTAAGAGGGGAGCAGAGTAATGTTACAAAAAGATGTTGATATAAGGCAAGCTGAGGAGATAGTAAAAGGGATAGGTATTCCCGTTCAGTCAAAGATTGTAAATAACTTGTACAAAGAAATCAAGCAAACGACTCCGGATATAAGAAAAATCGTGTCGTTAACAAGCAAAGACGTAGGGCTCTCAGCGTCAATACTAAAAATAGCTAATTCATCCTACTTCGGTGGCGGCGGAATCAGTTCAATAGAATATGCACTAAATATTGTCGGCTTAACCAGTTTTTTCAATATAGTCGTATCATCTATTTTTCTCAATACATACAAAGAGATTACAGACAGGAACATATTCAGCAAGTTTTGGAATCACTCCATGCTTGTCGCTAAAACTATGAGTTTGATAGCAAAAATAACAAAAAACATTGATGAAAATGACGCCTATATTACGGGTCTGTTCCATGATTGCGCCATTCCTTTGTTTTTAAAAAGATATAGTGATTATAATACACTGCCAGCCCTTGGCAATGAGGCTGACGCAACAGCCAAAGAAGATGAAAAATTCCAAACAAACCACTGCATGGCAGGATTTATATTGACAACGTCCTGGCGTCTGCCTGATGTTGTAAGCCGTGTTATAAGTAACCACCATAATATAGACATATCATCCCACAAGAAACTATATGTCAGAAAAATGGCCGCATGTGCTTACCTTGCCGAGTACCTCGTTATCAATTACGGTGGTTTGCAAGACGGTACCTCAGCAGAAATGCCCACAAAAAGCGGTTCAGGGACTGAGTCCAAAGATGATATGATCCGTAACAATCCCGGATGGGAGCCGATCTTTACAGAGCTTGGAGTCAAAGAAGCCGATCTTACAAATATCCGGCGTGAATTACAAGATATTGGTGAGACATCCGAGGAATGAGTAAGACGTACGACCAGGGTTGGCTGTGTGAGAACTTTAATATGTGGGAGGTATTTAAGATTTTCCTAAAAAAAATGTTTTTTTGGAGAAAGCAACCTCAAATCAAGAAGCTCTTCGATGATATAAGGATAATTTGCAAAATATTTCCACCTAAACTGATAAAAATAAGAAAAGATAAAATAACCGTAATTTCCGACTCTGGCACTTACATGCCGGTTGAGGTAAACGATGGCACAGTTACTGTCTATGGCGGAATTTCATTGAAAAACTCTGTGGTTTTACTGAAAGACCATGTACTTGTGGTGGAAAAAGTTAGAAATAAGATTTTAAATGACGGCTCTCTCTGGGTTGATAACACCCTGCTTATCGGAAACATTAAAAGCCTGTCCAATTTAAACATAGTCTCAGGAGGGATTGTTCACTGCAATATTGACAAGCTCTCTATGCTTTACGTAAAAGACGGCAGATTTAAAGGGGATATTGGTAAAGTGGAAAAGTGGCTTCATATCTCAGACCCCGGCGGATTTATTACCGGCAATGTTCATAAAGTTATGGAGGCCATGTATTTAGACTTCGGGTATTTTATTACTGAGGCGCTTCCTGCCGTTGTTGGCGGCTACGCTGTAATAAAGGATTGTAAGGTGCAGAGACCCGACGGTAAGTTGTGGAGCTGGGAGGAAATACTGGGTAACATCGGAGACTTGAATGAGGATCAGGAGGTTTTCTTGTTTGGCTCAGGCGGAAACATCCTCTTAGGGGCAGGCGCCGGACATATACTATTCAGGGAGGGAACCGATACTTATTCACGGTATAAAACCGAGACAATTATATCATCAAACAATTTCTTCAGACTGATAAATGGTAAGGCACAAAGGGTATCCCTGAAAATAGCAAACGACCAGCATATTGAGGTACCCCAGGGGAAATTTTACAGCCTTATACGGTTTGAAATCTGTGATGAGCTTAGCATAATTAGCCATCGTCTTTAACATGGCACGCAATACGATACAGGCGAAATTTTATACTTTACAGTCATTTACGTGTTATACTTAGTGTGTGGAGAATTATAAAGATGGTTGTCAGGGTAGATTTGACTGTTCTTATTATATTTGCCGGAGTTTTAGTAATGTCCATAGCAGCTGCAGTTTATTTGTATGTTACGAGGGATGTCTCACAGAAAAAATTATTGAAGGAGATGGAAACCCTGAAAGAGAGCTTTAGCAATGAGTTAAAAATGCTGAGGAAAAAAATTCTTGAATCTGAATTTGCTCTTGATGATGTTAAAATGAAATATAACGGCCAGATTGTGTTTCTAAAAAATAAAATTGCCGATACTAATAAACTAACTGAACAGGCAACTACACTCAGAGACCAAAACTCTGTGGTCAAAAATCAAGCATCTCTTATTAAAAACCAAAATTCTCTAATCTGCGATTTTAAGGAAAACGTATCAGAGATGATAAAGAGGTTCCATACGGTGGCTGAGCTAAACAATCACCTGACTAACCGCCATAAGGCTAAAGCTGAAAAGTCTGAAGCAATTAAATCAATTGTAACTGATTTCCAAACCGGCAACAAAGAGCTTGAGATACTTATAGAGGTTTTGGAAAAAGAGGTCTCAACTCTTGATGGTAAACTGAACAGTTCGGCTAAATCTGAAATGAAGAAAGGATAACGATGGCTAAAAGAGATGACACGATAGAAATACTAAGAAAGAAGCTTGAAGATATAAAAGAGTTTCCTGCCGCAGCTCACACTATAAAACTAATCACAAAACAGGCCACATCTAAAAGCGACGCCACAATAACTGAGCTGACAGATACAATCCTTAACGATTTTGCTCTGACAAACAAAATCCTGAGAATCGTCAACACTGCACAGTATGTACGTGCACAGTACGGCGGAAAAATTAACACAATCTCAAGAGCTGTGTATATTTTAGGACTCGATCACATAAGGAATGCAGCGTTGTCTCTTATGCTGTTTGAAAATATTGAAAACAAGTCGCTTGCAAGGGAGCTGCGGAGCGTTATGATGGGAAGTTTTCTTGGCTCTATAATTGCAAGAGAGGTTTCCAAAGCCGTAGGAAACCGCGACGTGGAGGAATCCTTTTTGTGTTCCATGTTTTTTGATTTAGGGAAAACACTATCGACATATTATATGCCGGATGATGCAGCTAAAGTTGCTGAACTGGTTGACGGAGGCGGGGTTGCTGAAAACAGTGCCTCACTGAATGTTTTTGGAATTTCCTATGAAAAAATCGGGATGCTTACCGGAAAGGATTGGCATCTTTCACCTCAGATAGTTTACTGTATGCAGAGACTAAATGAGCCGGTTGTGGTTAAACCTGACACCGATACGGACTCAATAAGAACTATCGTGAATTTTTCAAGCGAGCTGTGTCTTGCCGTAAGTAACGCCTCAAAAGGTCCTGATGCCTGGAAAAAAGCAATCGCAAAACTTCTGAGCAAATACAAAAACTGCTTTTCAATCACTGAGGAACAGCTTATGGAGATCCTCAACAAGTCCTACAACGAACTGGATACTTATGGAAAGGATTTCAACGTTAACGTGAGTCAGATAGGCTTAGCAAAATCACTAAAGGATCTGCTTACTCACAAAAATCTCATTGAAAAGGCGCCCGATGTACCTGAAACCTCTGCAAAACAAATCGACTACACCAGTAAAAACGGTGTGCAAATGCTTGAATGTAATACCAATGTGTTTGGCCGCGGAGAGTCCCCAGAGTTAATATTTTCACGGGGAATCCAGGAGGTTGCCTCTTCACTGCTTGAAGAATATTCACTAAACGATGTGCTTAGAATGATTCTTGAAATTATGTTCAGAGGGCTCAATCCGCTTAGAATCATAATATCAATAAAATCACCGAAGGAAAACGTAATGGAGGGACGGTTTGGATTTGGTGAGAACGTTGCCGTCATAATTAATAACTTCAGATTCTTCTTTGGAGATATGTACAGAGACGTTTTTAGCGAATCACTGTTAAATACCTCAGACATTCTGATAAATGATGTTAACGACCGCAGAGTCAAGGAAAGGATACCAGGCTGGTACAGAAACCTCCTGGACTCTGAAACATTTATGCTGTTTCCGGTAAAGGTTAATAAGGTGCCCCTTGGTCTTATCTACATTGATAAACCCATAGCCGGTGATTTAGTTGTTGACCAAAACACGCTCAGATACCTTAAAACACTGCGTGATCAGACAATACTTGCTATTAAACAGAAATATAAGTAAAACATTTAAGTGTTCGGCGGGGGTCTAAACGTTACATTAAGTGTTCTTCTTACGTTTAAAACTACTGCGTACAAGACACCTACGGTGAATAGTGGTATGGAGAGCAGGTTTTCACCAAAAGTCATTTCTTTCCCTGTTACACTACTTTCAGCGTGTTTATCATCGCTGTCAGTAGTGGCAGATGCCTCAACTGTGGTATATGCATACTTTTGCAGTGATACGTTTTTTGTAAAGTTAAGAGTTTCGTAGATATTAGTAAAATACTTTATTGTTAGTTTGGTTAGAAAGATGCGTTTAACATTCAAGTCATGTTTTAGAATCTTAAAAGCTCCCACACTCCAGCCATTGCTTGTCAATTCTAAAAACATCTGCATAGGGCATAAGTAGCTCTCAAGTGCGTCTTCTATTGCCGCTGTTTTGGTTAACGATTTATACAGAGAGTTTGCAATATTTCGTGCATGTATTTGCATTGCTGCCACCTCCTTGATATATTTTAACACGTTATGCCTAAGTACAGACAAATTTAATTGCAGACAACTATTTTCAAATATTAATGTTATAATAATACAGGATACCAGTCGATTGACAACTCTCATAAGAAAAAAGGGAGGTGTACGATGATGATAAGAAAAATATTATTACCAACGGATTTTATGGAGGGTGCATCAGGGGCAGCAGAGTATGCATCTGATCTGGCAAAACGGTATGGTGCCACAATTTACGTTTTACATGTAGTCTATGATGTAGCTAACGCTGTCGGATGGTACCTGCCACAGTTGTCGTACGATGAGTTCTATAAAGACATTGAGGAAAACGCGCTAAAGGAACTAGAGCAGGTTTACGAAAAACAACTAAATGGCGTGGAATCAGTGTATAGGTATATAGCAAGGGGTAATCCTGCTGATGAGATTTTAAATTACGCCTCCACTAACGGTATAGACCTAATCGTAATGGGAACACATGGCAGAAAAGGCTTTGACCGGCTGATTTTTGGAAGTACAGCGGAGAAAGTAGTGAGAAATGCCAAATGTCCGGTTTTAACAACAAGGATAAACGAACTGAGTACTGTCATGGTTCACAATGAATTGGCACAAACTCCGCACACGGTTTGATATTGCAAAATATAGGTGTTTCTACAGGTATGAAAACTAAGACAGGAAATGGTAATTCCAGTTGCTTATGGAAAATATTAAGGAACTGATAAGTGCATATACCGGTGCAACAGACACTGTAAAAACACCTAAAATAATAGAAGATTTATCAGATTTTTTTACTGTTCAATACGATGATGTAGTGGTTCTTGGTGAGAGGCCATATTTAATAAGAGGAAACCAACGTGAGGGACGATTTGGTATTGATGATGAACCCAAGTTTTGGGTAAGAAATGCAATAGACCTTATTGATAGAAAAACAAAGGTCATAAAGATGGTTTTTACTGAAGAGTACAATGCTAATATAGGTGGTATTTTGTTTAGATGTATAAGAAGTCCCAAAAAGGAGGCCAGAGTCTTAGAAAAAGTAAATAACCATGAACGATTTATGCATGGTTTTGGAATACATGACAAAGCCGGTAACACAATCAGAGTGATAGATTACATAAAAGGAATAAACCTGACTGAGTACGTGCTAAATCAAAGTAAAAACCATGAGGAGTACTATTTTACAAAATTTAAAGCCGTTTTTGAAGAGTTTATAGAATTGGTAAAAGCAATTGAGTTTTTACACGATAGTGGTGAAAAACATGGTGATATAAGACGTGACCACGTCATAATGGACAGTGAAACAGGTATTGCGAAATGGATTGACTTTGATTACACCTTTATCAACAGTGAAAACAGATTTGGCTTTGACCTCTTTGGTTTAGGCAATATTTTAATTTTTATTACAGGCGGCGGCGATGTTACTCTCCAGCAATTAAGTAAGGTACAGCATCCGGCACTTAAGAATCTGGTTGATGATGATCTCAATGTGGTGATTCAAAACAGGGTTGCTAATCTTAAAAAAATTTTTCCATATATTGGAGAACGCCTTAACTATGTACTGTTGCACTTTTCACAAGCAGCAGAGGTGTTTTACGAAACAGCCGGAGAATTTCTCAGTGATTTACTTGAAGTTAA
>JADFYB010000127.1 GCA_015233245.1 Nitrospirota bacterium | reverse complement strand
GGTGCCTGAACATCCTCAAAGGACGTGTGTATCCTGTAGGGCCAAAAAGGGCAAAGCCGAGCTTGTGAGGCTTGTTGTGATAAATGGCAGGCTTGTGTATGACACCAGGAGAGTGCTTCACGGCAGAGGATATCACGTGTGCCGGAATGAACGGTGCATTGATGTGTTAATGAAAGGAAAACGGCTTAGAAAGATATTTAAGGTTGAGGTTAAGGTTGACGGCCTGCAGCAATTGAGAGAGCTGTTAATATCGGAGGAGATTACTTAAAGTGGCTATGATAAGAGTTAACGAACTGGCAAAGACCCTTGCGGTAAAGAATAGAGAGATTCTTGCCGTCATTGAACAAATGGGCATTGAAGGCAAAACACATTCGTCAAATTTGTCCCCGGAGTTAGTGGAGAAAATTACGTCAAAACTGACACCTAAAACACCTGAGCAGGATACGGCTTCAAAATCCAAACCTTTCAATAAACAGAGACCTCAGCAGCCCCAAGCTGCTCGCCCAGTTGCCCCTGCGGAGGCATCTGCTGGACAGAAACCTCATGAGCAGAGACAAAAGCCTTACGAACAGAAGCCCCATGAGCAGAAGATGCAGTCTCATAATAAACCTCCTGCTAAGTTCCCTGCTGCTGCGCCTTTGGCCGTTTCTGCGGCTGTGCCTGCCACCCCGGCAGTTGCGCCAGGTGTTGAAGAAGAGGAGGAGGTTGTAATCCCCGACAGATTTAAAAAGAAAGTTGATATAGAAAAAGTAGAGAGGGTAAAACCAAAGTTAAGTATGCAAAGAGCTTTTCAGTCAATAAGAAAGGTTGAGCAAAAAAAGATATTTGACACAAGACCAGGCAAGAAATCCTCAAAGGGCAGACAAATGCAAAAAGGCATGGGCTTAAAACAGCCTCTTGCTCCTACTGCGCCGAGAAAGAAAATAATAAAAATTCAGGAGGGCTCAACTGTAAGTGATTTTGCCCATCTGATTGGCCAGAAGATATCCGAGGTTATTAAAAAATTCATGGAATTAGGCACTATGCCGACGATAAATCAGGTGGTGGATATGGATGCCGCTTTGATGGTGGCGGAGGCGTTTGGCATAAAGGTGGAGGCGGCTGAGGTTGAAAATTATGAAGCGACAGATGAGGTGGCAGACGATGAAAACCTCATTCCTCGCCCTCCGGTTGTTACCATCATGGGACACGTTGACCACGGAAAAACCTCACTGCTTGATGCTTTGAGAAAAACTAAGGTTACGGAATCTGAGGCAGGCGGTATCACACAACACATAGGCGCATACAAGGTGCGGCTTAAGGGCAAAGAGATAGTGTTTCTGGATACCCCCGGCCATGAGGCATTTACCTCTATGAGAGCGCGCGGTGCTAAGGTCACAGATATCGTAGTGCTCGTTGTTGCCGCTGACGACGGCGTTATGCCCCAGACCGTTGAAGCTATTGATCACGCAAGGGCAGCAAATGTCCCCATAGTTGTTGCCATCAATAAGATAGACAAGGGCAATGCCGATGTGGATAGAATAAAGAAGGAACTCTCCGAGCACGAGGTAATTTCCGAGGAATGGGGCGGCAAGAACATCTTTGTGCAGGTATCGGCAAAGAAACTCATAGGTATTGAAGACCTCCTTGAGATGATTGTGCTACAGGCCGAGATGATGGAACTCAGGGCAAACCCTGATAAACCGGCACGCGGAGTTGTCATAGAATCCCGTCTCGATAAAGGGCGTGGCGCTGTGGCCACAGTGCTTATTCAAAGCGGCAAACTCAGGGTTAGTGACATTTTTGTAACAGGGTTCAGTTTTGGGAAAGTACGGGCGCTTGTTGACGATGAGGGGGCAAAGATAACCGAAGCCGGGCCATCCACTCCTGTGGAGGTTGTGGGATTTTCTGATGTCCCAGATGCCGGTGAGTCTTTCATGGTTGTTGATGAGGAAAAGAGAGCCAGACAGATTATAATGGCAAGAAGACAGAAAACTCAAACAACACAAGCAGTGCATCCGAGGAAATTAAACCTTGATGAACTATACGCTAAGATAAAAGAACAAGCCATTAAGGACCTCAATATAATCATCAAGTCCGACGTCCAGGGCTCTGCTGAGGCATTAAAGAGTTCTCTTGAAAACATAAAGCATGAAGAGGTCAAAGTAAAAGTAATACATTCATCAACCGGAGGGATAAACGACTCCGATGTTATGCTGGCCTCGGCTTCTAACGCTATAATAATCGGTTTTAATGTCAGGGCTGATGCTAAATCCGCAAAGCTTGCCGAACGTGAGGGTGTTGACATACGTTTCTACAATGTTATCTACGATGCTATAGATGACGTCAAAAAAGCGCTTGAGGGACTTCTTGAGCCCACCCTTAAGGAGGTTATTCTTGGCACAGCAGAGGTTAAACAGACATTTTTCATTTCAAAAATAGGCACCGTGGCAGGATGTCTTGTTACGGAGGGTTCTGTACAGAGGTCATCTGATGGTATCAGGGTAATCAGAGACAACATTGTCATTTATGACGGTAAAATAGATACGCTTAAGAGATTTAAGGATGATATAAAAGAGGCTTTGAAAGGTTATGAGTGCGGCATAGTGGTTGAAAACTATAACGATCTGCAAGTCGGTGATATTTTAGAAAATTACAAGATAGAAAAGATAGCAGGAAAGCTCTAATCAGGGGGGAGCGCAGACTGTCAGCCATCAGACGTGTACAGATGGCATTGAGGCTGCACTTACGAATTTGGTAGTTGGTGTTTTAAAAATGGATTTATACTTACCAGAGTCCGGTTCTTTAAAGTCCAAGAGGTTTGTGGTTAAATCTCTGAAGGACAGGCTTAGAAACAAATTTAACGTATCGGTTGCTGAGGACGGCAATGACTTATGGCAAAGGGTTTCTCTGTACTGTGCCTGTATATCAAATGATGTCAAGCAGATTCACAGCACACTGGAAAGCGTTAAGAACATGGCAGAAAAGGAGCACATGGCAGAACTTTTGGACTATTCGGTGGAGATAAATTAATGCACCCTTTTAAGCGCGCTCAACGGGTGTCAGGGTCGCTGCGTGAAGACATTGCCCATGTGGTTCTGACAAAAATAAAGGACCCCAGGCTTGGCTTTATAACCATTACCGATGTCTCAGTGGCCGAAGACCTGAAGTCGGCAAGGGTGTTTGTCAGCATTCTTAAGAAGGAGGATGTTGAGCAGAGTCTTAAGGTATTAAACTCCGCTGCAGGGTTTATAAGAAAAGAAATATCAAAAACCCTGAGTATGAAAGTTATACCGGTGTTGAGCTTTATTGAGGATAAATCCATGTTGTATGGATCCAAAATAGATAAAATATTTGAAAAAATACACGGAGAGAATCATGAATCCACCAGAGAATCTGATTAAAGAAATTCAGGCAGCACAGCGGTTTTACATAGTGCCGCATGTGTTTCCGGATGGAGACGCTGTGGGGTCAGCTCTTGCCCTTGCAGAGGCCCTTGAGTCATTGGGCAAGGAGGTATCTGTAAAATCCAGAGACCCCCTGCCCATTCAGTATCGCTTTATGCAAAAAGCAGAGAGATTTTCAAACGATTTTAATTTTCCAGAGGCACAATCCTCCGTTCTTATAATCGAGGATTGCAACACTTTGGAGCGTACTGGCATAAAGGACGTAAAATTTAAAAAAACACTGGTAATAGACCATCACCTGCTGGGAGACGGCGACTATGAAACGGACACGCTAGCAACTACTGTGGAGGCAGACAAAGTCCACTTTAGCGATGCTCACTGGATAGTGTCCAAAAGTCCTGCAACAGGGCTTCTTATATACCATTTGCTCAATGCTCTTTCAGTTAAGATAACGGAATCCATGGCTGAAAACATTTACCTTGCAATATCTTTTGACACAGGCACCTTTCGGTACTCAAACACAACGGCTGACTCTCTTGCCGTCAGTGCCAAACTTATTGACCTTGGAGTGAGTGCATCATACATAGCAGATAAACTTTATAATAACTGGTCAGAGGCCAAATTTTTGCTCTTTAAACAAATGATGTCCACAATTGAGGTTCACCTTGCTTCAGTGTCGGTAGCGGTAGTGACAGACAGTATGTTTAAGGAAACCGGAGCTTTGGGCGAGGACACTGAAAATTTTGTGAATTTCCCTTTAATGGTTGACTCGGTAAAGGTGTCGGTATTTTTCAGAGAGTACAGTCCGCAGAAGTGGAAAGTGTCCCTTCGGTCGCAGGGCGGCATAAACGTGGCTACAGTAGCAGGTAATTTTGGTGGCGGCGGACATAAAAACGCAGCCGGATACAGAATCTCCGGCACTCTTGATGAAATTAAAGGAATGTTGCTTGAAAAGTTGAAGAAAGCTCTGTAGTTGACACACTACGATTATGGATTTGGTGATAAACCTCAATAAACCTTCAGGCATAACAAGCCACAGCGCTATACAGAGGCTAAAGTATGCTATAAAAGCAAAAAAAGTGGGGCATGCCGGCACACTGGATCCCTTAGCCGAGGGCGTACTCATTGTAATGACTGGCAGAGCGACAAAACTCTCAGGGTACTTTACCAGTTTTAACAAAGAATACGTGGCAACAATTAAGCTTGGCACTACTACAGATACCCTCGACAGAGAGGGACGGGTAATCAGAGAGGCGCCCGTAGCCACTGATGTCTCAGAGCATATAGAGACAGCACTCAGCCGCTTTACCGGCACAATAGAGCAAACGCCGCCCATGTTTTCCGCTCTTAAGTCAAACGGGCAGCCGCTATATAAACTTGCCCGGCAGGGCATTGAGATTGAAAGAGCTAAACGCACCGTAACCATATACGAAATTCAACTGATTGGTTTTGAAAGTCCTTTTTTAACCATCCGGGTGCTCTGCTCCAAAGGAACATATATCAGAGCGCTTGCCTCGGATTTAGCAGAGGAACTGGGAACCTGTGGACACATACATAGCCTTATGCGCACAGCGATAGGGGACTTTACAATTAACGACTCATTCCAATTACAAACAACGGAGACTGAAAACAGGGGGATTTATTCGATGGATAAGGCACTGTCCCATCTTGATGAGATAACACTGGATGAACATGATATGAGAGACTTCTTAAATGGCAAAATTACTAAAATTTTACCGGCCTCCGATACCGGTGATATTTTTTACAAGGTCAAAGATTCCAGAGGAGCACTGATTGCAA
This sequence comes from Nitrospirota bacterium, assembly GCA_015233245.1. GTDB lineage: Bacteria > Nitrospirota > Thermodesulfovibrionia > Thermodesulfovibrionales > Magnetobacteriaceae > Magnetomonas. The sequence goes on along the minus strand of JADFYB010000127.1, from coordinate 2,989 downwards.
TTGCTAAAATGCACGACAATGGGATAAGACTACAGACATTGCTCAGCAGCAGCCAAAATAGTTAAAGCTGTTTTTTGATATTTTTTGTTAAGTGATTATAAAAAAATAGAAAAAACACTTGACAAGACTAACAAATTATGTAAAAATGCAGAATGTTTGATTTACTGGGCAGTAAGTCGCTCCTGGGGCTGGACATAGGCTCCTCTTGTATTAAGGCTGTGCAGTTGAAAGAGACACGGGAGGGATATGAGTTAGAACAGTTTGATTACGTAGAGATTGCCCCGTCTGTGATAGTGGAGGACTCTATTGCAGACAGCGCCAAGCTTGTAGAGGCAATAAAGGAACTCATTAAAAAGATCCGCATAAAGAGCAAAAATGTAGTAATATCACTTTCCGGCCATTCCTCAGTCATAATTAAAAAAATAATGCTGCCTGAGATGACTGAAGATGTACTAAATGAAAATATTCGCTATGAGTGATAATGATATTTTAAATCTTGTGTTTGGATTAGAGGATAAATCTTATTATGACTTCTTGAAGAGACCCATTAAAGATGTTGTATTAGAAGTTTTAGCGAAAAACAATGCTGCTGTTAGTGGTGTGTCTCAACAAGTACGTAATAAAAAGGTGGTGAGGGTTGATAAGGAGCTGACTGTATCCAGAGATTTCTTGGAGAAAGCGGCGCTTGACAGTTCTAGTCCAATTATGAATTTCGGTCTTCATGATGAGCAGCATCGTTCTTTGACAATTGATGGTAAGAAATACAGTCTGGGATTGAAAGGTTACCAAATCCGTGGAGAGAAATCAATTTATCTTGATTTGCAGTTTGAGGGCAAAAGAATTGCTGCGGGTACGCGTAATTTTGATTATTCCGATCTAATAGATATTATTAGAAAGAGTTATAAATATATGATTAAAGATAGTGATATCTTAGATTTTGTGCGTGAATTTGAGGAGAAAGATTATTATGCGTTCTTGGTGAAACCAATTAAGGATGTTTTGCTGGAAGTCTTGGCGGATAATGCTGCGGCTGTGAGTCCTGATTCGACAATTACCGGTGGTATAGACCTTGGGTCAGGGAACTACCTTAAGGTGATTTCGACCGACGCGGCGGGGATGCCGCAATTTGACCCGGCGCAGATACAGCAGCTGCAGAAAGACCTGAGCGGGCTGGTGCCGGTGCCGGTGGGCGTGCCGCAGCCGGTTAACCTGCGGCCATTGCTGGGATTGTCCGATATTGAGGTGCAGGCTGGTTGATTAAAAACAGTCTCAGGGATTTTCAACCTCCGCTCGGCCGAAATGCCTGGCGGAGGTCTTCTTTTTTCGGCTTGACTATTATATGGCTAGACCATACACTTGTATGGAAAGGACATACAGGCAATGTTTGGAACCAAGCAATCTTTAATACTGGCAATTCTTTCCGAGAACCCGCATAGGGAATATCACCTTCAGGAATTGGGTCGTTTGGTCGGAGTGAAGCCGGGCGTCTTTCAGGCCGGTATCAACTCCCTTGAGAAGCAGGGTTTGGTCTTGAGCCGAAAGCAGGGTACGCTGCGCCTTTTCAAGATCAATGGACAGCATCCGTTATTTAAGGAGATCAAGGCGGTCGTGCGTAAGACCGTCGGGGTTGAGGCTGAACTGAAACGCGTTGTGAATAGCATTGAGGGCATTAAGAAGGCTTTGATCTATGGCAGTTATGCAAAGAGTGCCATGCGTCCGGATTCCGATATTGACTTGCTGGTTGTTGTTCAGGACGCCCAGGCCGAGGACAGGCTTGTCGGGGAGCTTGCACGAATAGAGAAGACATTAGGGCGAGAGGTGAACTACAAGCTTTATGATGAGCGGGACTTCAAGCAGCGCCGGAAGGATAAGGATCCGTTTTTGGCAGAGGTGTTGGCCGACAAATACATTATTCTTAAGGGAGCTATATGAAAGATTGGGGAGAGTATTTGAAGAAGGGCTTGGTTAAGGCACAGCGCCCGAACTTTGACCAGATTGAACAACAGATCGTCCGGGCGGAAAAAGACCTCAAGACTTTTGGCCTCGTCATTGGTTCAGATCCCGAGTGGGCCTGCACGATCGCTTATCAGGCCATGCTTCGTATGGGCCGCGCGCTCATGTTCTCCTACGGATATCTTCCCGCCGATGGGCAGCAGCACAAGACGGTTGTTGAGATCACGGGGAAGCTGCTGGGCAAGAACTTTGATCTTCTCATCCAGTACTTTGATCGCATGCGCCGTAACCGCAATGTGTTCTTTTATGACGCACTTGACACGAATAATGAGGCGCAGGCAAAGAAGGCATATGAGACGGCTGGATTGCTTCTGAAGGTGGTCAAGGATATTATACGCAAGCATAATCCACAGTCGGATCTTAAGTTTTAGTGTTGATAAAATGTTAATTGTTACCTTAAATCCATCCATTGACAAAACGATCCTCGTTGATAAGTTGACACCTGGTGCAGAGATGCGCGTGCGTTCGGTCCGTTCGGTGGACGGCGGCAAGGGCGTGAACCTGGCCAGGGCTTTGCAGGCCTTGGGGGTGACGGCCGTTTCCCTTACGCTGAAGGATGTTATTCCGTCCATAGAGGTCAGGGTGAACACGACCGTGATTGATGCCGCCGGAAGGCCTACCCGCTTTATTGAACCGGGGCCGCAACTGTGTCCAAAGGACTGGCAGCGGGTTGAACGGTATGTACTGGGGAAGCTGGCCGGCATCAGGGTTTTGGCGTTGTGCGGCAGTCTTCCTTCGGATGCCCCGGCGGATATCTATGCCCGCTTGATTACGGCGGCCCGGCGTAAGGGTATTTTTACCGTGCTTGATTCCAGCGGCGTTGCTCTTTTGCAGGGGGTCAAGGCCGGGCCGGACTGTGTTAAGCCCAATCAGGATGAGGCTGAAGAACTGCTCGGGTTTAAGGTCAGATCAATTCCTGCTGTCAGGAAGGCTTTGCAAATGCTGGCGGGATATGGTATGACAAGAGTCTTGTTAT
>JADFYB010000126.1 GCA_015233245.1 Nitrospirota bacterium | reverse complement strand
TGTCCTATGTAGACGATGTAAGAGAAAGTTACAAAAAAGGCATCATAACCATAGTTCTTCCAGAGTTCGTTCCACAGAAGTGGTGGCATCATCTTCTTCATAACCAAACGGCCATATTCATAAAGGGCATAATACTGTTTAAGGAGGGAGTAGTCTCAACTAGTGTACCCCTGCATTTAAGTGATTAATTGATGCTGAGTTTAAGTAGAGAACCAAATTTTTGATGATAATTTTTATGGAATAATCTGAACATAATGCTCATCCACAAGTTGAATAATCCTGAGCTCGGCAGCTTCAACTACTTTAACGCCTGGAATCAGGTCCTCGTTTTTATAACTGTTTGCCTCCATTGTTAACGCACATATCTCGATAGAAACCCCGTCCCTGATTAAACTTTCTATGAGAGTCTTATATGGGTTTCCTGTGAGTATTTGCCTTTTGGCATTATAGATGTCATCTTTAAGAAGCATATAACCGGCTGTGTTGTGAAACACTCCGGAGAGTTTCCAGTTAACATTTTTCTCTTTAAACCTTTTTACCATTCTTGTCATATATTTGATACCAAGCGGTAAATCCCCTGACATAACGGCGTTGCCAATATTAACAACTACCTTAGTCTCTGTCGGTTTGACCGGTATATCTATTCTAATACTGCCTAAAGAAGGAGGGGTAATAATACTGTTTAAAGCAGGAGGGTAATAAGATACCGCCAAAGCAGTAGTAGCCGTTAACATAAGTATAGTACCTAAAAGAGTCAAAAAAACTATTGGTAAAAATTTTTTTAAACCCACTTAAATCCTCCTTTTTGAATATTTTGTATCAACCATTTATAGTATCTGAACCGATCCGTTATCTATTTTTAGCGTAACAGTTTGTTACGTAAAATAGATGTTAATAAACATATTAGTTGTATAAAGATTTTATAAAAACTTAAGGAGAGGCAATTCCAGATAATTACTCATTTAACTTGAGTCTATAGCCTATAGCAGGTTCATTAATTAAAAACTTTGGACGGGCGGGGTCTGATTCGAGTTTTCTGCGAAGTTGAGCCATGTAAACTCTCAGGTATTGTGTTTGGTTTGCGTAATTTATCCCCCAAACCTCTTTTAGAAGTTGGGAATGAGTTACAACCTTACCAGCATTTTTAATTAAAACCGCTAAAAGGTTGTACTCAATGGGGGTTAGATGAATTTCGACATCATTTATGAAGACTTGTCTGGTAGAAAGATCCACCTTAAGGTCATAAACGGTAAATGTGTGCTCTTTCTGTCCCTGTGAAACAAACAGCTTGTGCCGGAGAGCCACTCGTATGCGGGCAAGCAGTTCACCGGCACTAAATGGTTTTGTGAGATAATCGTCTGCTCCTGTATCTAAAGCCCTGATTTTATCCTCCTCTTGTTCTCTTGCCGAAATGACTATGATAGAAACGTCACTCCAGCTACGAAGCTGCTGTATTACCCCAAGGCCGTCCATATCGGGAAGTCCAAGGTCAAGCAGTATGACGTCAGGATTGCGCATTGCTGCCTGCATCAATCCCTCTTTGCCGGTAACAGCCTCAACAAGCTTGTAACCATGTCCTTTAAGAGTAATTCTCAAAAATCGAAGCATTTGAGTTTCATCCTCTATCAAAAGTATGAGAGCGTTTTCCATATCAGCTTACTCAGGTGCTTGCGTCATATCGGGTTGGTTTATAACAGGCAGCGTAAAACTAAACTCAGCGCCTCCACCATGCCTGTTTTGTGCGCTTATTTTCCCTCCATGCGCAGTTACTATGGCACGGCAAATCGTTAAGCCAAGCCCAATACCACCGCCTTTGGAGGTGCTTCTCACAAACTTATCGAATATCCGTTGCTCTTCACCAGCAATTAACCCCGGCCCCCTGTCCCTCACATGTACAACAACGCTGTCGTTTTCGGCCTTTGAAGAGAGCTCTATCGGCATCTCCGGTGGAGTATATTTAATGGCATTATCTAACAGATTCATAAGCACCTGTTCAATCAAAAGCGGATCGAAAAAAACCATCGGTAAATCCTCCGGCAGAGTTATATCCACGGCTCTGTTGCCAAGTTTTTCTGCCATACGGTTAAGTGCGGCCCCTATGATTTCCTCAATTGGCTGCCATTGTTTTTTCACGGTTATGGCCCCAGCCTCTATGCGTGTCATATTAAGAACGTTTCTGATGATTTGGTTGAGATGCTCTGCCTCCTCGTATATGGTCAGAAGCAGCTCCTGATTTTCATTGTAATCGAGAGTTATATCTTTTTGCAAAATGGTGGATGCCGCTCCGGTAATGGCCGCAAGCGGTGTGCGCAGGTCATGGGAAATTGAGCTAAGAAGGGTATTGCGCAGAGTTTCAGTCTCGGCTTTTAAGAGCGCCTGTTGAGCTTCATCAGCAAGTAACACACGTTCAATTGCCATAGCACTCTGGTTTGCAAAACTCTCAAGTATGTGCATTTGCCTCTGCTCCAAAAACTCTTGTGTTGGAGACATTATCACTCCGATAACACCTATGGTTTTAGCTGAGGCAACAAGCGGAAGGTACATGGCTTTGGCTCCGGAGAGAGTATCAGTAGCAAAACCAGCCCGTTGCTTGTGGTCATAACACCACTTTGCCACGCTGTATTCTTTTTGATCAAGTTCAAAGGTATCCTGTGTGGTTATTTTAGACTCTAAAACTCCGTATTCATCAGGTAAAAGCACAACTGCCCGACAGGATAAAATCTCGGCTATATGACTAATGACAAGTGCACAGACTTGCTCCATGCTCTGTTTGTTAACAAGCTTACGGCTAAGATTATAAAGCGATGCCGTTGTTTGCTGGCGCTCACGTGCTGAGTCAACCTGATCCTTTACCCTTAATGTGAGCTTGCTTATAACAAACGCTAAGACAAGCATTACGAAAAACGTGATTAAATAACTGGTAGAACTAACTTCAAACGTGTAGCGCGGCGGCACAAAGAAAAAATCAAACGCTAATACTCCCAAAAGGGCAGTAAGAAATGAAGACAGCTTTTCTGAACGCGTAGCCATAAACACCACGCCAATTAAATACACCATGGCAAGGTCTGCACGGGCAACATAAGGATCCATAAAGTGGGCAACAACAGTGCACACCGCAACTGTGGCAACAGTCATAGGAATATCTTTTGTTATCATCGTGTTCTGTTTTTTTAGTTTTGTAACAGGCTCAGGGATTGGCTGTCCTCTGTCACCACTAATAACATATACATCAATATTGCCGCTTCCGCGCACAATTTCATCCAGCATAGAGCCAAACAGGACGTCTTTCCATCGAGGGTGTGCAGGCTTTCCGATTATGATTTTAGTAACGTTTCTACTTGTAGCGTAGCGGAGGATTTCATCACTTGCCCTCTGGCCTGTCAGAGTTATAGTTTCGGCGCCAAGCTCTTCGGCCAACCGTATATGAGCGGCAAGTTTAGCAAGATCCGCCTTTGTCGGCTTTACTTTTGACGGTGCCTCCACATTAACTGCCATCCACTCGGCTCTAAGACCTGCCGCCATTCGCTTTGCAGCCCGTATCAGACGTATCGAGCGGGGATTAGAGCTGATGCTTACTAAAATCCGCTCCGATACAGGCCACACTTCTTTTACACCTTTGACCACTCTATAATCCTGTATTTGTTCATCCACGCGCTCGGCTGTTCTGCGAAGTGCCAATTCTCTTAAGGCAAGCAGATTGCCTTTTCTGAAAAAATTCCCTCTTGCCTGATCTGCAAGCTCTGGTATATAAACCTTACCCTCCTTAAGTCTTTGCAAAAGCTCATCAGGAGGAAGGTCAACAAGAGCGACCTCATCCGCTCGTTCTATTACAAAATCAGGCACGGTCTCCCGTATCGTCACTCCTGTAATCTGGGCTACTACGTCGCTGAGGCTTTCAAGGTGCTGAACGTTAAGTGTTGTATAAACATCAATACCGGCCTCAAGCAGCTCAAACACATCTTGCCACCGCTTTTTGTGGCGGCTCTCGGGTGCATTTGTGTGTGCCAGTTCGTCAACCAAAATAAGTGAGGGTTTACGTCTTAAGGCCTCATCAATATCTAATTCATACAAAACAGCGCCGCGGTACTCTATTCTCGTTTTCTGTAATACCTCAAGACCTTCAAGCAGCTTTTCGGTTTCCTTTCGTTTATGTGTTTCCACCACTGCTACAACAACTTCAACCCCCTCGGATTGCTTCTGGCGAGCTGCTTCAAGCATGGCATAGGTTTTCCCAACACCAGGAGCTGCTCCAAAGAAAACCTTCAGATTGCCCTGAGTCTTACGTGCCTCCTCCATTTTAACCTGCGCTAACAACGCCTCCGGAGATGGTCTCTGATCGTCCATTGTTTATTCCTGCCACTTTAGTTGATACGTATATATTAGTGTTATTGTACAGTATTTAAAAAACTTGTTGCAGTATTTTTTGTAAATCTTTATAATTCGTATACTAACGTAACCGTTGAAAGAGGGGGCTGCCTTGCAATGGGTAATTTGGAAACTGGTAAGTTGGGTGAAGCGCTGGCCGAAAAGTTTCTAAAAAAATCGGGGTATAAGATTTTAGAGAGAAACTACAGGAATAAAGTCGGGGAAATTGATATAATAGCCAAGGAGGGTGATTGCATTGTCTTTGTAGAGGTAAAAACAAGGCAGGGCGACACCTTTGGAATGCCGGTTGAAGCGGTGAACGCAGCAAAGAGGCGGAAAATTAAGAGCACGGCTCTTATGTATATGAAAACTTTTAAAACTGAGCCTATGGTACGCTTTGATGTTATAAGTGTTATGATAAATGACCGGCAAAATCAAATACAACACATAAAGGATGCCATTAGTGAGGGTTAATCCTGAAAGGATATATGTCACTGCTTAGTGTAAAGCAACTTAGTGTGAGTTTTAATATGGCTGGTAAAAATGTTCGGGTCGTAGATAGCCTGAGTTTTGATATAAATGAGAGTGAAATTTTGGGAGTAGTCGGGGAAAGCGGCTCTGGTAAAAGCATGACAGCGCTTTCAATAATGGGAATTCTGCCTGACAGCGCAAAGAGTGGCGGACAGATAGTCTTTAAAGGACAAGAACTGGGCTCCCTTAACTCAGAAAGACGCAGAGCATTGAGAGGAAACGCAATTTCAATGGTTTTTCAGGAACCCATGACCTCCTTAAATCCTGTTCTTACCATTGGCTACCAAATTGCCGAGGTGTTGACCACACACAAAGGGATGTCTGTCCGTGAGGCAAACAAGAGGGCTGTAGAGTTGCTGAAAGAAGTAAAAATACCCTCGGCAGAGCAAAGGGCAAAAGATTACCCGCATCAGATGTCAGGCGGAATGAGACAGCGGGTTATGATAGCCATGGCGATAGCTTGCAAGCCGGAACTTCTGATTGCAGATGAGCCCACAACAGCGCTGGATGTAACGATTGCCGCTCAGATACTTAACCTTATTCATGCAATCAAAGAGGAAAAAAACATGTCGGTCATGCTCATAACCCACGATCTGGCAATTGTCTCAGAGCATACAGACCGTGTGGCAATTATGTATGCCGGAGGCTTAGTGGAGTTAGCGAAAACGGAGGAACTATTTGCAAAACCGTTGCACCCTTACACGATAGGGCTTCTTAATTCAATCCCCGGTGGGAAAGGTGATGCACTTGAGTCCATACCGGGCACAGTGCCGCGAGCCGACAGACTGCCGGCAGGCTGCAGGTTTTCCGACAGGTGCCGCTTTGTGCTGCCAAAGTGCAGAGCAGAGGAGCCTGAGCTTAGGGATGTGGGGGATGGGCGGCTGCTTAGGTGTATAAGAAATGAAAGGTTGTCTTTATAGGTAATTTATGGCAGAAACTTTACTGAAAGTAACAGGACTTAAAAAGCACTATGCCGTTGGATCCGGATTTCTGAAAAAAACCGGATATGTCAAAGCTATTGACGGCGTAGATTTTACAATAGAGAAAAACACAGTGTTTGCTCTTGTTGGAGAGAGCGGATGCGGTAAGTCAACAGTGGCACGGCTGGTCTTAAGGTTGATTGAGGCTAACGGCGGCGATGTGTTATTTAAAGGAAAAAGTGTGTTTAGCCTAAAAGGCGATAATCTTAAAGCATATAGACGGGCTGTGCAAATAATTTTTCAGGATCCGTTTGCATCGTTAAATCCAAGGATGAAGATATTTACGACACTATCAGAGCCGCTACTGATTCACAAACTATGTCCGCGGTCTGAGTTTCGTGAGCGAGTGGGAAAGCTGCTGAATAATGTCGGTCTTGAGCCAGACGTTATGAATCGCTATCCGCACGAGTTTAGCGGAGGGCAGCGTCAGCGGATTTGTATAGCGCGTGCGCTTGCGCTGTCACCTGAGCTGATTGTTGCCGATGAACCACTGTCCTCTCTTGATGTCTCGATACAGGCACAGGTGCTTAATTTGCTGAAAGATTTAAAGGCTGCTTATGGGCTTTCTTTTTTATTTATCAGCCATGACTTAAACGTGGTCAGATACTTTAGCGATACAATCGGTGTGATGTATCTGGGGAAAATTGTGGAACTGGCTAAATCAGAGGATCTCTTTAGCGCACCCATGCATCCATACACGGTGATGCTTATCGAATCAGCGCCAAAGATACGAAAAACCTCAAAACCGCAAAGAAAGACTTTTGATGTCACCTCACTGGATGTGCCAAGCCCGATAGACATACCATCAGGATGTCCGTTTCATCCGAGGTGCCCTAAGTGTTCAGACATCTGTAAAAGGGAGATTCCACAGCTACTGACTCACAATGGACGGCTTGCATCGTGTCATCTGTTATGATAGACTGATACAAGTAGTGTATGTTCGTGAACTGGATAAAAAAACGAAAAATAAAAAAACATTTTTATCCCTCAGTTGACAATACTAATAAAAAACTAATATAATAGGTTTTGTGTAAATCTAAAGAGTAGAGGAAGATATAGCAATGGGCGGAGCATATACGACATTTCATCCACACAAGATTAAGAGGAAAAGGAAACACGGCTTCAGAAAGCGGATGTCCACAGCGTCAGGCCGCAACGTTATTAAAAGAAGAAGGGCAAAAGGACGAAAAGAGCTGAGCGCTTAAGGAAAAGCAGCGAGTTTCAGGATGTCTTTAAAAAAGGCCGCAAATTCACCATGAAAATGATGAATCTTTACTTTTTGGCAACCTCTAACACACACTTGCGGCTTGGCCTTGTTGTCAGCAAAAAAGTCGGAAACGCTGTGGTAAGAAACCGCATTAAAAGATATTTCAGAGAAGCGGTCAGGACGATTTTAATGGAAAAGGCTATTGCGCTGTCTTTTGACATAGTTGTTGCCGCAAAACCTGTGATTTCAACTGTTGGTTTCAATAGTGTGAGTATAGAACTTCAGTCTTTGTTTGATAAACTAAAATGAAGACGATTCTCATTACAATGATTCAATTCTATAAGGCTATGCTCTCACCACTGTTACCGTCATCATGCAGATTCTATCCAAGCTGTTCCGACTACTGTGCAGAGGCGATAGAAAAACACGGCGCTTTTACAGGGTTGTTAATGTCTTTAAAGAGGGTTTTAAGGTGTCATCCGATAAGCCGCGGCGGCTATGATCCGGTTAAATAAAAACAATGAATCTGGGGGTTAGCAACCCCTTGCGTTATTGGGGTTAGCAACCCCTTGCGTTATTAAGGAGAGGATTTAAAATATATTATGGAAAAGAAAGCTCTTACGGCTATAGTGCTCTCAGTTGCAGTACTGTTATTATACCAATTTTTCTACATAAAACCGCTTACTGAAAAACAAAGGCTGGCCGCTCAGCAGGCGGCTCAAACAGCAGCTCAGGCTAAAGTGGAAACTAATACAACCGCTGCCGGCGATAAAACCAAAGAACGCGCCGCACCACCTGCTGAAACAAAAGACAACACCGCTGTTAACACTCCCGCACTATCCAACGAAAAAACCAACAACGCACAGATTCCCATTAAACAGATAACCGTTGATACCACACACTATACAGCAATTGTGAACTCTGTTGGTGGTACGATTGAATCGTTTAAGCTTAAGGATTATAAAAACAGTGACAAAAAAGATATTGAACTAATTGATAAAACCGCTAAGTACGGTGCCTTTGTAATCGGAGCTACAACTGATTTTGAACTCTCTCAGGCGGCATTTGCCACAGACTCAAAGAATATCACATTAAACGGAGCTGACACAGGACAAGTGATTTTGGATTATGAGTCAAACGGTAAAAAAATTAAAAGAACTTATACCTTTTATGCAAACAGCTACAAGGTGGAACTTAAGGACGAAACCTCCGGCATAAGCCCATACTA
>JADFYB010000125.1:1005-8351 GCA_015233245.1 Nitrospirota bacterium | reverse complement strand
GCGGCGGCACAATAAGTCAGGAGACCTCCTTCGGTATAGTAATAACAAAAGTGGTTCCATCACCCTCCACGCTCTCACAGTATATATCGCCTTTCAGCGTCTGTGCAACTATATTATAAACAATATGCAAACCTAACCCGCTGTTACCGCCCTTACGGTTAGTTGTAAAAAAGGGATCAAATATTTTACCAAGAGTGCCCTCAGGAATCCCTTTACCATTGTCTTTAAACATTAAGACCACGTTATTGAAGTTTTCTATAATGCTAATATTGATTGTTCCTTTAAAATCCTCGTCAAACGCATGTATAAAAGAATTCATTATAAGATTGGTTATTATCTGAGCGATAGCTCCGGGATAGTTATCCAGCTCTATCTCTCTATCGCAATGAATGTGTATCTTATGTGGAGTTTTTTTGATCATAGGTTTTAAGCTCATTATAATCTCTTCAACGTACTCCTTAAGTTTAAATATGCGTCTCTGGTGGCTTGTCTGGTCGCCTGACACCATCTTAAAACTCTTTACCATAGCGGAGGAACGCAGAAGATTTTTAACGATAATGTCACTGTCCTCTAAAGCTACATCAAAATACTGCTCTATTTTAGACTTTGAGAGTTTGTTGCCATGAAATAATTGATAAACCTCCCGGGTTTTTTCCTGAAGGTGTGAGGCTGAGAGGACGCTGGAACCGATAGGGGTGTTTATCTCATGCGCCACCCCTGAGACAAGCTGTCCAAGGGCTGCCATTTTTTCCGACTGTATAATTTTCTCGGTACTGAGTTTTAGCATATAGTTTGTTTGTTTTAGCTCCTCAAGAAGGCGTATCTGTTTTTCGTCAGCCTCTTTTCGCTCAGAGGTATCATTAAATACGACAACAGCACCAACTAATTGTTGATTTTCATCAAAGATTGGCGTTGACACATATTCCACAGGAAAGCTTGAGCCGTCCTTTCTCCAAAACACTTTATCATTAACACGGTAAACCACTCCGTCTTTAAAAGTCTTATGAATGTGGCAATCACTATCGGAACAGTTTGAGAAGTCAGGGTAATTATGGTGAATGATGCTGTGGTTGTGTTTTCCAAGCAGCTCCGCCGGAGTCCATCCGAGCATCTTAGCGGCAGCAGGGTTTAAAAACGAGATCATTCCGTTATTGTTAAGCCCGTAAATCCCCTCTCCAGCTGAGTTAAGTATCAGTTCGTGCTGAATCTTTAGTTTAACTAACGCCTCCTCAGCACCCCTTCTGGCTATAATACCGGCAAGTGTGTTTGAAACAGCAGTTAAAAACTCCTCCTCTATATGGGCCTTTTTATGTCCATCCTTTAAGTACAGGTTAAATATGCCAAGAAGTTTGCCCTCAAGTTTTATAGGTACACAAAAATGCCCGTGTTGAGTCATTTTATCAAAAGTAATGTCATGTCTGTCATCTATACAATCTGCAAAAACCGTCTTACTGATGGCTGCTGCCCTGCCGCAAAGACATTTGCCAAACGGCACCTCATTACAGGCTATCAGGAGCTCCTCTGAAAAACCCTTTTGAACCTTTAACTGCAAAACTTCAGCATTTTCTTTGACAAGAAAAATTGCCCCCTTAGATTCAAATTTTAACCATGGCAAAGTTATGATTGTTTCTAAAATCCTGTCCATTTGCTCAGTGAGGGAAATAGGCTCAAGTGAAATTCTCAAGATGGTGTTAAGTACGCTTTGGATTTGATACTGAAAGACATGATCTTTTTCAACCATGTTGTTATATAGTGCAATCTTTATAGCAGCATAAAGAGCGCTGTCATGGAATGGTTTTAATATATAGCCGTAGGGGTTTGTTCTTTCAACCCGCCTGAGTATTGCCTCATCGGCATAAGCTGTAAGATAAATTACAGGAATATTGTACTTTTCCCTTATTCGCTTTGACGTCTCTATGCCATCAATGTCACCCTCGATGTTAATATCCATCAAAATTAAATCCGGGGGAATTTGCTCAACGATTGCAATGGCATCAACTCCGGTACTTACAGTGGCTGCGACCTTATAGCCCCAGCCCTGAAGCAAATTCCTGATATGCAGTGATACCACCGCCTCATTATCCACCACAAGAATACTCTTTTTCAGCATGATACCTATTATATAATAAATCTGCTCTTTAAGTAACAATAATAAAAAAGCTGCAGTATAAACATTAAGCCGCATATTAGCGAAAGGATACTTTCTAAGTAAACAACAGTGCTTCTTATGTGCCGATGTGTTTTCGTAATAAGCAATACACGTTGCCCCCCCTCTTCTGCCCGTCATTGTCAAGACAGAAAGAGGGAGGACTCTTAATCTAAGCTTCCAGTTCAACCTTTACGACTATAGCAATTCTATATAAAGCTGTTAAAACCAACATCCCTATAGACCATATGCCGGCAGTTACTAATAGCTCATTTAACGTTGGCCAATACTCAGTAATCTTCTCAAGCGGGTTTGGTATAAATCCTCCTATTACAAAACCAAACCCTTTGTCAACCCACAGCGAAACATGTACAAAGATACAAGCAATAACAAGTGTTGTCTGATTTGTACGTGTAGCCGGTATCAACAGCAGTAGAACCGCAGTTATAGCTAACAATGTTGAGAACCACATTAATGGAATCAGTTTTCCATGGCCTTCAAGGCCAAAATACAGATACTTAAATGACTGCATATGACCCGGTATGTGGCTATAAAAAGCTGTAAAAAGCTCTAACCCTACAAAGAATATGCTTACAATCAAGGCATAAGTAACTATCGTTACAAGCCCCTTTATTGCTCTGTCTCCAGGGTCAAACTTAGTTATTCTTTTAATTAAAAGACACAATAGCACCAACAAGGCCGGACCACTGGCAAATGCTGAAGAGAGGAATCGTACCGCCATAATTGCTGATAACCAAAAATGCCTTGCCGGTAAACCAGAATACAGAAAAGCCGTTACGGTGTGGATGCTAAAGGCCCACGGAATGGATAAAAATACCAGAGGTTTTATCCACTTTGGCGGATGGACTAATTTGTAATGTGAACTCAGTGACACCCATCCAACCACAATGTTAAGCATCAGATAACCGCTTAGTACTATCATGTCCCAAAACATTACAGAGTTGGGGGTTGGGTGGAGAATTACGTTAAGGATACGTGTAGGCTGGCCCATGTCAACAAAAATAAATAGCATACACATTATAACTGAAGGGATCGCCAGAAATTCACCTAATATTGTTATTCTGCCAAATCTCTTAAAGTCATGCAAATAGTATGGCAATACAACCATAACCGCTGATGCCGCCACACCTACAAAGAAGGTGAACTGGGCTATATAAAAACCCCATGAAACATCACGGCTCATACCGGTCAGGCCTAAACCATAGTGAAACTGTCGTATGTAGGCTGCAACGCCAACAAGGATTACCGCCAGTAAAAAGCATATCCAGGCCCAATAATATTTACTGCCTGACAGTGCCTTTTCTATCATTTTTAGCTACCTCCTATTATGTAATAGACACCAGGGAACGTACCTAATTCAGGTTTGCGGGTGATAGTGAATTTGGAGCGGAGAGTTTTTCTGACATTAGAATTCTCATCCTTTAAGTCTCCAAATATGAGGGCTCCGTTTGAGGCCTCGACACAGGCAGGCAGCTCACCTCTATACAATCTATCTGCACAGAAATTGCATTTTTCAACCACTCCCTTTGTTCTGGTAGGGTATGAGGGGTTAAGGTTTTTTATAAATGGACGAGGGTCTCTCCAGTTGAAACTCCTTGCTCCATAAGGACATGCAGCCATACAAAACCTGCAGCCAATACAGCGGTGGTAGTCCATAACAACTATACCGTCTTCACGTTTAAAGGTTGCCTTTGTGGGGCACACCCTGACACAGGGCGGATTCTCACAGTTGTTACAAAGAACCAGGAACTTCATTTTTTCAATGCTTTCACTCACATAGCCGTTGTAGCTATCAGGAAAGGCGTTTTCATATTTCTCTGCCCATATCCACTTTATCTCATGCTTTTCATTTTCTATGTGTGGTATATTATGGATATTGTTGCAGGCCTCTATACATTTGTTGTAACTTTCCTCAGTTGGAAATGCTTTCATATCCACTACCATAGCCCACCTTTTAGCAGACTTAGCCATACCTTCTTTAAGCTCTGGTGAGGCTTCAAGTTCACCGGGAGCGAAAATCTTAAACAGTGGCGAACCTAAAAGACCTAAAAGACCTGTTGCCCCTGCTGCTTTTAGAAATTGTCTTCTATCTACACTCATAGCTTGTTCTCCTTCTGAGCAACATGGCAATCCCAGCAATAGACACTCACAGAGGCATATGTGTGGCATCTGTCGCAAAATTCACTCTTGTTTGAGTGACAATGTAAACATGTAAGTTGAAGGCTTTTTTCATACATTACACCGTCAATTTTGCCAAACTCTCTATGGTTGCCACGGACTACATCATCTCTCCAGCTGTTTAGTATCTTCATGTGATCATGTATCATTTGCTCTTTTGGCAGTATGCACTGCTTAACAGTCATGTTGTCTATGACAGGGGTATTTAGCTTTACAACCACACCTGCCGGAGTCCTGACCATATTATAGATAAAGGGAGAGGTTACAATTACTAAAAAGATAACTAATAAAAAGAATATCTTGCTTTTATCAGGCATCTTCACTATCCTCCTTCTCTTCACCGTCCTGTGCTCCTGAAAGCGGTTCGCCCCTTAGGTCTGTTTCCCTGTCATTTTCACCCTTCATCTTCATTGCATTAGCAAGGAGTTCTGTGACTCCAATTACCTTAACTCCCGGCACCCAGTAGTCCATAAGGGTGGTCAGAGCTGCTCTGTCAATTGCGCATATGCAGGAAAGCATATTTACACCATGTTTATCATGCACATGCTTAACGGCGTTAGCACGGGGAAAACCTCCACGTAGCCGAAGCTCCATATCTTCAGAGGCATTCAGGCCTGAGCCACTGCCGCAGCAAAACGTCTTTTCACGAATCGTGTTTTCCGGCATCTCAAAGAAATTATTACAAACCTTTTTTATTATGTAGCGCGGCTCTTCTAAAAGCCCCATACCTCTTGAGGGGTTACAGGAGTCGTGATAGGTTACTTTATAATGGTCATTTCTTGACGGATCAATTTCAATTTTATTATGTTTCAGGAGATCTGCCGTAAACTCTGAGATATGAACCATTTTTGTAGAAGCAGCATTTTCAAAAACAGTGCCGGTTATAGGAGAAACCGGAACCTGTAGAAAATCTGCCGGCCCGTTCCATGTATCCATGTACTGGTTTAGCACTCTCCACATGTGTCCGCACTCTCCGCCAAGTATCCACTTCACGCCCAACCGTTTTGCCTCAGCATATATCTTTGAATTTAGCCTTTTGCCCATTTCGTTTGATGTAAACGAGCCAAAGTTACCGCCTTCAGAAGCATATGTGCTCCATGTGTAGTCAAGACCCAACTGATGAAACAGCATTAAATACCCCATACAGGTATATGTGCCGGGGTCTGCAAAAAGGTCTCCTGACGGTGTTACAAATAGTATCTCTGCGCCTTTTCTGTTAAAAGTCGGCTCTATTTTTACACCTGTAACCTCCTCTATTTCATCTAACAGAAAGTCAATACTGCTTGTAATAGTGTGGGGTTCAAGACCTAAGTGGTTGCCCTTCATGTAACAGTTAGCAACAGGGCCAGCTATCCATTCGATGTTTAGTCCCAGAAGGTTTAGAAGCTCTCGGGCTATCATAGTTATTTCAGCAGTATCTATTCCGTAAGGACAAAACACTGAACACCTGCGGCACTCCGTGCACTGAAAGAAATAATACCACCATTCCTTCAGCACATCCTCAGTAAGTTGCCTGGAGCCGGAAAGCTTGCCCAGTATCTTGCCTGCAGTTGTGAATTCCCTGCGGTAAACAGACCTTAACAGTTCAGCCCTCAGAACCGGCATATTTTTTGGATCTCCAGTGCCAAGAAAGAAATGGCACTTGTCAGCACATGCTCCGCACCTTACACATATATCCATAAAGATGTGAAATGACCGGTATTTTTCGAGTCTTTCTGCCATTCCTTTTAGTACAATTTCCTGCCAGTTATCGGGCAATTTCCAATCCGTATCCGCTGACGACCACTTTCTTGGGTTTGGAAAGCCAACAGTCGTAAGACTGTTTTCGCTGGCACCATGACAGTACATACCTTTCCTCATTTGTACCGGAACAGCCATCCAGTCCTCCTCAGGAGGTGTATAATTTATCCTGGATAATTCATCTGGTTTTAAATTTGACATACCTACTCCTTTTCCAATGGCAGACCAACTGTCTTCATTTTATCCCTGAAATCGTTTTCATACTCTTCGTAAGTATGAACTTTAACAGGATAGTTCCAAGGGTTTATGTGTCTAATCCTACGACTGTTATTGGGCATATTTCGAGTAGGGCTCAGAAATACGCCGGCTGAGTGCATTAACTTACTGAATGGGAAATAGGCCAATAGAACACTCACTAATAATAAGTGTATGTAGAATATTAGTCCTAAATCTTGCGTAAGATTTGGTTTGAGGCTAAAGAGCCCAACAGTAAAAGCTTTTACAGAGATAACATTTACCTTTAAGACGTACCTCATAATCAGACCTGTTAAAGCGATAAAAAGAACCAGCAACAGAGGGAAATGATCGTTAGGCAGAGAGATATAACGTACGTTAGTTATAACAACTCTTCTGATAAACAGATATGTAACCGAAATCAGTAAAATCAACCCTGTCCAATACAAAACCGGTACACCTAACTGCACAAAACCGTCCATGCTTTCAACTAAATAAAGCGAAGCAGGAACAGGATCCATAAACAGCCTGAAGTGCCTTAACAATACAATGAAAAAAGACCAATGAAACGCAAGGCCGCCCAACCAAAGCCATTTGCTGGATTGATGAACAAGGCGCCGTTCATCCTCCTTAAGGGCTGTGCTTGTGTTACTAAAAAGAGAGCGGAAAAGTAACACCTCTAAGGCCATTCTGACAATAACTTCAAAGTTGTTGGAGGGATTATCGAACCTGTTTCGTTTAATCCATGGAAAAGATTTCTGCTGCCCGACTGTTGTTGGGATACAGAAAGGAACTGCAGAGCGCCCCCACTTCAATATACGCAGAACAACCCCTGCCAGGAAAACGGCAAAGGCTGTATAAGGTATTATTACTCCAAAGAGATATTGCAGGTTTAGCAACCCAACACCTACAAAGGCTACTAATACAATGCCAATTACTCCAAGGAAGGGAAGCAAGATTTTCATTAAGACCACCTCCTATTTAGATTTATTATACAGTTTTAGCATCTTCTGTTTTTGCTCTCTTT
>JADFYB010000125.1:0-995 GCA_015233245.1 Nitrospirota bacterium | reverse complement strand
AAGGTGCTTCTTTTCATTTCATTAACCCTAAGATTAAAAATATCTTCACGGCATTTCATAAAGATATCAAAAGAAATAAGGCTCAATTTGTCTATAGTATCTTCAAAGGCTGATATTTCCTTAACTAGCTGGTCACCCTTAATATAACTTTTTGTTACTGATCTCAAAGCTTGCTTTAGCAAAAATATGAATGATATCGCCTCAGACGGGTTACAGTCCTGGACAGCTCTTACCCTGATCATATCGTTTAGCAGGACTATAATTCGTTCCTGTACCATGTTGTTTAGGAGTTCCTCCAACACTCCTTCTATTGATACTAAAATACTATGCCCTATGGGGTTACTAAAGGGTTCGTTCTTTTTTTCTAGAAATGCTTTACTCTCTGGTGGATATGTTTGAATTATAAGTGTGAACCAACCGTTTAAAAGGTTATTTCTTTCCTTTACTAATATATCATGCAAATTCATCTCTATCTCCACTGTACACAGCTATTGCGCCATCAATAAATTCTTCACTAATGTTTACTCCCGATGCGCCTGAGCTTAATGCAATATGCAATAGCTCTTTGCATAAAAATATCTATGTGCTTATTCAGGTCACTTTCTAACCTGAAACTGCTATTTTAACTCCAAAACTCTATGAGATGTATTTATGCATGTATATTACAGTGTTTCCACCTCGTAATCCAACACAACAGCTATGATTATGATATAGTTACATCGGTCTTTTAGCATATTTTGTAAAAAACTCACACTTTCTGCATTGTTTTATTTTTTCTTTAAACTCATCTATCACATTGCCATGGCATAGTGTACCGGTTAATTTCCAGCATTCCTGGCCATTATTATTAATAAATGCAACACAAGCATTCCTTTTTGACTCCTCGCACTTTAAAACATCCCAGCAATTAACGACATCTGACTCTTTGATAAAAACCGGACAAGCAGACCTTTCGTCTTCGCTGCATTTTTTAATTTCCCAACAGTTCATATATC
>JADFYB010000124.1:510-8366 GCA_015233245.1 Nitrospirota bacterium | reverse complement strand
GCCACTGACGAGCTGCCAACTAACCCAAAGGCATTTCCGAGATAACCAAACCGGTGTGTGTTACTATCTGCACACAGCACTTCACCCAGAGAAAGAAACGCCCCAAAAAGCGCTAAAAGCAATATAGAAAAAATCTTTGACATAAAATCCACCCGCTAAAATAGCTATTGTTGATTTGTCATCAAAGACTACACAACTTAATCTATCATTTTTGGACAAAGTTGTCAATAAGTCCTCTTATCACAGTAAATAACATGGTTAGAAAAAAAAACATTAAAATACCAAAAAAGACTGGATAAGGCATTTGACATTTTAATATTGTTATGTTACAGTACTCTGAGTGGGTAGTTTTAAGGCAGCACAGATACAGTGTAATCAGGCGAAAGGATGTAGTTAGTAAATTTGCCGCGGGGTGGAGCAGTCCGGTAGCTCGTCGGGCTCATAACCCGAAGGTCGGTGGTTCAAATCCGCCCCCCGCCACCAAATTCCTTAGTAATTCATGCAGTACCAAAAAAAATTTCTTTTATGACATAGCTCATATATCTAAAAGCCGATTTTGTTTAATAATCATCTAAGATTAGAAATTAAATACTCTGAGGAGGAAGGTTATGGCTGAGAAAATTACAAAGGACTCCGTGATTGGGCATGTTATTAAGGATGTGCCGGGGGCAAAGGATGTTATAGAAAAATACTTCGGCAACGGCTGTTTTACTTGTCCTGGGATTAATATGGAATCAATATCGTTTGGTTCTATGATGCACAATATGGATCCGCAGAAGATTGTGGACGAAATAAACTCATTATAAGGGGGACAAAACCATTATGGAATGTAAGTGTTTTGTATGCGGCACACAGAGTAAAGACAGGGTGTATTTAGAGTGTTATCATGAGGGTGAGAAAAAGATGGTTTGTGTGCGATGTCTTCCGCCTCTCATTCACGGCGCCCACTAAACTTATTAATTTAAATCAAAGATTCAAAAGGAAACTTTAACCACAGATGGACACAGATACACACCTGGGGAAAACACCCCAACCCGCTGATGAAAAAAAAATAATCTGTGTTCATCCGTGTTTATCTGTGGTTTACTCATTTTTTGTTAATTTACTTTTTTGATTGCTTATTGCTATAATTGTTCACAGAGTTGGAGAATATGGAAAATAAGCACTCAGAAGGCGTAATATCGGCAATAGGCAATACCCCGCTTGTTACTCTTAAAAACATAAACCCTGTCAGTGGGGTTGAAATTCTTGCTAAATTAGAGGGTAACAACCCTGGTGGTTCCGTTAAGGACAGAATAGCGTGGTATATGGTCAAAGACGCTGAGGACAGGGGACTTCTTACAAAAGATAAAATAATCCTTGAACCAACAAGTGGCAATACCGGAATTGGTTTGGCCATGGTGGGGGCGGCAAGGGGTTACAGGGTTAAGCTTGTAATGCCTGAGTGTGTTAGTATGGAAAGAAGAATGACGCTGGAGGCATTTGGCGCAGAATTAATCCTGAGTCCCGGCTGTGAGGGCACAGACGGTGCAATTCGCATGGCTCACAGAATATATGATGACAACAGGCAAGTATATTTTATGCCGGATCAGTTTAATAATCCTGCCAACATCAGAGCCCACTACGAAACAACGGGCGTTGAGATTTATGAGCAAACCAAAGGAGAGGTAAGCGTTTTTGTAGCCGGCATGGGAACAACCGGAACACTGATGGGTACAGGCAAGAGACTTAAGGAATATGATTCCTCAATAACAATAGTCGGAGTGGAACCGCTTCTTGGGCATAAAATACAAGGACTTAAAAACATGGCCGAATCCATAGTGCCGGGCATATTGGACTTATCAAAATTAGATGAGAAACTTAATGTTGAAGATGATGACGCATTTACAATGGCACGGAATTTGGCAGTAAAAGAGGGACTTTTTGTTGGTATGAGTAGCGGGGCTGCGGTTCATGCCGCAGTTGCAATGGCAAAGAGCATTAAAAGTGGTATGATTGTTGTGATATTACCAGACAGAGGGGACAGATACCTTAGCACAACCCTGTTTAAATCAATATGTGCTGACTGCCCGCCCTAAGATACCGTGATGGAGAGCAAAAATTTGTTTTCAAATCTGTTCATATTTGAGATGGCAAATAACCACATGGGTGATGTGCAACATGGGTTGCGTGTTATCAGGGAATTCCACAACATATGCAGCAGTTTTAAGGAATTTAACTTTGCTTTTAAATTTCAATACAGAGACATAGAGACCTTTATTCACAATGATTATAAAAACAGAACAGATATAAAATATGTTAAGAGATTTTTGGAAACAAACATCTCTGCCTCTGAAAAAAAACTCTTAAAAAGTGAGGCGGAAAAGCTGGGCTTCATAACCATCTGTACCCCATTTGACGAAAACTCTGTTGATTTAATAGAGGAACATGGATTTTCAATCATAAAAATCGCAAGCTGCTCATTTACAGATTGGCCGCTTCTTGAAAAAATCGCAAAAACAGATAAACCAATTATTGCCTCCACTGCCGGCGCATCGCTTGAGGATATAGACCAGGTTGTTCTATTTTTTGAACACAGGGGAAAAACACTTTGTCTCATGCACTGTGTGGGCGAGTACCCGACGGCTGAGAGTAATCTGCAATTAAATCAGATTGATTTGTTAAAAAACAGATACCAGGGACTGACAGTTGGGTTTTCAACTCACGAATCCCCCGACAACACTGACTCAATAAAAATCGCAATAGCTAAAGGAGCAAAGGTTTTTGAAAGACATGTTGCCCTAAAGACCGAAAAATATGATATAAACGCTTATTCCTCAACACCAGCTCAAATCCATGCTTGGCTTAAATCGGCAAGCAGTGCGTTTGCCATGTGCGGGGACGTAAGTGGGGAAAGGTTTGCTGGTTCTGACAAAGAAAAAGCTGACTTAAGAGGATTACAAAGGGGAGTTTTTGCTAAAACCACAATAGAGACAGGACAAAGCATTGACACTTCAAACACCTTTTATGCAATCCCCAACCTTGAAAATCAAATAGTAGCAAATGATATGTCAAAATACATCGAGTTTATCTCCACAAAAAGCATCAAAGCCGGTGAGCCGGTTACGTTACCTGATGTCTACACAAAAAACTTCAGAGCTGACGTGCTGGCAATCATTAATAAACTCAAACCGCTGCTGACGGAAAGTAAGATAGCGCTCAGTGACAAGCTTGAGATGGAGCTTTCCCACCACTACGGAATAGAACGGTTCTGTGAGTGGGGAGCTGCCATTATAAACTGTATAAACAGAGAGTACTGTAAGAAGATAATTATCCTGCTTCCCAGGCAAAAGCACCCAGTCCACTTTCATAAAAAGAAAGAAGAGACCTTTCATGTCCTCTACGGCAGCGTAACGGTTAACCTTGGCGGCATAGAAAAGACATACAAGTGCGGGGACATTGTGGTTGTTGAGCGGGAGGTAAAACACAATTTCAGCTCAGAAGACGGCGCAATTTTTGAGGAGATTTCAACCACTCATTACAAGGACGATTCCTTTTATGACGATGAAAACATTGCAAAAAACAGAAAAACCGCTATGACTTTCTGGGCAGATTGGCTTTATAAGCCTATATTTTAGAGGCTGTTGACATATTTGAAAACTATCGTGTGGGACAATGATGACGTGTTAAATGACCTGATGCGCCAGTGGTTTAACCAAAAATGGCTTGCGGAAAATCATAACTGCACGGTTTGCTATGAGGAGCTTACTGAAAATCCTCCTCATCGGATTCTTGGCATTACTGTAACACAGTACCTACAGTCTTTGGATGAGTTTCGTCTATCACAAAAGTATCAGGAAATGGAGCCCGTGCGAGAGGTAATGGAGTGGTTTAAGCGTCATGGCGAAAGTTTCAGACACATTGCACTTACTGCAACATCCTTTGCTTGCGCTCACATTTCAGCCTCATGGGTTATCAAGCACTACGGAAAGTGGATACGCACTTTTCACTTTATACCTGCTATGAGGCCAAATGAGAGCCATACGGTGTATGACACGGATAAAGCCTCCTTTCTAAAGTGGCTTGACAAGGACTGCACTATTGTTGATGACAGTATAACAAACATAGCAGACTGTAACGGTGTTTTGTTTCCACGTCCCTGGAATGGAGCCACAACTACTATAACTGAAGCACTTGAAGCTCTTTTACAGTAATGATGGGAGGGTAAGCGCTGATAACAAAACTTTCAGACTATGTGATTGACCTGATTAAAGGCTTCGGAGTCAATCATGTCTTTATGCTGCCCGGTGGCGGCTGTATGCACCTGGTTGATTCAGTAGGCAGAAAAATTAACCACACCGGATTTCTGCATGAACAGGCGGCTATCATTGCAGCCGATGGCTCTGCTCAGTACAATAATGATGTAGCCGTTGCTCTTGTTACAACTGGCCCCGGAGGTACTAACGCTATAACCGGAGTCACTGCCTCATGGATAGATTCAACACCGCTTGTGGTGCTATCCGGTCAGGTCAAGCGCAAAGACCTGCTTTGCGGCAGGGGACTGAGACAGATGGGTGTTCAGGAGGCAGACATTGTCTCTATGGTAAAACCCATTACAAAGTATGCTGTCACCGTTATGGAACCTGATGAGATTCGTTATCATATAGAGAAGGCCTTTTATCTTGCAAAGACCGGTCGCCCTGGTCCGGTTTGGATTGACATCCCGCTTGATGTTCAGGGAGCTGGGATCAATACTGAAAATCTCAAAGGTTTCGAGCCGAACTCAGAAAGCTTTAAGTTAGAAAAAACAGTGCTAAGCTCTATGGTTGAAAAAACTATAGAGCTACTAAATAACTCAAAGCGGCCTGTAATTTTGGCAGGAAGGGGCATCAGGTTTGCTGAGGCTCAGGCGGAATTTCTATCACTTGCAGAGTTTCTTAAAATTCCTGTCCTTGCCACATGGCGGCTTATGGATATACTGCCTGAGGATAGCGATTTGTATTTTGGACGCCCCGGCTCTATTGCCTCACGCGGGGCAAATTTTATCCTCCAAAATTCCGATTTTCTGCTAACTATTGGTGCCCGGCTTGACCTTCCGCAGGTTGGATACAATTATCGCGGCTTTGCACCCAACGCTAAAAAGGTTATCGTAGATATAGATGAGGCGGAAATCAGAAAAATTGATACAGAAATTGCAATCCCTATAGTAACAGATGCAAAGGAGTTTCTAAACAAATTCATACATAAATTACACCTAATAAAACACACGGAGCGCTCAAATTGGCAGCTTCTGTGTAATAAATGGAAAGAGGCGTATCCGGTAGTGTTGCCAGAGTACCTATCACAGTCAGAATACGTTAATACATATGCCTTGATAAATACGCTATCAGATCTTCTTACGGAAAATGATGTGATTGTACCCGGATCTTCAGGCAGTTGCGCTGAAATAACCTGTCAGAGCTTTAGGGTTAAGAGGGGCCAGCGGGTTATCAACTCACCGGGGTTGGGTTCAATGGGGTTTGCACTTCCTCAAAGCATAGGGGTAGCCATAGCAAGCGGCAGACTTACAGTAAGTATAGTGGGAGACGGCGGTCTTCAGCACAACATTCAGGAACTCCAAACCATGAAACGCCTCAATCTGCCCGTAAAACTGTTTGTGCTAAACAATAACGGTTATGCTGCTATCAGAAACACTCATAACAGGTTTTTTGAAGGCCGGCTTGTTTGCTGTGACCCCTCAAGCGCTCTGACGCTGCCCGATACGTGTAAAGTTGCCCGGGCTTATGGACTTCCCGCTGTAAGAATATCCGATCAGAGAATCCTGCAACACGAGGTCGCTATGGTTCTCGACACAGATGGCCCTGTTGTGTGTGAGGTGATGGTTGACCCTGATTTGCAAACCGCGCCCAGATTGTCCTCTATGGCAATGCCGGATGGCACTATGGTCTCTAAACCGCTTGAGGATTTGTGGCCTTTCTTAGACAGGAATGAGTTTCTTGCTAATATGAGTGTATCCGAAGATCATATTTGAAGCAAAAACTATTCTATCTCAGGCAGCGCAAATTGATTAGCATAGGCTTTCCAAAACGCTGATTTTCCTGTTATCTCCTGATACTTTGCTTTATAAGAAGTGTATTTCTCCTCTAAATTCAACATCTTTGCGGCTTTTGCTGCAAAATAATAAGCAAATGCATGGTCAGCCTTAACTCTTATAGTGTTTTCAAAACCCTTTAATGCCACATCGTAATTGCCCAGTCTTAAGTCGCTGTTCCATACAAAATTAAGTTCCAGATTCAAGGAATAGGCCTTATCTCTTATATACTCTGCTGTGAAGTCAGGAGTGGTTATAACAGCCTTTTTTAAATTACAACTCAGATAATTATCGCTCAGGTAATTATGTTCAACACATATATTGTACATTTCACTTCCTACAAGCGGGGTTGCAACATAAATTCTGAACCATGTAGCATCAAGAGTTTTTAGAAATGCCAGTGAAACCTCAATATCATGGTGTGTTTCGCCAGGCAGACCTATGAGAAAATTAACGTCCGTATCTATCCCTAATTGGCGGCAGTCGGCAATTACCCGCTTCACTATTGACAGGTTAAGAGGTTTGTGCATAATTTCCTTTAACACCCGATTGCTGCCAGATTCCACCGACAACACAATGTGGTTAAGCCCGATGCTTTTCAAAGCCTCAAGCACTTTTCTGTCAAGAGCGTAAAGGGTCAATGAGTATGGGAAAAAAGGCGTCAACTGTAATTCAGCCAAAATATCAATAATTGTGAACACTCTCTGCCTGTCAGCCATAAAATGGTCATCCAAAAAAACCACTGTTTGTATTCCATACTGTTCTGAAAGGCGTTTGAAATCAGTTCTCAACCTATCTAAGCTGTGATAACGCATAGTACGTCCGTGAACCGTGTGTGATGCACAGAAACAACAGTGATGAGGGCAGCCTCTTGATGTCATGTAAGGCATACTTTTTGTCTTTTTTTGTGCAAGCGGGAAAGCCGACAGAAGAGGGTTCAACCCATAGCCTTCTGTACCCAGAATGTCGTAATCAAAAAATGGTATCTCATCAAGATTCACTATATGGTCAAACACAAAAAACTGGTTTTTATCAACTTTTTCTTTTGTTATCCATGATTGATTATTTCTTAAAAACTCAACTTTATCAGTAGCCGCCACCAGTCCTGACAACGGTTTTTCTCCCTCGCCGTAGCATAGCGCATCAAAACATGTGCTGTCCTCAAATATCTTTTTATACATGTTGGTGGGTATGCCTCCGCCGGCTATTATTAATGAAGCCGGAAATATTGACCGGGCTGCCTCTGCAATATCCAACATACTGTAATATGATGGGGTAAATAATGTTGATACTCCCACTAAGGTGGGAGAATAATCTAGCCATTCTTTCGCTGAAAGCGCATTAAGGAAAAACTCCTTATACGAATCATAATCGAAGCTTTCCATCTTTGTCAGAACAATATTGAAGTTAATGAGTTTCACCTCTACTGCCGTGTTTTTTTTCAAATAAGCACTCATAGAAATCAACCCCATCGGCATATCTGTCAGCAAACTTCCAAACTTGCCTGTTTTTCCGCTCACCTCACACTCATTAAAGCCAGGATTTATAAAGCTATCAAAATCCAAATTCGGCGGCACTATAAACAAAACTCTATCCACAATACACTCCTCTTTTGCATGGTATCAGCTTATTTATCAACGAGCAGATTTTCTCTTTCAATGTATTTTATCCTCTCGTTGTACCAGACATACAATTGCGCAATGCTTTCTTTCATACTGTAAAAATTGTAACCGCCTAACTCACGTATCAATTTGGAGTTATCACCGCTTAATTCCGTTCCCAGACC
>JADFYB010000124.1:0-486 GCA_015233245.1 Nitrospirota bacterium | reverse complement strand
CGATATTTAGATTTTTGTTGCTTATGTCAAGCACCATTTTTGCCAATGCCACAAGCTCATATGCCTCTCCTCTGCAAACATTATAACACCTTTGTGCCGCCTCATGCTCTATGAACCATTGTGTTATTTTTAGAATATCCTCTATATAAATGTAATCAAAAAGTACGTTTTGTTTTATGGTAATTGGTAAATCCATTAAAGCCTTACAGCAGGCATTAGAGATAAATCTGATTGCCCAGTCTTCATATTTACCAAAAACTCCAAATAACCTCAGATTATAGATGTTGTCTGCTTTTTCAGTGTATTTGGCCATTATATACTTTGAAAACCCATAATCATCCGCTGGTACATGTGCATCAAAATAATCCTCACTCATTTTGGGAATCCAATGTTTTCTGTCAAACTCAGTCCCTGACCCATAGTAAATCATTTTACCGTAAGCATCGCCACATCTTGTAAGATTAAAAAACATTTTCAGATTGTTAT
>JADFYB010000123.1 GCA_015233245.1 Nitrospirota bacterium | reverse complement strand
TACTCATGGCTTGATAAACTCACCAACACTCAGGAGTTATCCGGCGCATCTTTATTGGGATGTGTAAATTTGAATGAAAAAACACAAAAGAAAATCTATGGTTACAATCTTACCGATAAGGCTGCACATGTTGCAATGGAGGATGGCAAGTCTGCGTTACCATTTATGTACGTGCCGGGGGTGTCACCGGGCCTTATCTTTATAATGCACCCTGATAAGATTGAAATTGATGGAAATTTTGAAGGTAATCTATACGTGACGGATATGTGCGTTAACACATGGTCAGAGGGAAAGAAGGTTGCAGCCTCCATGACACTGGAGATAACTGGAGATGGTTTGTTAACAGGTGATGAGACTAATGAAAAAGACTTTGAGCATTTTAGAAGCAAATGGTGTTACTTCATTAAAGCACAGTTGTTTTTAAATGAGGATATAAAAATCTTAAAGATGTCTTAGAATCAATTGGGAATTAAAAGATGAAAAAAACCTATGAAATAAGGATAACATTGGCACTGCCACTAAGTCATGAGCCGACAGCAGAGGATGTTATCAAAATACACGACCTCTATGCCGCTATGTCACATTTTTTCAGCTATGAATGCCGGTGTTTTTGGCATTTTGACACAGACCCTCTCAAGTGTCGGCAGGAGGTTATGAAAGCCGAACTGATAGAGGATTTCAATTACGGTATGGATTACTTGTTTTGGGTACCGGATCTAAACGCCATAAATGTTCCGCTTATGTGGGAGATGATTGAGCGTATTGATGCTGAGCCATTGACAGGGCTTTATACAGTTTCAAAAGATACCGGCAGATTGTCGGTTTTGGCCGTATGTAACGAAATAATCGTGCGTTTCAATCGTACATATGGTTTAAATGGTTGGTTTAGAAGTGAAAATAAAAACGGCGGCTGTATCGGTAGAAAAAACGAAGACCCAGATGCAGCCTTTTTAGAAAATCTAACAGCTCTCGGAGATACAATACTTCAGCATGAGAAACAAACCATGGTAACCACACACGTTCCGGCTTTAAGAATTCCGGCAGTGGTTAACTCTCTCCCTAAATTTCATCCCAGAGCACATCCGCTGTATAAGCAGCACAATCTGACCACTTTTGTACTAAGCATTCTTGAGTTAGCCAGTGCATCGAAAAATAAAAAGAACATAGCCCTTTATGGCGCTGGAACAGTATCAAATGCGCTTGCTCCGCTGCTTGGTGACAGTCTTAAACTTGTAGTTGATAGAAATGATGACCTCTGCGGCAAACCTTTTTATGGCCTTACCATAGTTAAGCCGGAGACACTGAAAGATTCATTAATTGATTTTGACACAATTGTGATTACTCCGATAGCACGTGAAATTGAAATAAGAAAATACCTCAAAGAGATTCTCGGAGCACTCTATGATACAAGAACAGTTATCGGATTTGATGGCTTAGTAACACATAATTCTGATCTAAAATCTACTGGTTCAACAATAATATCTAAAGATACATATTATGAAACAGGAAATCTTCAGATAAAACCATCTGATAAATTAACGACGACAACCGACCGGAAACTTACCAAACGGGCGGTTCTCTACGTGGGTTACCTGTGTAATATTAAGTGTATATTTTGCTACTACGCCCACACGCCAGCTAAGAACTGGCACGCACTTAAGGAGTGTAAGTCTGATGCCTATTTATACCGCACAGAGTACAAAAACGAATGGGTTGACATCACAGGGGGTGAGCCAACAATTTACCCTCACATTCTTGAGTTAGTCAACTATTGTAACGATATAGGACTTAAGCCCTCACTGATAAGTAATATGCGGGCCTTAGCGAATGCTGAAACTCTGCTCAAATTAAAAGACGCCGGAGTGTATGATTTTCTCTGTTCAGTGCATGCTATCGGTGAGACTTACGACTTTCTAACAAAATCCAAAGACGGCTGGAAACATGTGATCTCGGCAGTTGAAAATTTCCAAAAGCATGATATTAAGTGGCGGGTCAATTGCACAATGACAGCGGTAAATAAGACACAGTTAACTGATATTGCCAGGTTTAGTTATCAGCATGGAGCGCGTGTGATTAATTTCATAAGCTATAATCCATTTGAGGGCTGGACTCTTAAAATGGACATAGATTTTCAGGCGCGTCACAGTGAGATTAGTCCGTATTTAATTGAAGCGCTAAACTATTGTGATGAGGTTGGGCTTGAAGCCAATGTCCGGTACTTACCGTTTTGCATGATGAAAGGGCACGAAAACAAGTGTTATAATTACCCTCAGCTTAGCTATGACTCCCATGAGTGGGATTTTTGCAGTTGGTTTTCTGATAAGACCAGAAACCCTTCTCCCAAGACATCTGATAATATACGATGCCTCATAGACAACGAGGAGGATATGCACATTTTAGAGGCGCACAAGTTTAAACGCACTGCCTTTGAGCAATGCGATAAGTGCCGGTTCTGTGCTCTTGGGTTTATATGTGACGGGATTGCCAATCAGTACGCGGGGCGTTTCGGTACAGATGAGATGATTCCTTACGACGGGGATTTTATAAAAGAGCCAACATTTTTTATCAGAACACAGAAAAAAATAGTTGATGAGTAACTTTAAATATATAACTATAATATTATGAAAGTAAAAGATACAATTGTTGTGATGTGTGCTCCAACGGTAAACCGCATGATTTCCATGCGCGCTATCGGTTCCGTTAAGGAGACCAATTTAGAGAGAGCGGAGTTTATCGTTCTGGACAATAACTACGACAGGAGTTTTCATCATCCCACGGTTATGAACAGGATGTTAAAGTATGGGGCAGAAACCGGCAAAACCGTCATATTCCTTGACGATGACATCGAGGTTTATGAGTACCACTGGATAGAGCGACTTCATGAAGTGTCGGAGACTATGGGGGCAGACATCGTTAGCTCAGTGCATACATACGAAAATGGAGAGCCAAATCATGAGGGTATATTTGTCTGCAGGCAGACCGGCACGTGGATGTACTACGACCTTGTGATGGAACCTAAGTATGTGATAAATGGCGCAGCTTATGTGCCAGGACTTTGCAGTGCAGTAATGTTTGTAAAAAACCCTGCAAAGTACTACTTTGATGTTAATTACAAAAAGTATCACCATGACATTGATATCTGTCTTCAGGCGTGGCAGCATGGCTCAAAAGTTGCGTGTGACCGTGAGATGAAAATTATTCACAACCTTAAGTACTATGAGCTTAAAAACCCAACTTTCTGGGATACGTTTCATGAGGATTCAGGTTATTTTTCTTCTAAATGGGCATCTTATATCCCTGCACTATTAGAAATCCCGGAACTCGTAAGATTTAAGGAATTTTCAGAAACCATTACATGGCGACACATGACTTACGAACATTATCTTATACGAGCCGAAAGGTTGAAAACTGTTGATAAGGAACTCTCTGTCAGTTTGTTTACAAAAGTAGCTACTGAGAGCATAAATGAAAAGTACAAGTCGGACAGTTATTTCCACTTGTATCAACTTGAGGGAAAAGTGTCTCATCTTGAAAACTGCCTAAAGTATAACCCCTGTCATCAAAAGGCAAAAGCGCTCTTAAAGGAAAAATTAGGTGATGAGAGTAAAAAATTTCATTGCAATATGTACGTGGATTGCAGAAAGTGCCATCTTCTGACGTGAGCTTATGAAAAAAGACACTCTTATAGTGATGTGTACCCCTAACTACAACCGGCTGATAACCCGGCGGGCTGTGAGGTCGGTTAAGGCTACAGATTTAACCCGTGCTGAGTTTATCCTTCTGGACAATAACTTTGACGATAGCTTTAATCATCCAACCATAATGAATCGTATTCTCAGGTATGCAGCCGACCGCAGTATGAACGTGGTCTTTCTTGATGATGATGTGGAAATTTACGAAAACAGGTGGTTAGAAAGGGTGTATGAGGTATCGGATGCACTGGGCGCAGACATTGTGGGTTGCCGCCACGTGTTTGAAAGTGGCGAGCCTAACCACGATGGTATTTGGATTGACAGCGACGGGCTTTCGTGGCTCTTTACTGATCAGATGCTTGACCCTGATGAGATAAAGCACAGTGCTGCCTATATGCCCACACTCTGCAGCGCACTCCTTTTTGTTAGAGACTGTAAGAGTTTTTATTTTGACGACAAGTTTAATAAATACCAGCATGATCTGGATATCTGTATGCAGGCTTGGCAGATGGGTAAGAAGGTTGCAAGTGTGCTTGATCTGGAGATAATCCACAACTATCAATATTACCGCAAGAAAAACCCGTCTTACATGAGCGTCTTTATTAAAGATTCAGCATATTTTGCACATAAATGGGCAGATTACATACCAACTCTTTTGGAACTTGAGGAGCTTAAGCAATTTAAAACCATACGGAGCAAAAGAGGCTGGACTGATTACTACAACAGCGTTACGAGAATCAAAAGTATCAGGGCTGAAAGGGCTGAAGAGATGTTTAAGTGCGTTACAGCTGAGTGTTTTAATAAGAAGCTTGTCTCAGGCGCCCATTTTCACCTATATACGCTGAATAAGCAAAGACATCACCTTGTGGAATGTTTAAAGTTAAACCCCTGTCACCGCGCTGCCAAAAAGTATCTAACGGAGATTGACGGCAAAGAACCCAAATGGGCCGGAAACTGTACACATGGAATAAACTGTAAGTACTGCCACTTTATCGGTGGCTCTGTTTATTAACTTATACCATGTTGCATTCTATCGCCTAACTTTGTTGGCATCGTCAAAAGCTCCTCAACGTACTAAAAGTACGCCTCCGTCGCTTTCTTCTTGCCGCCGCGTTATGCTTCTGACTGCAACTCGGTATTAATCCGAATAGTTTACCGTTCTTTTAAACAAAACCGCATTTTTTGATTTTTTCTGTTCTCTTATTCTACGCTTAGATGGAGGTTATTAATTTAAGGTGACGTATTAGCGAATTGTGCCTACAGGTTGTGAAAGAAAGGTGGCCATATCCTTTAAAGCCTTCTCTGATTCAAATTGTATATTTTCTACAAAGCTTCGTATTTTTTCCGCATCTTCAGGGCTATCATTCATGTTTTTAAGTGCCGCTTCTGTTCTTATAGATTCAGTGTTAAGAGCTGTGGCGCCAACACTGGCGGACATCCCTTTAATCAAATGGATTTGTTTTTTTAACCCCTCTATATTTCTTGCTTCAAACAGGGTTTTAAGATAAGCTAACTGATTTGGAGCATCCTCTACAAACGCCTGCCACATATCTCTGAGAATTCCCTCATCGTTTTTTATCCGTTTTAAGGTTTTAGCTATATTTAATGACATTGCAGATGTTATTTGAGCAGGCTGCTGTAAAGCGGAAACATCATCCGAGCTGTCTTCAGTATTAAGAGACGATGTGTCACTCCATGCCTGCCAGGAGGCGGTGTACTTTTCAATTAGTGCATATAAATCATCAGCCTCTATAGGCTTAGAAATATAATCTGTCATCCCTGCTTCAATACATCGTTCCCTGTCTCCTATGAGAGCGTTAGCGGTCATAGCTATTATTGGCACATCTTTATTTATCTCACACTCCTGTGATTTTCTTATATGCTTTGTCGCCTCTAAACCATCCATCACCGGCATCTGAACATCCATGAGAATGAGATCAAAGCGGGTTTTAGCTGTCGCCTCTGTTGCCTCAAGTCCGTTTCCTGCAACTGACGGCTTAATCCCGTGTTTTTCCAGAAGTTTCACTGCAAGTGTCTGGTTTACGATATTATCCTCAGCTAATAAAATATTAAGAGAACTTCTTGATTCCAGCGCCGTGTGGCGAGTCAAAAGTGGTGCCTCAGGGTTTTCCCAATTAGCTATCAGCATAGAGAGTATTGCAATTAAATCAGACTTATAAATTGGTTTAACTAAGTACCCGGAAATGCCAAGAGCCCTGCAATGCAGGTCATCTCCTTTTATGCCTGCTGAGACCATCATAATCACTTTGATATGTGACAACTTCTCTATGGATTTCATATTTTTTGAAAATGCAAAGCCGTCCATATCTGAAAGTTGGAAATCTACAATGACTATGTCATACTGTATGGTTGAAAATGTGAGAATACCTGAGGCCTCATAACCACCTGAGGCCACTTCAACATAGAATCCATCATTGCGTATCATTTCGGCTATCTTTTTGCTTATAGATATATCACTGTCAACTACAAGTATGCGTTTAGGCCTGAATTCAATCTTTTCTATGTGTGCAACGTCTGAGGCAGGCTTTGATAATACCTTAAATCTGGACGTGAAATAGAAGGTACTACCCTTGCCTAATTCGCTCTCCACCCATATCTCACCACCTAGCATTGCCACAACCTTTTTTACTATTGCTAGCCCAAGCCCTGTTCCTTCATATTTTTTGGTTGAAAAACTTTCTACTCTGCTAAAGCTGTCAAAAATTCCGTCTAAGTTTTCTTTAGGAATACCTATTCCTGTATCAGAGATTGAGAAATACAATATTTGAGTTTTTTCATCGATGGGCTGAGCTGTCTTTAAAACTCTTTGAGCCAAATCAACTTTTAACTCAATTTTGCCTTTGTCTGTAAACTTTAGAGAGTTACCGATAAGATTAACCAATACCTGCCGCAGCCGTCCGGCATCTCCTTGTAATGAAGCCGGCACTGCAGGTAAAATCTCCACTGTAAGATTTATTCCCTTTTTCTTTGCCGTAATCACCATAGGTTCCAATGTGGTTTTTATAGTTATAAACAAATCAAAATCTGCCTCCTGTAGTTCCATTTTGCCGGCTTCTATTTTAGAGTAATCCAATACGTCATTTATCAGGCTGAGCAGATGGTTTGAGGAGTTTTTAACTATGGTTAAATACTCCCTCTGGTCGCTGTCAAGGAGTGTGTCCAGAGCCAGATTAGTCATTCCTATGATACCGTTCATGGGGGTGCGAAACTCATGGCTCATATTGGCTAAAAATGTGCTCTTAGCTTTATTTGCCTCTTCTGCTGACTCTTTTGCCTTTACTAACTCATCTTCAACCTTCTTACGTTCCGATACCTCACGCTCTAACATATTGTTTGTATCAATAAGTTCCTCATTAGTGGCACTGAGCTCTTCATTAGTGGCACTGAGCTCTTCATTAGAGGCATAAAGCTCTTCATTAGAGGCAGCAAGTTCCTCAGTTCTTTCCTCCACTCTCAGTTCTAACTCTTCATTTTTATTTTCAATTTCTTTTCTCGAAATGAGTATTTCATCTAAAAGCATTCCGAATCTCTTCTCAAGTTGGAATAGTTGGTCGCCGGCATAGCTTTGCATATTTAGGTTTACGCCTGTCGCTTTTGAAAACTCAGTAATTTCATGATTCAGGCGTGAAATTTTTTTCATTGCAAACATCATTACGATTACAAAAGAAAAAATTAAGGAAGACGCACCTACTATTCCCAACAGCCTGGTTCTAAGCATGATACTGCGATCCAGACTCTCCACATCCTCATTGGAGATTAAAGAGACAATCATTAACCACGAGTCCACATCTCCATAGTCTAAGAAAGACTTTCCTAAAAAAGTGTATTTCTTTTTAAAATTGTTGTCGAAGGTAGTTCCCTGAGGTATTAGAGTGGGCTTATTGCTTACTATTACTTTTGAATCTTTTGACGAAACAATCGCTATTACTCCTGGCGCATCGGTTCCATAAAGAACCTGCAGCATATCCGAATCCACGCGTTCGATCATCATAAGGGTGGCAAGAGCGTTTCCTTTATTATCTGAAACAGTCTTTGAGGACAGGACATATGGCTCTCCGTTTATGGAGGTTGTCATTGTTATGTCGTTACTGATTTGCAAGAAAAGTGAGTAGTTTTGTTTTAAAAGGTCAGCAGAAGGAGGTCTGACATCATTTTGAAAGAATTCCCTCAAGTTTCCATTTGCATCAAACAACAACAGAAAGCTAAACTGCTGAAATGTCCGAAGCATTGAAGCAGGGGGAGCCCACGGTGGAACATCCTTCAGGATGATTGGCTCAGATGAATTGTCCCACTTTACATTAGAAATATAATTTAGAAAGTCACTGCGAGATACAAACAGGCGTACTTGCTGATGGAAGCCAATGTAAAACTTGTCAAAAACCCTTCTGTTATCAGCCGCCACTTTGGTAAGCTGTTCGGTTAGCCGTTCATTGAGCACTGCTTTGAGGTTTTGACTGAGTACGTAACCACCTGCAACGCTTACAATAAAACCGACCAGCACTGACACAAGAGCCATTTTTAGTGTAAGAGATATGCGGCTCATATCAATTTTAAAAAGATTTGTCAATAATCTCATTGCCGTTAAACTACTACGAGGGTATTACATTTGCTCCAAAACAAGGGTGGCTGATTAATTTAAGGTGACGTATTAGCGAATTGTGCCTACAGGTTGTGAAAGAAAGGT
>JADFYB010000122.1:7442-8525 GCA_015233245.1 Nitrospirota bacterium | reverse complement strand
AGGCACAAAGAGTTGCCGACGAGACCGGGTTCCTTTACGTAGATACATCCGAAGGTGGACGCACCGGTTATCTTGTAGAATTTGGTGATTCAAGACAGATTTTTGACGATCCTAAAGAAAAATATACAAAAGAATATATAAGTGGCCAGTTCAGTTAGCAACAAGAGGATTTCTCAGCTATACCGAGAGCCCGCAGGCATTTTCTTTATCGTTAAGTCCTCACTAATCGTTGTTCATTTCTCTTAATATCAGAAGCAGACGCAAAATCTCAAGATACAGCCAAACCAGCGTAACTAAGAGTGCGAAAGCCCCATACCACTCCATAAACTTAGGAGCCCTTGCTGCTGCCGATTGTTCTATTAAGTCAAAATCCAGCACCAGATTTAACGCTGCTATGGCTGTTACTACAAGACTTACGCCTAATCCAATAACTCCGCTAAACAGAAACGGTATCCGTATGTGAAATAAGCCTAAAATCATAGAGGCCATATAAATCAAAAACACGCCCCCTGTGGCTGCTATCACACCAGATTTAAACTTTTGGGTAGCTCTGACAAGCCCCGTCTTATATGCAAAAAGCAAGGCAACAAGTGTGCCTATTGTTAAAACCACAGCCTGAAATGCTATTCCCGGATAGGCTGCTTCAGCTAAAGACGACAGACCGCCTATGACTAACCCCTCAAAGAGCGCATAAATCGGCGCTGTTACGGTTGCAAAGTTGTTCTTAAAGATTGTAATCACAGCAGTAATTAAACCACCTATAACCCCTAGAGTAACAAGTGGCACTATTGCCTGAGGTCCCTCAGTAAAAAACCTGTTCCAGGTCCATACTGCTGCTGCGGTTAAAATCAATATCAGAAACAGTGATTTATTTACAGCCCCCTGTATAGTCATTGCCTCGGAGTACCCCGATATGCCGGTATATCTCGTAATAGAATGGCCCCTCAGGGCAGGATTAGATGTTCTCATCATAGTGTACCTCCTTTAAACTTTGTTATATTCACATCTGATATATTATAGCAATAAACTGCACCAAAAAGTAACGCTCTTAACTTTGTTGAAAACCGTGTTGACTTTAAGGAT
>JADFYB010000122.1:0-7432 GCA_015233245.1 Nitrospirota bacterium | reverse complement strand
ACAGATGTTTCATTATATAAGCGATTGGTTACAGGCAGGGGTATGGAACAAAACAATATTATCAAAGAGGAATCTTGTGAGTGTAGTCAGTTGGCATTAAAAAGTTAGGGGTAAAAACAAGGAACATGACTAAGTACGTTTGTATTGACTGTGGCTACATATATGACCCTGCAAAGGGTGATGAAAGGCGGGGAATAGCTGTAGGTACATCGTTTGCTTCTTTACCTGATTTCTGGCGTTGTCCGGTGTGCGATGTTGCAAAGAGCGACTTTGCCCCATGGTAACTACCCGTAAAATATGATAAGAATCCCGATAATATGACTACTGACGCTGATAAATCCGGCAACACCAAAGATTCAAACTGCAGCCTCGACTTTCTTCAGGCTATAATGGATAATATTCCTGATTCGATTTTTTTCAAAGACAGAGAAAGCCGTTTTGTACGTGTAAACAAGGCTAAGGCTGAAAACTCCAAAACCACGGTTGAGGATATGGCAGGAAAGACGGATTTTGACTTTCTACCACCTGTACAGGCTCAAAAGGCTTTTGAAGATGAACTCAGCGTAATCTCTACCGGAGTTCCAATAAAAAACAAGATTGAAAAGATTACTCATCGAAACGGCACCGAGGCGTGGGTATCTGCAACAAAAATCCCATGGTGTGACAGTAGCGGTAAGATAATCGGCACTGTTGGAATTTCAAGAGATATTACCGATTTGATAACTTACGAGGAAAAACTCAGAGAAAACGCCGAAGCACTCAAAATACTTAATGAAAACCTCGAGGAAAATGTCAGACAAGAGGTAAAAAAGCGCAGAGATCAGGAACAGCTGCTTATTCAGCAATCGAGACTTGCAGCAGTGGGCGAGATGATTTCAATCATAGCCCACCAATGGAGAGCGCCTCTTAACAGTCTTTCATTGATTATAACAGACTATGCGTCCTGTGTTGAATCCGGCACTGCTACAACCAAAGACGTAACACAGCTTTTAGAGGAAACCATGGAACAGATAGATTTCATGTCCCATACGATAAAGGATTTTAAAGATTTCTTTGAACCCTCTAAAAAGAAATTTACGTTTTCTCTGAAAGAAGCAATTAATAGTGTCATGTCCATAATGTCTGCGCTGCTTAAGCATAATTCTGTAGATGTCTCCTTGTCAGTGGAAACCCGGACTGACCCTAAAATATCAGGGTACCCGAATGAGTTTAAACAGGCGTTACTTAATATTTTAAATAATGCAAAGGACTCAATTGCTGAAAAGGGAGTGGCTTTGAGCAATGACCGTTATAAAGGTAAAATAGAGATAACACTTTTTGATTCCGGTTCAAATTATAATTTAACCATAAAAGACAACGGCACAGGAATTAGCAGCAGCGTTAAGGAAAAAATATTTGACCAGTACTTTACAACAAAGGGCAAACACTCAGGCATGGGAATAGGTCTTTACATGGCAAAGACTATTGTCGTAAATAACATGAATGGCTCAATCTCAGCCGATAACCACCCTGACGGGGCCATATTTACCATATCAGTTCCCTATGAACTTTCCATACCGCAAACGGACGGACATTCTTAAGGAATTTTGAAAAGATTAATCCGCAGATGGCACAGATGAACGCAGATAAAAAATGATAACCATCGTAATTCCAGCATTAAATGAGGCAGCAACCATTGGCGATGTTATAAATGGCTGCAAAAAATACGCTGATGAAATCATAGTTATTGACGGCCACTCTACAGACGGAACTGCAGAGGTCGCCGCAAACCTTACTGCCAGATGTATAACCGACAATGGTAAGGGCAAGGGTGCCGCCTTAAGACACGCCATTAATGAGGCTAAGGGTGACATAATTGTCTTTATAGATGCAGACGGTTCTCACGACCCTGACGATATTCCAAAACTGACAGAGCCAATTCTTAAGGGAGAGGCCGACCACGTTACTGGCTCAAGGTTACTTGGCGGTTCAAGCGAACTGCACGGTGGTTTTGACGAGTTTTTCAGACTCATGGGCAGCTCCTTTATCACT
Organism: Nitrospirota bacterium; assembly: GCA_015233245.1. Classification (GTDB taxonomy): domain Bacteria; phylum Nitrospirota; class Thermodesulfovibrionia; order Thermodesulfovibrionales; family Magnetobacteriaceae; genus Magnetomonas. The sequence continues at coordinate 5,401 of JADFYB010000122.1, read as the reverse complement.
GCCTGTATAAACTGGCGATTCAAAGTAAGAATCAGCGATTCACAAAACGGTTTCAGAGCTATTAAAACAGACGTGGCAAAAAAACTAAACCTTAAAGAAGATATTACCACAATCGAGCAGGAAATGATTATGAAAACCCTGAAAAAGCAATTCAGACTGACAGAGGTCCCCTCACACGAGCATAAACGTAAGGCCGGATACTCTAAAATACGATTGTCTAAGGTTTGGATCAGATATGGCTACACGTTGATTAAGTATTTGATTTAAATTCAGACAATAGTTAACTTTAATTTTGGCATTTTTGGCTCTATGTAAGGTAACATATCAGTAGGGAGAAACATCAGATGCTCTTTAACGTTAAATTAGAACAGGCAGAAGATGGTTGGGTGGTAGCAGAGGTACCTGCATTACCCGGCTGTGTCTCACAAGGTAAAACTGAACAGGAGGCCGTAGAAAATATTAAAGAAGCTATCACTGCCTGGTTATGGGCAGAAAATCAAAAAACTCACACTGCCTCACCTACAGGTAAAGATTACAAAGAGATAGTAGTTGCTGTATAGTCTTTCATGGGTAAATTAGCCAATATATCGGGCAAAGATGTTGTTAAGGCGTTTCAAAAACTTGACTGGCAGATAGCTGGGCAAGTGGGGAGCCACGTAGTAATGACTAAAGAAGGGATGAGAGTTAATCTGTCTATTCCCCAACATAAGGAACTATCTGTTGGAACACTACGAGCATTGATACGCAATGCTGGTTTAACAGTTGAGGATTTCCTGAAAATACTGCTATGATTATATAAATTGAAAGTTCTACTTTTAAATCCGCCGGATGTTTATGGTGAGAAGTTTACAAGGGAGGGTCGCTGTACCCAGCAAAGCGGCATTTGGTCAACACTGTGGCCGCCCCTTTCACTGGTTTATATTGCTACCCTGTTGCAGGAAAACGGGCATGAGGTAAGAGTAACAGATGCCCCTGCCGAAAACATTAGTTTACACGGCCTTAAGTCCTTAATTGATTCATTTAACCCTGATGTTGCAATTCTTAGTACCGGCACTCCGACAATTACCAACGACCTTGCTGTTGCAGCATTGATAAAAGAGCAAAAACCGGTAATTACCACCATAGTTATCGGTACCCATGTAACCGTCTTTGACACACAGTCTCTTAAGCAGGCGGCTGGCTTAGACATAGTTATCAGAAATGAGCCTGAAATAACAGCCGTTGAGACAGTCAATAATTTGCACAATTTGCACAATGTGCTGGGAATAACGTTCAGAGCCGTTAACGGTGATATTGTAAGAAATGATGACAGAGAGTTTGCCTCCAATCTCGATGCTTTGCCTTTTCCCAACTGGAGTCTGATTAATACTGCCTCATACACCCTGCCGCTTAAAGCTACCCCGTTTCTTATGGTGATGCCACAAAGGGGATGTCATTTCCCGTGTACATTTTGCACAAGCCAGACGTATTACGGAAAAAAGATACGGCTTAGGACGGTTGACTCCATAGTTGAAGAGATTAAAGCTGATATAGAGAAATACGGTGTGCGAGAGTATTTCTTTTGGGCTGAGACATTTACTGCAAATCCTGCTTTCGTTAAAGAGCTCTGTATGGGATTGATAACGAAAAATGTGAATATTTCATGGGTCTGTAACAGTCGAATTGACACGGTTAACGAGGAGTTATTACAATTAATGAAACGTGCCGGATGCTGGATGATTAGTTTTGGAATAGAGTCGGTTGACGCTGGGGTGCTTAGGGGTGTGAGAAAAAACATAGGGTTTGAGCAGATTAAAAAAACACTTTCTGCAGCCAGAAAAGCAGGTATATTAACCTCAGGGCATATAATATTTGGGCTACCTAACGAGACTGTTTCATCAGCTTTAGAGACTAAACGGAAAGTGCTGGACTTAGACCTCAACTTTGCACAATTTTACTGTGCCGTTCCTTTTCCAGGCTCAGAACTCTACAACACAGCGCTGCTTAACGGCTGGATAAAAGACAACGGTAATTTCAGCGCCTACCGGCAGGAACGCGCTGTCATGTCCTTAGAGGGCATATCGCCACAAGATGTGGAAAAGATAAGAACACAGGCTGTAAGAGAGTTTTACTTAAGATTCACGGTAATTTCAGGGATTATAAAACTGATGAATCCACGATCACTGTTTAAAACCATAGTGTCAACATTGAAATTTTTAAAGGTGGTGGAATAAGCATGAATATACTTGGGCTTTGGGATGGCCATGACGCAGGGGCTGCCATCATAGAGGACAACCGGGTCCTTGTTGCTATAAACGAGGAGAGGCTTTCAAGAAGGAAACTAGAGGCTGGATTCCCTGCGCTTTCCATAAAGGCATGTTTAAGAGCTTTAAACTTAGAGCCTCGTGACATTAAATGCGTAAGCAGTTGCACAACTGATTTTTCCAAGACTCTGACACGTGCATTTCCTGCCCTTAAAGAGCAGTACTATCTTATCCGAAGACGGAAAACAGAGCAGGGTGCATTTCAGGGCTTAAAAAAGAGAGCTAAGTACGTACTGACAGAAATTGGTCCGTCAACACTAAGCCGGCGTATCAGCCACCATCTGTTAATAAAAGAACTAAAAAGTTTAGGATTTAAAAATGTCAATTTCCATCAGTACGGCCATCACGACTGTCATGCCGCCGCTGCGGCGTTTTGCTCAGGAAATGATAAATCCCTTGTTGTGACGCTTGATGGAATAGGAGACGGACTCTCCGGCAGTATAAGTGTGCTTGATAATAACAGGCTAAGTTCAGTAAAAACGATAAGCGGAAGGAATTCATTTGGAATATTCTTTGAACACGTAACAAATCTGTTAAACATGCGAGAGTTGGAGGATGAGGGAAAGGTTATGGCGCTTGCCGACTATGCCTACCCTATTGATGACAATAAGAATCCTATGCTTGAGTTTTTTCAAATCGATGGGCTTAACGTCAGGGCAAAATACGGCTCCTTACAGATGTATGATAAGTTAAAGAAAATCCTATGGCACTATCCCTCCGAGCAGTTTGCCTATATGGCAGAGAAGGTGCTTGAGGTGCATGTTGTGCAGCTTGTAAGAAACGCTCTCACTATAACCGGCTGTGACAGGATTGCCCTTGCCGGAGGATTGTTTTCCAACATTGTGGTAAATATGCTGATAAGTGAGCTTTCAGGAGTTTCCGATTGCTTTGTCTATCCTCATATGGGAGACGGCGGACTTGCCGCAGGGGCTGCTATGTGCGCTAATTATGAGTTAAACGGCGTATCAAAATATGAGTTTAACGATGTGTTTTGGGGTACAGGGTTTAAGGACTCTGATATTACGGATGTATTAAAAACAAAAAACCTGAAATTTGAAAAGAAAACAGATATAGCCAAAGAGACTGCTAAACTGATTTCAGATGGTAACATAGTGTTTTGGTTTCAGGGGGCTATGGAATATGGCCCGAGGGCACTTGGCAGAAGGAGCATCCTTGCGCTTCCAAATTCAGAGGAAATCAAAAATCGTCTCAATCTCAAACTAAAAATGCGTGTGTGGTATCAGCCCTTTTGTCCATCCATATTAAAAGAGGATTTTGACACCATAATAGAGCATAACAGCAACATCAGCTACAATAAGTTTATGGCTATGGGCTACAGAGTGAAACCGGAGTTTATACCAGAGATGAGAGGCATCGTAAGCTTAAGAGGGGTGTGCAGGCCGCAGGTTGTTGACGAAAGGGACGGTGTGTTTTATAATCTTCTGTGTGAATTAAAAAAACTAACCGGCAGAGGAGTTGTGCTAAATACGAGTTTTAATATTCATGGACAACCACTGGTTTTTAGTCCTGAAGATGCAGTAAAAACCCTCATCGAGGCTAAAAACAGATACATGGCAATAGGTGACTATTTAGTTGAAAACGAAAACTACGCCTAAAAAGCAGACGAAATCCATAATTGAGAAAGAGTGGTATTTTATTGCGGCAGGATTTGTAGCGATTTTAGTGTCAGCCCATAATTATGCCCACGGAAACAGTTCTGACACTATTAGGCAGCATCTGATAACAGCGATTCCAGCCGCTCTTGCTATTAATTTTATTCTGATAGTGCTGGGGCTGTTGTTTAATTATAAAACAATAACCGCAGTGTTTACTAAGTTAACGAAAGTGCAAATGTATTCACTGGGAGCAGTTGTAGCGTTTGCGCTGTGTTTGGTGGTCTTAGTTGCACCGCGTATTCATAGAATCTACTATGACGAAAACATTTATCTAAGCATTGGGCAAAACATCGGGTTTTTAGGTAAGGCTGGCATGTGCAATGACGGCAATAACCACTATGACGTTTACGGGTGCGATTCCATTGAATTTAATAAGCAGCCGTATGCTTATCCGTTTCTGTTAAGTCTGCTTTTCAAAATGTTTGGATCTGCTGAGGCTACAGGGTTTATATATAATAATGCAGTGTTTGTTCTGTCCACCTTGCTTGTGTTTTTAATCAGTAATCTACTGTTTGAGGAGGTCACCCTTTCCATTGTTGCAGCGCTCATATTTGCCATGATTCCTGAAAACATAATCTGGAGCAATACGGCTGCTGTTGAACCCTCCTCCATACTTTTTCCGGGAGCAGCGATACTGTGTTTTCTGGTTTATATGAAAGAACGGGACATTAAATCACTGTTTTTGTTTTCGGTAATGCTCCCCTTTTCACTTCAATTCCGGCTTGAGGCCATTTTAATTTTACCGGTTATGTTTATGTATATTGTATTGAAAGACAAGGCTTTGTTGAAATCACGCTGGGTTTATATTTTTATGCTCATTTCACTTATGCTTGCAATGACCCATATTTTGCAGATATATTCGGTAAGGAATGAAAACTGGGGCTCAAGCGGGGACAGGATGTCAATTTCCTATTTTTTGAATAACATAAAAGTTAACGGTCTCTTTTACCTCAACAACGTCAGATTTCCGGCAGTATTCACTGGCCTTGCCTTGATAGGAATAACAGCCGGGAGGAATTTTTTCAAAGAGAAACTGTGGTTAGGAATGTGGTTCATCCTGCTTTTTGGAATATTTTTGTTTTTTTACGCTGGTAGCTACAGCTACGGACAAGATGTACGGTACTCACTGGTGTCTTACATGCCGCTATCCATACTGGCTGGCGCCGGGTTTTTTCAGATACAACGATTGTTTAAAGACTCCGGCACGCATATAAAATTAATACCATTGATTGTGCTTTTTTATATATTCATATCCTTTATGCCGCACATACGGTCTCTGGGTGAGGAATCATGGGAGTGCCGGGTGGATTATCGTGAGGCTCAGAAAATGCTTACGATGATAGATAAAAGCAATTCCATTGTGCTAACCCACAATCCAAATATGTTTCTGCTGTGGGGCGCTAACGCTGTTCAGACTTCAAC
>JADFYB010000121.1:7200-8685 GCA_015233245.1 Nitrospirota bacterium | reverse complement strand
CAACACCCTTTAAAGCCTCTGACAGGGTGGTGCGAATCTGAGCCTGCTGGTTAGCAGGAAATACGTCTATTACTCTGTCAACAGTTTTAGTGGCACTTTGTGTGTGCAGAGTGCCAAAGACAAGATGGCCGGTTGAGGCTGCCTCTAATGCCAGCTGGATTGTTTCAAGGTCTCTCATTTCACCAACCAATATGATGTCAGGGTCCTCTCGAAGGGCACCTCTCAGGGCTGCACCAAATGATTTAGTATCCGGCCCCACCTCACGGTGGTTAACTATACAGCTTGCACTTTTATGCACAAACTCTACAGGGTCCTCTATGGTTAGAATATGGTCTTTTCTGTTTTTATTAGCATAATCAACAATTGCGGCAAGGGTTGTTGATTTACCGCTTCCGGTTGGCCCTGTGACAAGCACAAGCCCCTTGTTAAGCATTGCAAACTTCTTACACACAGGTGGCAACCCAAGTTCATCAACTGTGGCGATTTTTTCAGGAATTTGTCTGAACACTGCACCGACACCCCATTTTTGCTTGAAGAAGTTAGACCTGAATCTGCCAAGCTTAGGGATTTCATAAGCAAAGTCCACATCGCCTGTTTCCTCGTAGAGTTTAACTTTCTCCTCAGGGGCTATCTCATAAAGCATAGCCTTAAGCTCGTCATTGTCAAGCTCTTTGTACTTAATACGCTCCATCTCCCCGCGGATACGCAATATTGGCTGAGAACCTGCCACCATATGTAAGTCCGATGCTCCCTGTTCATTCATAAGTTTAAAAAAGGCATCTATTTTTGCCATTTAGACCTCCAGCGTAAAAAGTCTTCAAATTTGTGTTAGCCTCACCCGCTTATGATTTTATCAAACGTTTCATGAGTTTGTCAAAAAAACTATTGGCATTGTATGCTCTTAACGAGTATGGCTTAATGATTTCACTAAAAAATGTTTTTAAAGATAATTTAAAGATATAGATTTAATTTTTTATTTTTTGTATAATAGACAGATGTTTGAGTTTAAGAGAATAAAACGCCTGCCGCCGTACGTGTTTGCTATTGTAAACAGCCTGAAGTCAGAGGCGCGGCGGCGCGGCGATGACATAATTGACCTCGGCATGGGAAACCCTGACCTTCCAACACCTGACCATATAGTTAGTAAACTCAGAGAGTCTGTTAAAAACCCTAAAAACGATAGGTATTCGGCCTCTCGCGGTATAACCCAGCTGAGAATGGCTATTGGTGAGGGGTATGAAAGAAGATATGGAGTGTATCTTGAGCCGGACCTTCACACCGTTGTTACAATCGGCTCAAAAGAAGGGCTGAGCCATCTTGCTCTGGCCGTTATTGAGCCAGGAGACGTGGCCCTTACGCCAACCCCGGCGTATCCGATTCATCCCTATGCCGTTATAATTGCAGGGGGCCAGGTCAGAAACATTCCAATTGGCCCGGGTATTGATTTTTTTGAAGAGATGGAGAATGCTTACAAAAACTCATGGC
>JADFYB010000121.1:0-7162 GCA_015233245.1 Nitrospirota bacterium | reverse complement strand
CCCTACCACAGAGGTCGTTGGATTGGATTTTTTTGAAAAAGTCGTTGATTTTGCTAAGGAAAATAAACTTCTCGTTATACACGATCTGGCTTATGCCGATTTAGTGTTTGACGGCTACAAAGCACCCAGCTTTCTGCAGGTAAAGGGAGCGCTTGACGTTGGCGTTGAATTTTTCTCTATGACTAAGAGTTACTCTATGGCTGGATGGAGGATGGGGTTTTGTTCCGGTAATAAGGAGATTGTGGGTGCCCTTACGAAAATAAAAAGTTATCTTGACTATGGAACCTTTCAGCCAATTCAGATAGCCTCCATTGTGGCACTAAGAGGCAAACAGGACTGTGTGGATAAAATTGCAAAAACCTACGAAAAGCGCAGAGATGTTCTTATAGATGGACTTAAAAGAATCGGCTGGGACATCCCGGCCCCTAAGGCAACGATGTTTGTCTGGGCTCAGATACCGGAGGAGTTCAGAAAACTTGGCTCACTGGAATTTTCAAAACTGATGATGATGGAGGCTAAGGTGGCAGTGTCTCCGGGAATTGGTTTTGGTGAGGGCGGAGACGATTACGTACGTTTTGCGCTTGTCGAAAACGAGCAGAGAATCAAACAAGCCGTAAAGGGAATTAAAAAGTTCCTGTCAAAATGACAACCTTTAATGTTGGTATTATCGGCCTTGGCACAGTGGGTGGCGGCACAGCTAAAATCCTGCTTAACAATACAGATTTAATCCAAAAACGCTCCGGCATAGACATCCGGCTGAAAAAGATATCCGACCTTGATATTGAAAGAGACCGCGGGTTTAATATACCTGCCGGTGTTTTGACAAGAGATGCCTATGAAATAATAAATGACCCGGAAATATCCGTTGTGGTTGAGCTTATTGGCGGTATTAATCCCGCTAAAAAATTCATCATTGATGCTCTGAAAAACGGCAAACATGTGGTTACGGCAAATAAGGCGCTCCTTGCAACCCACGGAACTGACATCTTTCAGGTTGCTGCCGACTGTAAGCAAATTGTTGGTTTTGAGGCAGCCGTGGCTGGCGGTATCCCCATTATAAAGGTATTAAAGGAGGGGCTTGCCGCAAATCACATACAATCCATATACGGTATAATTAATGGCACATCCAATTACATCCTTACAAAGATGACCACAGAGGGGGCAGAGTTTGCCAAAACCCTGTCTGAAGCTCAACGCCTTGGTTATGCTGAGGCAGACCCAACCTTTGACATCGAGGGTATTGATACGGCACACAAGCTAACACTTTTAGCATCGCTGTCTTACGGTGTTCCGCTATCATTTGACAGCATCTATAAAGAGGGAATCACAGCGATTACCCCTGAGGATATACAGTATGCTGCGGAGCTGGGTTATAAAATCAAGTTGCTTGCCATAGCTAAAATTGTGGGAGCAGAAATAGAACTCCGCGTTCATCCAACCATGATACCGAATAGTTTTATGATCTCAAAAGTTGACGATGTTCTTAACGCAGTGTATATAACCGGAGATGCTGTGGGAGAAACTATGTATTACGGGCGTGGGGCCGGGGATATGCCTACGGGGAGTGCCGTAGTGAGCGACATAATTGATATAGCCAAAAACCCAAACGCTCCGCTTACACAGGTTATAGGGGCAGAGCGTGAAAAATTTAAAATAAAAAACATAAAAGACATAGAAACTATGTACTATTTCCGCTTTACGGCACTTGATAAACCTGGCGTGCTTTCTAAAATATCCGGAGTGCTGGGGGCGCACAACATTAGTATCTCGGCAGTGATTCAAAAAGAACGCCGCGCCGGTGAGGCCGTTCCTCTTGTGGTACTGACCCATAAGGCAGTTGAAAGTAACGTCACAAGCGCAATCAGTGAAATAGATACATTACCTATTGTCTCAGCAAAGACTAAATTCATACGTGTAGAGGGAAAAGAATAATCCCCACAGGGAGCCAAATGGATGACATCATTCCGAATAAGAAGTTAGATATAAGAGGGCTTAAATGCCCTTACACGTTTGTCAGATCAAAACTCACCATAGAGTCCATGGAGCCAGGTCAGGTGCTGGAAATACTGCTGGATTATCAAGAGGCGTCAAACAGCATCCCAAAGTCTATGGAGGACCACGGGCATAAGGTTCTAAGGGTAGAGAAGATAAACGCCACAGAATGGATAATTCTCGTAAGAAAAGAAAACGATTAGTCATATATATACAGAGTTTTTAAGGAGAGGGAATGGATTTTACGGAAGAACAGATATTACGATACAGCCGACACATAATCCTGCCTGAGATAGGTGGAAAAGGGCAGGCAAAAATTGCCAAAGCAAAGGTTTTCATAATAGGCGCTGGCGGACTGGGCTGTCCGGTTGGCTTTTTCTTAACTGCCGCCGGAGTCGGCACCATAGCGATGATTGACGACGATTTCGTTGAGTTAAGCAATCTGCAAAGGCAGATAGCCCATAGCACCCGCACTATAGGAATGCCTAAGGTGGACTCAGCCCGTGCTACCTTTGAAGCCCTCAACCCGGATGTTGATTTTATCGCTCTAAAGCAGCGCATTACAGCCGAAAATATAATGCAGCTTATCGATGGTTATGATATAGTGGTGGACGGAAGCGACAATTTTCCTACCAGATACCTGATAAACGACGCTTGCGTGCTTATGGGAAAACCACTGGCAAGTGCTGCAATTTTACGGTTTGAAGGGCAGGTGACTACTATAATCCCAGGGGTTGGACACTGTTACCGCTGCTTGTTTGAAGAGATGCCGCCGGCTGGCCTTGTGCCCTCGTGTCAGGAGGCTGGAGTGCTCGGAGTTTTACCGGGCATCATAGGCGGACTTCAGGCTATGGAGGTTCTTAAGATAATACTGGGCAAAGGGGATGTTTTAAAGGAATCACTGCTTATTTATGATGCACTTAAGACAACTTTCAGAAAAGTGAAAGTGCCCAGAAACCCTGACTGTAAGGTTTGCGGAAAACACCCGACTATTACCTCTATGGATGGAGCTAACTATGGCGGGGACTATTGCCAGGGATAGGTGGTCTAAGACGTAATCCTGATTTAGAGAAAATGCTGTATTTCAATATTGATTGTAGAGTCTTTGCCAGAGCAGCAAGCTGTCAGCCGTGAAAAAATCCTTTCAGATAACAATAGAGCCGGAAAGAGGTGCTGCTCACTTCTTTCGTGAACTTTATGACTACCGTGAGCTTTTAGTGTTTCTTTCTATCAAGGATGTTCTTGTACGCTACAAACAAACCGTCTTTGGTGTTGCATGGGCAGTTATGAGACCAGTCTTAACTATGGCAATTTTCACGTTTATCTTTGGTAAGCTGGCTAAGATGCCATCACACGGAACCCCATACCCGGTGCTGGTCTTTACAGCTATGCTTCCATGGCAGTTTTTCTCTAACACCGTAGCAGAAAGCAGTAACTCTCTTATCCTAAATGAAAACATGGTTTCAAAGGTATTTTTCCCTAAGATAATCATACCCACATCCGCTGTGATGGTTAGTTTATTAGATTTTTTTATATCCTTTGCTCTGTTAGTTGGTATGCTGTTTTATTATAACATCTGGTTTAATGTGAGAATTGTGTTTCTGCCTCTTTTTTTACTTCTGTTAACAATGCTATCCCTTGGAATTGGCTACTGGCTCTCTGCGCTGAATGTAAAGTACAGGGATTTTCGGTATGTTATACCATTTGTTTTGCAGATAGGACTTTATGTGACCCCTGTTGGGTTTTCTAGTACAGTTGTGCCCGACAAGTGGAAACTTGTTTACTCACTAAATCCTATGGTTGGTATAATTGAAGGTTTCAGATGGGTTTTATCTGGCAGCTCAGCAGAGCTCTATGCCATGGAAATCTATTTGGCAATTTCTATAACCTTATTGATATTGTTTACAGGGGTCTGGTTTTTTAATAAGAACGAATCAACGTTTGCTGATATAATCTGATGGCGCCAATAATTTTAGTTGAAAACCTCGGTAAAAGTTACATAATAAGCCACAAACTTGTGGGTACTTATAAGACCCTGCGGGAGTCTGTCTATGCGTTGGTAAAAGGTGTTTTAAAAAAACTGTTGAGACGCAATAGTTCAGGAGCCACACAGGAGGAGTTATGGGCACTTAAGGATATTAATCTTGAGATAGCCGAGGGGGAGAGAATAGGCTTAATTGGGCGAAATGGAGCAGGTAAAAGCACTCTGCTTAAAATTCTAAGCCGCATAACATCGCCCACAGAGGGGCGAGCTGTACTAAGAGGGCGTGTAGGCAGCCTTTTAGAGGTTGGAACCGGGTTTCACCAGGAACTTACAGGACGTGAGAACATTTATCTAAACGGTGCTGTGCTTGGCATGAAAAAAAGGGAGATAAAGGCCAGTTTCGATAGAATTGTGGACTTTGCAGGGGTTGAAAAATTTCTCGATACACCGGTTAAAAGATATTCATCGGGAATGTATGTGCGGCTGGCCTTTGCCGTATCTGCTCATTTGGACACTGACATACTGCTTGTTGACGAGGTGCTGGCTGTTGGAGACATCAGTTTCAGAAAAAAGTGTATGGAACGTATAAGGGAAATAAACACAGAAACGGGACGAACAATCGTTTATGTAAGTCATGATATTCCTACTGTCAGGCAAATATGCCAAAGGGTAATAATTCTGTCTGAGGGCAGGATAGTAAATGACGGGGAGGCAAACGAAACCACTTTATTATATGAACAAAATGCTCTTTACGGCTCTGATGTTTCATCTGCTGAGGTGGTAAGAAAACCTATAAACAGCCCATTTTACCTTTCAAAGGTACAGATAAGAGATTTGCATGGTAATATTTGTAACAGATTTGAGACAGGTCAAACCCTGGAGCTTCATATATGGGCAGAGGGAGAGGCTCCTTATGAGAATTTTACCGTCGGATTTGACTTACACAGCGAATACGGTGACAGGATAACATTTGGTACCGCCAATCCAATCAATGACTGTTTCTTTAAAAAAACTGACCGCTACTTTGTCTGCACCCTGGGCCCACTACCGTTGACAACTGGCAAATACTTCTTTACGCTACACACTAAAATATGGCAAATGCACCCATGGGATGTTTGGCAGCAGGCCGTCTCTTTTTATATAACCGACTGTGACCCATACAAGACTGGATTTAACATTTATGCCTCCAATGTTACAATGTTTATTAATCAGAGGTGGCAGAGCTTACCGCCAGGGCAAGGTGAGTAATTAAGGTTACCTGGCTATTGAATCCGGATTGGTAAGAGAGTCGTTTAGTGAAGATAGCACAGCATCAACGGTTGTTACTGCAGTACCTACAAAGCCAACCACAATGCCTGCGGCATGATTTGCTATCACAGCACTTTCCACCAAAGAAGCACCTGACACATGAGCAAGCGTAAATGCTGATATGACAGTATCTCCTGCACCGGTCACGTCATAGACAGCTTTTGCCACTGTAGGAATGTGGTGAACCTGCGTTTCGTAAAAAAGACTCATCCCTTCATCGCCTCTGGTAATCAGCACAGTGTTAAGATTCAGGGTTTTAAGGAGTTTTTTGCCGGCTCGCTCCAGTGATTGCTTATCCTCAATGACAATCCCTGAGCCATCTTGTGCCTCCTTTTTATTGGGAGTAATCAGGGAAAGCCCATGGTAGTATTGAAAGTGGCCTACTTTGGGGTCAGCAGATATAAACTTATGTTCACCTGCGGTCTTATCTACAAGAAACTTAATAAAACCCTGTGTTATGACGCCCTTTTTGTAGTCTGATATGATTATCCCGTCAAATTTATCAAAATTATCGCCAACATACTCTGTTATGTGTTTTAGAGCGGATTTGCCTATTGCAGCCCTGTTCTCTTTGTCAAAACGCACGACCTGTTGACCGTGTGCCATGACACGGGATTTTGTCGTTGTCGGTCTTTGATCACGATATATGCCAGCAGTGCTTATCCCTCGTTCTTTAAACAGAGACGATAAAACCACCTCGTTGTAATCATCGCCAGCGACACCGGATATTGTTACGGATGCCCCCCAGTGAAACCACATTGTTTGCCACATTGCCAGCCCCCCCAAGAAGATAACTCTCCTTCTCTACATCCACAACCGGCACTGGTGCCTCTGGAGATATCCTTTCCACTTTACCCCACACATAGTGGTCAAGTATGATATCCCCTATGACCAGAATGTGTTTGTCCTTAAATCTTTCCAATATGCTCGCAAATGACATTAGAACACAAATAATATAACACGAGGCCTCTTTAAATCAATAAGAATAATTTCTAAATAACTCATTAAACTAAACTGTCTTAAGAATATTGACTTAAATTATTGTAATGTGCTTAAATTATGCAGTTAGTAAATTAATTCTCCATCTGTGAGAATGCTACTATTTGTTAAAGGAGGTTATTTGATGAAAAGGATAGTATCCATTCTGATGTGCGCGGCTTTCGCTTTGACAGCTGTAATGGTACTAAAAGAGGACGTATATGGTGAGACATATACTGACAAAGTTACGTCAATGGAATTTGTAAAAATAGGTGCTGGCTTGTATATGGGAAAATATGAGGTTACAAACGCACAGTACAGAAAATTCAAGCCTAATCACGACAGCAAAGCGCTTCATGGAATCTCTTTAAACGGTGATAACCAGCCTGTGGTGTATGTATCTTTTTATGAAGCAGAGGAATTTGCAAAGTGGTTATCACATAAGACAGGGATGAAGTACAGACTGCCGACGGACAAAGAGTGGGATCGTGCCTGTAAAGCTGGAGAAAATATTAATAAATACTGGGAAAAGAGTGAAGATGCCTGTCGTTATGCTAATCTCAAGGATGAAACGCATAGAGCTAAGGTATTTCCAGACATTCCAAAGGAAACTCTTCTCATGGTTTATTGTGAGGATGGCTTTGTGCTAACAGCACCGGTAGGCAGCAAAGAGCCAAACAAATTTGGATTGTATGATATGTTGGGAAACGTATCGGAGTGGACGGAAACTCCGTATGATGACAAACGTATTACACGAGGAGGAAGTTGGAGTTCTAACCCGGACAGAGCAACCTGTTCTGATTTTAAACAGGTATTTCCGAAAACATGGAAGGTGGATTTAAAAATAAACCACAATGTATTTGTCCTATTTGTGGTGGCGAAGTTGAAACGATGATACAC
>JADFYB010000012.1 GCA_015233245.1 Nitrospirota bacterium | reverse complement strand
GCCGCATTACAGGCATGTGAAAAACCAGTGTTTTTATTAAAGGAAATCAGTCTTACTTCAGGAAAAGTTTCTTTTATAAAGTCAACTGAGCCATCGGTTGAGCCGTTATCCACGACAATTATCTCAAATTTTTTGTAAGTCTGGTTTCTCAGAGAGTTAAGGCAATCACCAAGATACGTATGTCCGTTATAGTTAGGAATTATCACTGTAACTGAATTACTGACCTTGCCGGGTGGAATTACAACAGTACCTGATAATTTATTTAAGTTGTACATATCATTGTCATTTTAAGTATTCATTTTTACATATGACATAACATGACCTTGTAAGAATTTCATTTTTATAAATTTTGGGTATAATTTCATTCTTTGCACACAAATCAGGGTCATTTATGATGGAGTTAATCATTGGGTTTGTCCCAGACCTCCTGTCAACAAGTATGTACATGTTTTTTTTATCGTTATTAGTTTTATCTTTAAACTCATGAAGGTGAGGAAGTATCTCATTTGTAAGCGGCGTTATGGTTAGTTTTGGGAGAGTTTTAGAAAATACCTCGATAGTAGTTCCAGGGTATCCCCATTGTGGCTCGTATATTAAAACACCCGAATCCAAGCCCTTTAGCTTGTCCAGCATCTCATAAACACCAAGACCGTTTGCCCACTGTGCTTTTGTCTCAGCCATAGCAATATCTATTTGACCGTATTTTAACAGATTGTAGTAATTATTGCCTGCCTGCCAAAGCCCGATAGAAACCAAAATTGTCCAAAAAACTATGACATATTTTTTAATGGACTTAATTTTTTCATACACTAACGCCATTGAAACGGCAACCGGAAAGTACCAAAAATATAATCCCATACCGAAGTGTCTTACTAAAGTAAGTTTCATGAAAACTACCTGTATCATAAAAGAACATAACCATAAAAAAATCAAAAGAATGAACGTTACATGTCTTTTTCCAGAAAAACAAATACCACAGACTAACAAAAGAAAAAACACGAAAACAGGATAAGAATAGTCCATAAATAAAACATCTGATAAATAGAATTTAGTATTTGCAAACCAATCAGAAAAAGGAAAATCCAACATCTCTGAAATTGTCCTGTGGAAAGTCTCATTAATACACGCCTTGTGAACTGCATCAAATTCAGATGGAAGCAACATGTGAATCAAAGGATAGGAACATAAAAAGATAAGAATAATTTTTCCATAACTGATTAGCAATCTACGTTTGAAATCGGCCAGAGTTTTCCGGAAGCTTTCACTACTACCACCTCTGATAAAAAGTGGGATAAAAAAAGTATAAACAAGCCACAGTTTAGCAGACTCTTTACATAACATTAAAAGAACCAAAAACAACAAGGATAAAATTGCCCAATAAAACCTGCCGTTTTCAATATAACGGTAAAGAAAGTACAGAAAAGTAATACCGAATCCATATATATATACCTCATAAAGTGCTATAACATTAAAATAAAGAAAATATGATGAAAAAAACATAAGAAGGACAAAAAACATCGAGGCTTTTTCATTCCAGATTTCAGCAATAAGCTTTTTTGCAAAAAAGAAGCCGCAAAAACCTGTTATTAGCGACCATAACCTTACGCCCCAAATTGGACTATCCCAGGTATCAACGGTAAGTGACGTTATCCAGTACTGAAGTGGTTCTTTATAATCGCCCCCAAAAGAACCATCCATAGAAACATACTTATACGTTTTCCAGTCAGAGTGTATTAAGTGTGCGTGCTGGGCATAGATAATCTCATCATTATGCGGCACAAAAAAAAGTAAACCAATTAAACTCACTACTAAATATAAACCGTACAAAGCAGCATCTCTTCTCATAAATATCTTTTTAAATTGTATTTTGTTAGATTTATCTGACATAGGAACTATCACTGTAACAGTAGTGTCTTTCAACATCGTCTCCTTGGCACTGATGAAATGTCAATGTTTATGGCTTGAAGGAGCATTTGAAATGATACGATAATTGGAAGGGCTGTAAGCATTATAGTGCCAGGAGATCTGATAAGTCCGGTAAGGGACGACTGTACCCATTCATAAAGCCCCAGGGATACGCCAAACAAAAACATTGGAATCCCTAAAAGCATATACACAGAGGCCATATTGAAATCATAGATGAAATATTTAAATAAAATCCTCTTTAAGAAACCAGACATTAGTTTAGATGGGAAACTTAGAAGCACTTTTGCAATACTGAGTGAGCTTCTCTCATCCCCATACTTTGCAGGAATGTTAACATCAGTTACGACAGCGTTTATGATGTTTAAATTTATCAACATACTGGATTCAAAAAAGTATCCTACGGATATTTTTTCAAGATCAAGTTTTTTCAGAGTTTCGGAGGATATGGCGGTGTAGCCGTTTGTGGGATCAGCAAGGTTCCAATATCCGGATGATAACTTAACCGCAAAAGACAGAGCGCTGTTACCAAAAAGACGAATAAAGGGCATTGCCTTAAGCGCTTTGAAATTGAAAAATCTGTTACCTTTTGAGTAATCTGCAGAGCCCTCTATCATGGAAGCAATCAAATCTTTCAGATAAGCGGGATTCATTTGACCATCGCCGTCCATTTTAACGATAACTGTGCAATTAAGCTCCAGCGCCTTTTTATAACCCTCAATAACGGCACCACCTACACCCATGTTTTTAGCATTATAAAGTACGCTGACCCGGTTATCAGCTGCTAATTGAGCAGCTTTACCGGAGTTTTCCGGGCAACAGTCATCCACAACAATAATCTCAGAAACCTCGGCAGGAATGGTTTTTATCACATCACCGATATAATGGCTAACTCTGTAAGCCGGAATCACAACGGCAACTTTGTGTGCGTGCACATTTCTCATATTGTGTTGATATTTTACATTTAAGTAGCATATTTTGCCATTAGTCTGTTTATAAAAATTATTAATTTGTTATTATATGTCAGATGTAATGTGGTGTTCACATATTAAAAAAACATTTAACTGACCCAGCGAAACATTGTACGGAGGGATCAGGCATGACAACAGAGACAATACCGATACCTAAAATTCCCGACTGCCCATACTGCGGTGACAGATTTGAGAGCCCAGTTGAGCTGTTTGACCATGTGTTGACTTATCACAGTTGTTGAGGGCAGGACTAACCGCAGTTTGCGGTTAACGGCAAACAAGCTTTAGGGTTAAGGGTTAAAGCTGAGACTGCTCCCTGTCTGAAGTAGTAATCACCCACAAGGCCAATCATAGCGGCATTGTCGGTACAGTGTTCTTTAGGCGGCATAAGTATCCTCATGTTTTTAAGTGACAGCAACCGCTGCCGCAGTCCCTCGTTTGCAGCTACCCCACCTGATATGGTAAGCGTGTTAATTCCATGAATTTCAGCAGCCCACAGTAACTTTGTAATAATTGTGTCAATCACAGCAGCCTGAAACGATGCGCATATATCCTCTGTTGATATGTTGCTGTTCAATAACAGGTGATTTCTTACGGAGGTCTTAAGCCCGCTAAAGCTGAAATCAAGTGTGCCCTTAATCAGTGCCCGTGGGAAATTAACTGCTTTTGGGTTGCCATTTTTCGCTAACTTATCAATAAGAGGGCCTCCGGGATAATCAAGCCCAAGCATTTTTGCAACCTTATCATAAGCCTCCCCCGCAGCATCATCCCGTGTGCGGCCTATCTCCTCGTAAGCGCCCATAGCGCGTGCTAAGTAGAGGCTGGTGTGTCCGCCTGATACGATGAGGGATATGTGTGGGAAAACCGGTTCATGGGTTAAAAAAACAGAACATATGTGTCCCTCAAGGTGATTTACCCCAATAAGGGGCAGGTTTGATGCATAGGCCATAGCTTTTGCAAATGATGTTCCAACTATAAGGCAGCCAATCAGCCCCGGGCCGCAACAAACGGCTATTGCCGATAATTGGCTAAATTCTGTATTAGATTGTTCAAGGGCAAGCTTTACGGTAGGCCAAATCATTTCCGTGTGCCGTCTTGAGGCCGCCTCCGGTACCACTCCGCCGTAGAGGCTGTGTATTTCTCCCTGACCATACACTATGCTCGATAAAACACTCCGACCGTCGCGTATGACTGCTGCCGAGGTATCGTCACAGGATGTATCTATGGCAAGAATCAGAGAGTTGCTGTCTGATTTCATAAATTAGCTATTGTTTCCTGAGTATTAAGAACTATGACTATGCGGGTTTTCATATTCAAAGATGTTTTCTGGATTCGCCGTCAACCCTTACACCTCTAAGCAAATCATCAATCTTTTCCTGTGAAAAGATTTTATTCATAGAAAATTATTTAAGAAGCCCTAACAACCGAAACAAGACAGCCATTAATCCGGCCTGCGCAACAAGCATAGCCGCTACCCACTTGATGATGTCCGATTTAGCGCTTTCAAGGTCAGCTTTAGTGGTTAAGTCTTTACGAGAGCTTGAATCAGCCTCGTTAATAATCTTAATAAGGGCTTCTGCGCCGTCATCGCCAAGCTTCTTTCTTAAGACTTCTGGTATTGCTATCACGCTCATGTCTTCAGTATATCACGTTAGAAATTTCCTGTCAATCTTTCGGGTATTACTCACGTTCAGAAAACAATTTTCAGTTTGTTGTTTTAACAAAAAACCATAAAAAATATTTGCTTGACTTTTTTTTAATATGCGCTTTATTATGTTACAAAAGGCAGGGAGGTGTTGAGCGATAGTGTTTTATGGTTCGATTAAAAAGTGTGTGTTTATGAAGAAGTTAAGAATATTATTAATATGCAGCGTTTTTTTATTTGTTTTTAGTAGTTATTCATTTGCTGATATCGGTGGTATCGGTATCGATACAACCACAACAGCTTCAACCACAACAGCTTCAACCACAACAGCACCAACCACCTCAACCACAACAGCGTCAACAACTACCACAACGAGAGCCACAACTACCACGACAGCAGGCACCACAACAACTGCATCCACTACGACAACTACAGCATCAGGAACGACTTCATCCGGTTACACATGGACTGAGAGGACGAGTGCTGGTAGCAGATATTGGTGGGCAATAGCTTCATCATCAGATGGAACAAAAATCGCTGCTGCTACTACTAATCCTAGTGGATACATTTATACCTCAACAGATTCAGGTACTACGTGGACAGAGCGAACAAGTGCTGGCAGCAGAAATTGGACGTCAATTGTGTCATCATCAGATGGGACAAAACTTGCAGCTGGAGTTTCTGGTGGATACATTTATACCTCAACAGATTCAGGTACTACGTGGACAGAGCGAACAAGTGCCGGCAGCAGATATTGGCGCTTAATGGCGTTATCATCAGATGGAGCAAAAATCGCTGCTACAAATTATGGAGGTTATATTTATACTTCAACAGATTCAGGTACTACGTGGACAGAGCGAACAAGTGCTGGTAGCAGAGTTTGGTACGGAATAGCATCTTCCTCAGATGGGACAAAACTCACTGCTGTCCTTTATGGTGGCTATATTTATACCTCAACAGATTCAGGTGCTACATGGACAGAGCGAACGAGTGCCGGCAGTAGATATTGGTGGTCAATAGCATCATCTTCTGATGGAACAAAACTCGCTGCTGCTGCTACTAGTGGATACATTTATTTGTCAACAGATTCAGGCGCTACATGGACAGAGCAAACTAGTGGTGGCAACAGATATTGGTGGTCAATAGCTTCATCATCAGATGGAACAAAAATTGCTGCTACAGCTGGTGGTGGTAATTCTTCAGATTATATTTATACATCAACAGATTCAGGCGCTACATGGACTGCGCAAACTAGTGCTGGTAGTAGAAATTGGACACCTATCGCATCATCATCAGATGGTACTAAGCTGGTTGCTGGTGGTTATCCAACTTATATCTACACCGGCGTATCATCTTCCTCATCACTCACGCATACACTAACAGCACCGACAGCAACAGCAGTCTCTCGTGGTGGTAATTTAGGGCCGTATTCCTCAACCGTTATTAATAGTTCAAGTTCTACCTATTACATGTACGCTTATGTTTATACACCAAGTGGGACATGGCTTGTTCTAAATAGCGGTATAACTATATCATCAGGACAAACATTGTCTGCAAGCAATCTATATTCGTATGTTCCATATGGCGCTGAAACAGGTACCTATTATTATTTTGAAATAATTTATGATACAAGTTGGAATACTTACGAGTATAAGTATTTCACTTATACTGTCTATTGATACAAGGGAATTTTTAAAAGAAAACGTATTAATCCGCAGATGACGCAGATGAAAAAAGCAATCTGAGACCGTTGCAAAAATATTATAACACCAAAGTTGAGTTCAAAAATATAACAAAATGTTATAGAAAAAGGATGAGATTGCCACACCCCCTGCGGGGGTTCGCAATGACGGCGTGGGCTGTGCGTGGGCGTACCTATCCGTCATTACGAGGAGCGATAGCGACGTGGTAATCTCATCATTATTATATTTTAGGCTGCTACTCGGTATTAATTGGGAAATACTTTTCCCCCATTTTGGGAATTTTGCAACGGTCTCAAGTTGCGGATAAAATCTTTTCCTACACGCTCTTTCCCAAAAACTCCTTCAATTCATCCACGGAACCAGCTTTTTTGATAATGTTTTTAAACTCCTCTAATTTATCTACAGAGTTTATAGCTCTAACTATATTCATTATCTCAAGTCCGTCTAAACCAAATTTGAGCTCCAGTCCTAACTCAATCCCCTCAAGCAGCCCCTCACGCTTACCCTCAAACAGCCCCTCTTGTTTACCCTTAAGCAATCCCTTCTCCTCAGCTTCCTTATAAATATCGCTATCGGCAAAATCAATCGTTATAGGCATTTTCTCCACCTCCAGTTTTACTTTAGTATATAACTTTCTTAAATCAGATTTCTGGTGCATATACTCTGCCCTGGTTTTTAATTATCTATTATGGAAAGCCCTGAAGGAGGCGTAAACTTAAACAAAGAATCCTCTAATCCGGTGTTTATCCTGACACCAGAAAGAGTCAGCTCAACCACGTTTTCATTTTTATCATAAACCACTATTTTTTTGATTGGAAACCCCTCCTTTGACGGATAAATATCAAAATACCGGAGATTGAAATTCGACTGTTTTGGTGTAAATCTTATGACACCGTCTTTTTCCTCAACATTATAATTTGTCTGGACATCCTTAAAACCCCTTAAAAGCGCAAGCGGTGTCTGGCCGATTGTCCTTTCATCATATTTTGACCGAAAAGCCTGAGCATTTTTTTTCTGATAAATTATCAATTCCCCCTCATTTATATAAACCTCCTGACTCTCATTGCCCTCATACCGCCAGGACATCCGCTTCGGTGGTTTTATATAAAAGCTCCCACTATATGTCAGTTCCTTTTCCAAATCCTTTAACTTGCTTAGTTGAACAAAACTCCCCCTTATGTCTTTTACCGATTCATAGTAGTCCTTAATCACAGAGACAAACGGTTTAGCAGCAAACGCAGTTGATGACGTGATTAACAGAATAAAAACTACCAATATTTTTTTCATTTAACTGACCCCTTTCATAGAAAGAACCACCTTTATGGTTCTCAATAGTATAAAAACATCAAGCCACAGTGACCAGTTCATTATGTACCAGATGTCAAGCCTTATCCTGTTTTCGTAAGTGGTGTTGTTTCGGCCTGAGACTTGCCAAAGGCCGGTTATTCCGGGAGCAACCGTAGTGATGGCATCGAGATGGTCTTTTATGGCATCCATCTCTCTTAATAAATACGGACGTGGGCCAACTAAACTCATACTCCCCCCTAATACATTAAAAATCTGCGGCAGTTCGTCCAGGGAGGTTTTTCTTAAAAACGCTCCTATACGAGTAATCCGCGGGTCATTTGGAAGTTTCCAGTACTTTTCCCACTTCTCCCTAAGCTCCTGATTGCTGTTTAAAAGCTCGGTAAGAAGATCCTCAGAGTCCTTAACCATCGTTCTGAACTTATAACACTTGAACAGTTTGCCGTTTCTACCTATTCTTTCATGTGAATAGATGATTGGACCAGCTGACTGTAACTTTATAGCTATACCAAATGCCGTCATAAGCACAAGCACAAAAGGCATAAGAGCAAGGCTTACGATGAGGTCAAACACTCTCTTAAGTACCCTGTTAACGATATACTTCAGGTTGTTTCTCACCTTAAGCAAAAATATCTCCTCATAGAACAAATGCATAAGCTCGGTGTTTAACAACGCTACGCCATAGAGATTTGGCACTATCAGGGTGTTTTTTACTTTCTGTTGAATTTCAAACGCCATTGAAGATGTTAACTCAGGGCCCAAAGACGGCATTGCTATTATAATGGTGTTTATTCTAAGCTCTTTTACAAATTTCGTGTAATGTCTGACCGAGCCAAAGACTTTTTTCCCGTCAATATAAGTGCCTATCTTTTCCGTGTCATCATCAAGATATCCTATCACGTCATAGCCAATGTGGGTTTCTCTGGCAAGCCCTTTTGAGATTAGTTTTCCGGTCTTACCGGCTCCAAGCACAAGAACTTTTTCCTTGCATATGCCGATTTGAAACAACAGCTTTTTGCCATATAAATGAAATACGGGGTAAACAAAAAAAGAAAATAACCACAAACAGACCAGCACAGGCCGTGAGACAAGCCCCGGAATACGCCCCAGAGTGACCACAGCCATAAGCACTACAAAGGCCAGGGTTATAGCATGAAAGAGTTTTTTGTTTTCATCCCAGAACGTTGTCCTTGCCGTATAAATCTGCTGATTAGCTATAAAAAAAACAAAAATGGCCGGAATCCACCACAACCTGATATAGTAGTAAAAGCTATAGTTTGCTGTCTCAAATGTAAAAAAAAAGGGTAACAGATTTTCCCTTACATGCCACGACAGATACAACGAGCCGTAGTAGGCTGCAATGTCAATCAAAATCAGTGAACAGACCTGTATGAACTTTTTCATTTTAACTTTCCATTAAAAACATTTTCTTATTTTACCTTTCGTGTGCCGGAAAAAGAAAGAAGCGGTTTTATCACATGCTTAAATGGGTTGCTGATACCAAGTAGTAGTCTAAATATAATATTAAAGAGGAGATTACCACGTCGCTAACGCTCCTCGTAATGACGGACAGGGACGTCCATGTACAGTCCCCCACGCCGTCATTGCGAACCCCCGCAGGGGGTGTGGCAATCTCATCTTTGTCGTTTTATCTTTGAACGCAACTCGGTATGAGTGAGAAATTTTTATAAGTATTTTGCTATAATCGCCCTATAATGGGTCAAAAGGGGCATAAGCGGGCACATCTGACGATTGAGGGCAGGGTGCAGGGTGTGTGTTTCAGGGCATTTACGGCTGAGACTGCCCGCAGGGAGGGTGTGCGCGGATGGGTCAAAAATCTGCATGATGGCGATGTCGAAGCACTCTTTGAGGGAGCAGAAAGTGCCGTGGCAAAGGTGGTAGCCGCCTGTTATAAGGGGCCTCCCGGCGCTCTTGTAACCAATGTCAAGTTAACGTGGCAGGAGTATAAGGGAGAGTTTGAAACTTTTTCCATCAGATACTGACACGGTGTTAAGCAGATAGATGGCCGGAGTCATCTGTAAGTTTTGCGCCTCTGAGATACTTGCGCCGTCTCTGTCTGATATTACATTCAGCAATAAACGCTATAGCGTTTTTTTCTGCAACAGATGCAAAATTGGCATGACTGATCCTGAACCCAATAACTCACAACTGTCTAAACTCTATGAAGTTGGCAAGTACCGTGAAAAGAAAGGGAGGCGGTTTGTCCCTTTTATAGAGTACTTTATAATTGCCTTCAGACACTTTCGCAGAAGGCGGATAGAGCTTTTCAAAAAAAACGGCAGCATTCTTGACATAGGCTGCGGGCGTGGTCTGTTTCTACACATTATGAAGCAGCACGGCTGGGATGTTTCTGCTGTAGAGTTTGACAAACCAACTGCTGCAAATGTGTCGGAGACTTTTGGTATCAACTGTATATCCGGACATCCGGATTTATGGACTTTCACCGCTGCCTCATTTGATGTAATAACTTTAAACCACGTTCTTGAACACGTCCCGTGGCCGCTTGAAATGCTCAATAAATGCAACAGCCTGCTTAAATCAGGCGGACTTATTGTCATCTCAGTACCTGATTTTTCAAGCATTCAGGCCTCCTATGGCAAAGAAAACTGGTTTCACCTCGATATTCCCTATCACCTCAGCCACTTTACCGGGGACGGACTGATGCGTGTTATAGAACAGCATGGATTTGAAGTTGTAAAGGTGCGGCGTTTCGACCTTGAGTACTCACCGTTTGGCTGGCTTCAAAGCCTTTTAAACTCAGCAGGGGTTAAGAAAAACCTCCTCTACTCATATATCCTTGATATGGAGTGGTCAAAGAGACTGATTAAAGATGTTTCTAAATTTTATGTATTTATAATTATTTTTTTATTTATATTTTTTGCGCCCATCTCCTTAATGCTCTCACTCTATGAATCATACGTGAAAAAAAGAGGCGGTGTTACTGAAGTTTTTGCGATAAAAAAAGACACACTGTCTGATATAGTTGGAACTGATGATAATACGAAAAGTATTTGATAAATTTTCCTTAAATGCGCTTTGCATAATATATCTTATTGCGCTTGTGCTTTATACAATGATTTCAATAAGCACGCTGCCTGTTCTTAAAGGAGACACTGATATATTTTATCACTTAAGTGGCGGCAGATACATAATGAACCATATGGAAATCCCAACGGCATCTTACTTTTCCTTTATATCTCCTCAAAGACACTGGGTTGACTACTATTGGCTGTTTCAGGTGTTTAATTATAAGATTTACAGCTTATTTAGCATCTCTGGTCTGGTTTTTGTGCGATCGGTTATTTTTATGATTACAGAACTGATTGTGTTTATGTTCCTGTTAAAAAACAAAAATAAGTCATTGCCTTATGTCACATTTATATTTTCCATGTACTTTCTCCTGCTGTTGCCGCGAGGGTTACAAAGCCGTCCTCACGCTGTCAGCTATTTGTGTATGGCGGCATTTTTGTATATATTGGAATTTAAAAGGGAAAAAGCCTGGACTCTCCCCTTAATAGCAACCTTGTGGGTTAACTTTCACGGCATAGAGTATCCGGTTATGATTCTCATTGCCGGAGCGTATCTTTTTGAAGCTTATGTTTTAAGGGTAAGGCAAAAAAGAAATTTTACAAAAGATGAATATGTCTTTTTGCTGTCTCTGACGTTAGTCTTGTGTTGCGTTTATTTCACCCCTAATGGGGTTGCGCTGCTTAAGGCACCCTTTATCAGTACCCGGTACGCTTCTGAGTACATAACAGAACTGGTAAAGCTGCCGCTGTCTGATTACTTTTCGTTTCTTGTAAACACAACAGATGTGCCTTATCAAACCGTTTTTAATTTGTTTTTAATTGTAGCAGTTACAGCAATTGCGGCAAATATCAAAAAAGTGCAGCTTAGCCACTTTATTATGTTTATTGCTGCAGCAGTTCTTATTTTTAAGGCAAACAGGTTTTCACTTGAGTTTTCGCTACTTGCTCTACCTGTGCTTAGTGCAAACCCTCCTATCAAAAAACACACAAAGCCGATGTTTCCCACTCCTGCCATAGCAGTAATATCCCTGATTCTTATGTCCATTCCATTTATAAACGTGCGGATGCTGCTTAAATCAGTCCCCGTATCAAAATCCGTGCTTCCTCACGGTATCGTATCATTTTTAAAAAAGGCGGACACTGGCGGCACACTTATGAATCACCCCAACAGCGGTGGATATCTGGAGTGGGAACTGTACCCGCGCTATAAAATATTTATGGATATGGAAATCCCGTTTTTGTTTAAAGACGAGGATATGTTTAATGTTTTAAGTTCATTTACAAATCCCTCAGCATTAGGAGAGTTCCTCAATACCTACAAACCTGACTATATAATTGTCTCATTGCTTAACGGAACGTTTAGGTACCTCATATCTTCAAAACATCCGGAGTACAGGGTCGTGTTTTTTGACGACATTGAGGTTTTGTATGCAAAGAACCCTGAGATTACAGAGAAGTACGCCCTTAAGACAATTGATCCTTTCACACTGACAGGGCTGGATCTAAGACAATTAACACCTGATGTCCGTGAGTCCTTCTTAAAAGAAATGATGAGTATCAACTCAATTGACCCTGACATTGAGCTTGTTAATCAGGTTCTTGCCATTATACTTACGGAGGAAAAAAAATACGGAGAAGCTTTAGTCTGTGCCAATGCAATGATACGGGTCTCCCCTCTTAACCCGCGCGGTTTTATGCTTAAAGGGGATTTGCTTAACAGACAAGGTAAGTACGAGGAGGCAATCCGAGCGTTTAAGGCAGCTCTATCTAATGCAACCGAGGATGCGGTAAAAAAGGATGTTTACAAAAAACTCTGGTACAGTTATTCAAACCTTAAACAAGATGAAAAAGCATACGAAATGCTCTCAAAAGGCGTTGATGTCTTTACCTATAGCAGCACATACGATGACCTGTACGCTCTGGGACTCCTTGCTTTTACTACAGGAAAAACTGACGAGGCTTTTACATTATTCACCTTTGCTCTGAAGAAAGCCCCTGATAATGACACGCTGTGGAAAGACAAGATTGAAAAGATGCTGCTTCAGTATAAAAATTACAAAAAAAATTCTCCGGCAAATTAGCAGTCAGAGACTTCAATGTGTAAGGTAAAGGCATGACAGCTTACTACTGGTTTATAATATGTGAGACCATACGGCATTTCAGAAAAAACAACGGTACACTTCTGGCTTCAGCGCTGACCTATCAGGGACTTTTATCTTTTATCCCGTTTTTGCTTCTGATTTTTCTGCTGCTGGGAAAATACATAATGTCCTCAGATGTTGTATTTCTTAACTTTAAAAAAACGATCTCACTCTTTCTGCCCTACTCTCAGGACATAATAATTAAGGAGGCGAGAAAACTCTACATCGCAGAGGACCACTGGAGCATAGCCAGTATTGCTGTCTGTGTATGGTTTACATTTCCTCTTGTGAATGGTTTAAAAACGCTATTTTCCAGTGTTTTTAAGGAAAAAATTAACCGGTCATTTCTTAGAGAATTAGCCTCAGATGTGCTCTCAACGTTTATCCTTATGTTTCTCTTAGTGTTTCTTGTTCTTGGAGAGGTAATCTATATAGAAATAATTAAACCTATTATAAAGGATATTAATGCTTACTTTGATTTAATAGATGTTACGGGTAACTTTGTTCTCACACTTTCAGGATTAATACTGTTTTATTACTTGTTTATACCGGTTAAGGTAAAGCTTAAGCATATCGTTGCCGGCGCCTCACTGACTGCCATAGCGTGGATAGCGTTAAGGCCCTCGTTTGCCTTTTTAATGCACATCAATCCACAGATGGGATTTGTTTTTGGCTCTCTGAAGGCAATTTTTGTAGTGTTTTTCTGGGTTTATATGTACTTTTATGTTTTGATTTTAGGGGTGGAGTTAACAGCGTCTTGTTCACAAATCAGGCTGATAGCAGTTGAATCTCTACTCTCTTTGCGTACCTCCAAGCCAGGAGCTAAAGCACTTGCAAGGTTTACGCTAAGTCTCAGGGACGGTCTACCTATATATGACAAAGGGGTGCAGGCTGACAGCTTTTACTACGTAGTGAGCGGGCTTGTTTCACTTATCGAGGATGGTCAGCCTCAGGTTCAAAAAATGTCCGGCGATACTTTTGGCGTACAAGAAATGCTCTGCAACTCAACAAGAGCTAAAACGGCTGTAGCTAAATCTGATGACGTCATTATATTTCCTGTACATTCAAATGAGTTCAAGGCTCTTGAAAAAATTAATCCACTTATTCCACTTATGATTATAAAAAATCACTTAATTCCTGTAGAAAAAAATAAAAAATCCAATCCCTTATAATTACTGATTATATTTTGTTATAATGAGTGGTATATACTAAATAAATGCAATACAAGCGAAAGGAACTGAGACGAGCATAGATGATAGTGCTTGATAAGGCTTCAAAGTACTACGATGCGCAGGCGGCTTTAAAAAACGTTAGTTTCTCTATAAAAAAAGGGGAACTTGCCTTTGTTACAGGTCCTAGCGGCGCAGGGAAGACTACTTTGTTTAAACTCCTCTACCTTGCCGAAACACCCGATGATGGAACAATAACCATTGCCGGTTTTAATACATCCAACCTTAAAGAGGCTACAATCCCGTTCCTAAGGCGAAATATAGGTGTTGTGTTTCAGGATTTTAAACTGTTAAATAATAAGACAGTATTTGACAACATCGCACTGACGCTCCGAATCAGGGGGATTATGGAGAGGGAAACCAAAGAACGTGTCCACAGTGTGCTGAAACTGGTAAATCTAAGACACAAGTCCGATAAATACCCGGCAACACTCTCCGGAGGCGAACAGCAGCGAATCACACTGGCGCGAGCCATCGTGGGCGAACCCACCGTCATGCTTGCCGATGAGCCTACCGGTAACCTTGACGCTGAAAACGAAGACAACATCATGAAAATATTTAAATACATAAACAATAAAGGCACAACTATACTCATTGCCACTCACAACAGATCGCTGTTTACCAATACCGGTAAGCGGGTTTTTTACCTGGATGAGGGCACACTTGCTAAAGAAGAGATAGCATAAGATGTTTTCAGTTAAAATGGCGCTACAGAGCATTTTAAGGGAAAAGTGGATTAATTTCCTGACAATGGCTACTCTGGGCGTATTATTGTTTATCTTCTTTGCCATACTGCTTGTCCTCTATAATGTGGAGAGGCTTACGTCAAAAATACCCTCGAAACTTTCCTCTCTTGTTGTACTTAAAGATGATGCTTCAAAGGAGGAGATAGCAGCCGTAGAAAGTGAAGCCAAACGGAGCAAACTTGTGAAAACCGTTGACTTCATCTCAAAGGAGGCTGCTATGGAGGACCTCAAAAAGGTTTTTAAGTCTGATGATTTTATATTAAAGGGATTTGGCGAAAATCCTCTTTTTAATTCTTTTGAAATCAAATTTAAGAGTGATGAAGATGTTAAAACATCCGATATAAAAGCATTAATATCAAAACTAAAGACTCACAGGGCAGTTGACGATGTGGAGTTTGGACAGGCACAGATGGAATCCCTTTCTGCCTTAAAACACGGAGTCAGAACTATCGGTGTTACGCTTTCCACCACCTTTGCCTGTGCCGTGGTTTTCATAAGTTATACGACTGTTAAAATACTTTTTTACAGGAGAAAGGAGGAAATAGAGATATATAAACTACTGGGCGCTACCAGAGGGTTTATCAGGCTGCCTTTTTTTCTGGAGGGCGCTATAGTTGGTTTTTGTGGCGGACTTAGCGGGGCTGTCATGCTTCAGGTGCTTAATAAAATTACGCTTTCTAAACTTACAGCAGAAATCCCCCTGTTTGCAGTAGTTAACATTCCTTTTACGGTGTTTTTACTGTTTCCGGTAATTGGTTTGATGTTGGGACTTGGGGGGGCCGTGCTTGCTGTGGGACGAGTCAGGTATTGAAGATAAAAATGTGTTATTTATTTATTTTCGTGTTTCTGCTTTACGGCATAGACTGCCACGCTGAGGCACTTAAGGAAAAATACAAAAAAATACAGGATGATATAAAGGCAAATAAGGAGAAGCTGGATAAGGCAAAGAAAAAAGAAAGCTCCATAATGACTGACATAGAAAGAGCCGGTCGTGAACTTAATAAAATAAATTCCGAAATCATAAGAGACAGGAAAAAAATAAAAGACTTAGAGGATAATATAAAAGTGGTTAAGGCAGATATTGCTAAAACAACAAAAGCTGTGCAGACAGTCAAAAAAAACCTGAAGAGACGGTTTCAGTTGATACAACGCTACGGCTACGGACTGGACAGATTAATAGTGGTGCTCAATGCCGAGGATTTTAATGAGCTTTTAAAAGTAAACAAATACATGGCCAGACTGACTACCACAGAGTATAAACAGATGAAAGAGTACAGGGACTTATCTGCAAAGCTCTCTGATAAAGAAAAGTCCCTTAAGGGGATGTACGGGGATATAAATCAACGAAATGAACAGCTGGTAGCCGCAGAAAACTCCCTGATAAAGAAAAAACAGGAGCATGAGCACATTTTGTCGTCGGTGAAAAAGGAGCAATTCAAATATGCATCTTTACTAAATGAGCTTGAATCCACATCAAAACAGATAAAAGAGATAATACAACGGAGCGATTCCGATTTGTCCGAACAGGGAAATGAATTCCGGTCTCTGAAGGGCTCTTTGCCATGGCCGGTAAGAGGGCAGGTTTCAATACCTTATGGATCGCATCAGGACCCACAGTTTAAAACACCGGTTTTCAGATACGGCATCTACATAAGCACCAATGACAACGAAAAGGTGCGTGCCGTGTACGAGGGGAAAGTGGTGTATGCAGATACCTTTAAGGGATTAGGCCAGGTGGTTATACTAAGCCACGGCCTGGGGTATCACACGGTGTATGCTAATCTGAGCAGCATATCACAAAAACAGGGTGAGTACGTAAAGAAAGGCGACATGTTGGGCATAGCAGGCGCCTCTGGTGTTTTAAATGCAACAGGAATATACTTTGAGGTAAGATATAAGGGAAAGCCAGTTGACCCTATGCAATGGCTTAAACAACGATAATTATAAAGGATGTTCAGGAGGGATAAATGAATAAAAGACTAAAGCACTTGCTCATTTGGACGGCTTTTGTCGTAATAATAGCAAGCGGAGTGGCAGTTGGAAGGTGGACGGTAAAGTCCGTAAGCGCTGAGTCGGAAACGTATCAG
Organism: Nitrospirota bacterium; assembly: GCA_015233245.1. GTDB lineage: Bacteria > Nitrospirota > Thermodesulfovibrionia > Thermodesulfovibrionales > Magnetobacteriaceae > Magnetomonas. The sequence continues at coordinate 22,186 of JADFYB010000012.1, read as the reverse complement.
GAATTAAAGCTGTTTACGGAGGTTATATCTTTGGTTAAAAGCAGTTATGTGGAGGAGGTTAAAACCAAGGATTTAATTTATGGCGCTATAAAGGGTATGATCAGCTCTCTTGACCCCCATTCGGCCTTTATGACACCGGACATGTATAAGGAGATGAAGGTTGACACCAAGGGCGAGTTTGGCGGCGTAGGCATACAGATAGGCAAAAAGGGCGGTCTTCTGACGGTAATTGCACCTATTGAAGATACACCTGCATATTTGGCCGGAATAAAGGCTGGAGATGTTATAACAAAGGTCAACGGCGAAATTACCGACAAGATGACTCTCATGGATGCGGTCAATAAGATGCGGGGCCCAAGGGGAACAAAGGTTATTCTCTCAATCCTCAGAAAGGGATGGACTGAACCAAAAGACTTTACAATCTCAAGAGAGATTATTAAAGTTAAGAGCGTAAAACATAAGGTGCTTGAAGGGAACATCGGGTATATAAAAATCAGCCAGTTCCAGGAAAAAACCGTGCAGGATCTGGTTAAAGCAATTAACACGTTGAAGGAAAAAAAGATAACCTCGGTGATAGTAGATTTAAGAAATGATCCGGGCGGGTTGTTACAGAGCGCTGTGGGTGTGGCTGAGCAGTTTTTACCGTCACACAAACTGGTCGTTTACATAAAGGATCGTTCAGGGGATAAGAAGGACTTCTATACGGAGTCAGAGGGCAAGCTTGATATGTTGCCCATGGTGGTGCTGGTAAATGAGGGATCTGCAAGCGCCTCAGAGATAGTGGCAGGGGCTCTCAAGGACTGGAACAGGGCAGTTATTCTGGGTGTGACCACCTTTGGGAAAGGCTCGGTTCAGAGTGTGCTTGGGCTTAGTGACGGCTCAGGGTTAAGGCTTACTACCGCAAGGTACTATACCCCTAACGGGATTTCCATCCAAAACACCGGAATAACACCAGATATAATAGTGAAGATTAAATCTGAAAATGGAAAAGATCACAAAGTGCTAAGGGAAAAGGACTTAACCGGACATCTGCAAAACGAACAGATTGAAACCAAAGAGGGTGAAGAGTCAGACTCAACACCGCTTGAGCTTGAAGAGAAGGACGACACACAGCTTCAAAGAGCTATAGATATATTAAAAACCGGGGATACACTGAAGAAAAGTAATAAAACCAGCTGATATGTCCCGTGTAATCTTTGACATAGAGACTGCAGGGTTTGACTTTGAAAGCCTTGACAGCGGGTTACAGGAGTATTTTCTAAAGTGGACAAACACGGAGGATGAGGTGAAGGCTGCAAAAGACAGCCTCTCCTTTTATCCAAACACGGCTGAAGTAGTAGCCATTGGAATGCTCAACCCTGATACTGAAAAAGGAGCAGTGTATTTTCAGTCTCAGGGAGGCACAGTTAAGCCTTTTGATGAGGACAATATATCATACTATCCAGGCACTGAAAGCGATGTATTATCTCAGTTTTGGGAAACTATAAAAAAGTACGATACCTTTGTAACGTTTAACGGACGGGTGTTTGACTGCCCCTTTGTTTTGGTAAGAAGCGCCGTATGCAGAGTTATGCCAACACGAGAACTCCTCCCTAACCGTTACGGCACTGAGCACATTGATTTAATGGACAGACTTAACTTCTTTGGCGCCTCAAAAAGACGGTTCAGCCTAGATGTGTGGTGCCGCACGTTTGGCATAAAAAGCCCAAAATCCGATGGGGTCACAGGATATGAGGTAAAAGACCTGTTTAGGTCGGGAGAGTTTGAAAAAATCGCAAGATACTGTGCCGGAGACCTGTGGGCAACCCAAAAACTCCTTTTTATCTGGGAAAAATATATAAAGTTTCCCTCTGTAAAGTAAATTTTAAAATTAAACCTGTTTGCTTTACTAAAGATAAGAATAATAGGTAAAATTAATAACGTTGTGAAGTGAAAGGGGGACAACAGATGTTATATCTTTTTTTGTCGAAAATTTCTGCCTTATTCGATTCTTTTAGCTTACAAAGAGTGTTTTTATCATCTATAGCGTGTCTTATAGTCTGCATGTTTTTTGGCAGTTTTTTTATGTGTTCCGGAGTAAGCCACGCACTGGATGTAAATGGCAACGATAAACTTAAGATAGAAGGGAACCTAATGATCACAGGTTCCAGCACTATGTGTCCACTGATAAAGGCTATAGGTAACAAATTTCATTCGTTGTATCCTAAAGTTAGCCTTGACGTACAATGTGGCGGTTCAGCCCGGGGCATTAAAGACGTCAGGGAGGGAAAATCCAAAATCGGGATGGTATCCCGTGCTCTTACCGATAAGGAGAAGGACCTTTTCGGTTTTACTATCGCCAGGGACGGTGTCAGCATCATCATAAATAAAAATAACCCCGTTGTTACTCTCAGCAATAAGCAGATATTTGACATTTATACCGGTAAGATTACCAACTGGAAACAAGCCGGAGGCATTGATGCCAACATATCTGTGGTGTTGAAAACAAGGAGAGGGGCCTCAACCGAGCTCTTCTACGATTATTTCAAATTTAGTAACGACATGTTAACCGGCAAGTTTATCGATGGTGATAATTCAGTAATAATAAATGCGGTGACAACTAATCCAAATGCAATTTCATATGTTTCATCGGGAGAAGCGCAGCGTAAAGTACAAGCAGGAGACGCTGTTAAGATTATACCTGTTGACCACATTATGCCCACAAACAGGAATATCATTACCATGAATTATCCAATTTCCCGTGCTCTCTCTCTTGTTACGAAAACACTTCCATCCGGCCTGGAGAAAGAATTCATCAACTACTGTCTCTCCTCTGCGGTCAATGATATAATCGTACAATATGACTTCGTTCCCTACGAGGAGTGATATCATCAGAGCATCTAAAAATGCCAATATGGAGATTCTAAGATGAAAATATTGGACAGCGCAAACAGCTGCATTGGCCGTTTAAACATAAGAACTGTTCTGTATATAAGCTTCACGTTGGCTTCTATACTTTTTATAGTTCTGGGAACTTTTGTCGAATGGAAAGAGGATGTCACACTCGATGCGATGTTTGCAAAAGAAGATAATCTGGACAGGATTTCTTACCTGTGCATGGATGCCAATTCCACAATGCTTAAAGCCCGAATTAATATGGAAAACTTTATTCTTACGTACAAGGATTTCGGCTATAACGAGGCTAAATCAAGATATATAACGCCAATACTTACCTATGTCTCTGAGATTAAGAATATTATGGGCCATATCCGGTCTTTAACAAGCAATCAGAATATCAAAGAAATTACCTATAAAATAGACATGGAATTGGATAAGTATCAGACTACTATCTTTAATTTAACAGATAAATACATGGCACTTGGTTTCTCTAATTCGGGGACTTATGGTGCACTGCAGAGTAGCTCACGGGAGATTGAGTCAGTTTTAGATATGCAAAAAAACTCTCAGCTTAAATCAGACTTACTGATGCTTCGCAGAGATGAAAAAAATTACATCATACAAAACAGGGACCTCTACGTTACAAAACATCGTGAGGACAGCGATACATTTAAGAGAAATATTGCATTAGCACAATTACCATCTGACATTAAATCCAGGCTCATTACTCTGGCTGATTCATACGCCGGTTTTTTCCAGCTATATTGTCAAACATCCGACGAGATCAGGACTATTAATAACAATTACGTTCAATCCATACGCACTATAGAACCTCTACTGGCTTCTCTTAATGAGGAGGCTTTCAATAACGTCGTTGCCTCAAGGCAAAAAAGAGAGGACAGCGAAGATACAATATCCTTAATAAGGTGGGGTTGCGGTTTTCTTATTCTTTTAGGCACGTTAATCATTGCGTACATTATATCCACTGTAATATCGAGGGATGTGAAGGAGTGCAAGTCTTTTGCTGAGGAGATATCTACCGGCAACCTTACAAACAGATTACGGCTAAAAGGGAAAAATGAATTTACCTCGCTTGCCATTGCCTTAAATAAAATGGCGGAATCCCTTTCGTCATATGCCACTAAAATGACGTCAAGCACGGAACAATATCGCGCACTGGTTGAAAACAGCCAGGACTTAATCATTCGATATGACAACAATTACATTTGTCTTTATATGAACCCCGTTTGCAGCAGGCTTGACAGCTCTGTTGACCTCGATTATTTTATAGGTGAACCGATAGATTCAAAAATATTTCTGTCGAAAGACATTGCTTTATCGTGGAAAGAACTGCTGCAAAATGTTTTTAATACCTGTCAAACACAAGAGGCTTATTACGACTTTGAAACACCCGGCGGAACAATCTATTTTCACGCAAGGTTCTTTCCGGAATATGCAGAGGGCGGAGGGATGAAAGGTGTTGTAATAACAGCCCGCGATATAACCATGCAAAAACTTGAGGAGCAAAAAAACAAACAAAAGGAGCAATTACTTATTCAGCAGTCTAAGATGGCAAGCATGGGAGAGATGATTGGACTAATAGCGCATCAGTGGAGGCAGCCCCTGAATGCTCTGGCTTTAAATGTTAATGATGTGAAGGATGCTTTTACCTTTGGTGAACTGGATGCAAGATACATCGAGGAATCAGTCAGCGCCTCGTTACAACAGATTGAATTTATGTCAAAAACAATAGATGATTTCAGAAACTTTTTCATACCGGCAAAAAAGAAAGTCCATTTTTATGTAAACACTGCCATAGAAGAATTACTCTCGATGTTTTTGCAAATATTTAACAAAAGCCATATAGATATTTTTATTAAAACCACACAGGGCGCTGCACTGCTTACAGAAGGGTATCCCAGTGAGTTCAAACAGGTGCTGCTAAACATTTTGAATAACGCTAAAGATGCAATTGTTTCAAAAAAGAAGACCGATACTCAACTGCAAGGGAAAATAGAAATCTCTGTCGGCAATACCGAGGACAACTCTGAAATTATAGTTTCAATAAGAGACAATGGAGGTGGTATTCCTGATGATGTAATAGGGGAAATATTTGACTCTTATTTTTCAACAAAAGGATCTGAGGGCACAGGGGTTGGCCTTTATATGTCAAAAACGATCATAGAAGAAAAGATGCACGGGAAAATATCTGTTTTAAACATTGAAGATGGTGCACAATTTATCATACAACTACCGGTTGCAACATAAAGCAAAGTTTAATATTCATAATTAAGATTACTCACTTCTTTTTAGACGAACACATTTTGTTATTAGCAATTTTATTCATTATGGGAGCGTATTTTAACCCTTTCCAAAATTTTTTCATAAGCCACACGTATATGAAATAGGTCTTTTCGCAAAGCTCATGGTAAGTATCCGGAGGTATCACAGCACTTGCAACAACTGAGATTCGCTTTAACAACCTGTAAGATAGCGGAGGGCTTATCTGGGCAAAATCTTTATATAAAATTGCCTCCTTAAGAGCCTTAAGTTTTTCACCGTTGCCGTTATAAAAAAATATTTTTTTTCTGTTTATTGCCATCTGCATTTTGTTTACTATCAGTCTGTTATTTATAGCCATGTCGTCCATCCACTTCTGCAGGTCACGTAAGTTGAGTGATTCTTTTTCAATTATCCTCTCTATCGTAAAGGTATCGTGATTTGACCAGCAGTTTTTACCATGGATTCTATAGCCGCCCAGAGGTTTAGGTATGTAAAGAATGTTTCTTGCAACAAGAGGCAATACCGTGTGCAGATATGAGTCGGCACAGACTCTGTAGGATTGTGGAACAGGCAGAGTTTTTTTAAGGCAATCCGTCCTGAAACTATTTCCGGATGTCGGTACAACAGGGATAAAGACACCTCTGAGGTAATCTTCAGAGTTATATTGCCTGAATGCAACATCGCCCTCATCCTGGTTCCACAGGTATTCATCTCCACCGTTTTCATCCAATATGCTGAGATTGTGGTTAATAACATCCACCGCATCGAATTTTTCAAAGTTTTCGGCCACAACCTTTAACTTATCTTTATACCAATAGTCATCCGCATCCAAAAGTGAGACAAGCGAGCCCTTAGCACGTGAGAAGCCGGCATTTAAGGCCGAAGCCTGTCCGCCGTTTTCCTTATATACATAGGTTATTGCTTTGTTGAACCTCTTAACACGCGTGGATGTATCATCGGTAGAACCGTCATCAACCACAATTATCTCTACATCTTTGAGGGGAAACGATTGACTTAAGACCGACTCTATTGCCTGCTCTAAATAATTAGCATAATTGTAAGTATCTATGACGACTGAAAAAAACGGTACTGACACCTTATGGCCATCTTCTCCTTGGCATTTATAGGTACAAGTTTGTAAAACCTTGCCGCTGCACCATCATTTAAGCTCATACAGCAAACTACCTTATGTAAAACATCCTAATAGCTTGATCTGTCTTTTAATTGTAAACGATTACCTACACAAATTGCAATATTGTCTTTCTTTGCAATACATAGGCTCATGTATCATTTACTAAGAACACCCATAACAGTCTGATAAATTCCATCGTCATCAATGCCATACAATTTTCTTAATATATCTTGTCTGCCGTGTTCGACAAATTTATCAGCAATTCCCAACACCTTAACTGCTACATTGTTAAGGCCTGAGGCGTTAAGGAATTCCAGCACAAGGCCCCCAAATCCTCCTGCTGTCACGTTTTCCTCTACAGTGACGATTGCTTTCACTTTCTGTGACAGCTTTACAATCAAGTCTCCGTCAAGAGGCTTTATAAATCTCATATTGACAACACTTGCCGACACTCCAGAGTTCTCTAACCGCTTTGCAGCTAAGAGCGCATAACTAACGCTTTGCCCAGAGGCTAAAATTGCGACATCTGTACCGTCTCTGATGATTTCACCCTTTCCTGGTTCCAATGTTGAGTTAATCTCTTCAAGCTCGTCCGGCACTGTGTCTCTTGAGTACCGGATAGCGCACGGAGTGGCAAGTTTAAAAGCAAGCGCAAGCATATCTTTCATCTCAGTTGAGTTTTTAGGGGTCATGATGGTCAGATTTGGAATACTTCTTAGAAATGAAATATCAAAAAGACCGTGATGCGTTGGGCCATCCTCCCCTACGATTCCCGTTCTGTCTATTGCAAACACTACCGGCAGATTCTGAAGGCATACGTCATGAATAACCTCATCATATGCCCTCTGCAAAAATGTTGAATACACTGCAACCACAGGTTTAATTCCCGATGCGGCAAGCCCTGCGGCAAACGTTACGGCATGTTGTTCGGCTATCCCAACATCATAGAATCTGCCCGGAAACGTTTCAGCAAACTCTCTTAGCCCGGTTCCCTCTTTCATCGCAGCCGTTATCGCTACCACTTTAGGATCAGCCTTAGCTGCCTCTGTCAGTGCTCTGCCAAATATTTCGCTAAAAGACGGACATTGTGCGCACTTTTTTGGTTCACCGGTATCTGTCTCAAATGGTCCGACACCATGAAACCGCGACGGTTTCATCTCTGAAAACTCATATCCCTTGCCTTTTTTTGTGATGGCATGAATCAGTATAGGGCCCTGTTGGGTTTTTACGCTTTCGAAGGCATCAATCAATCCTGCGATGTCGTGGCCGTCAACCGGCCCCATGTAGGTAAACCCCAGCTCTTCAAATAACATCCCGGGAATGAAAAAACACTTCAGAGTGTCTTCAGTCCGTTGGGCTAATTTTGAGAAATGGCCTCCCACCTTTGGGATTATTTCAAATATAGTTTTTGTTTCTTTTTTGAATTTCTGATAGATACTGCTCCCCATGGCACGTGTCAGGTAGGAGGACAGGGCGCCCACGTTTTTAGATATAGACATCTCATTGTCATTTAACACAACAATCAGGTCCCGCTTTAAATGTCCGGCATTGTTTAAGCCCTCAAAGGCAAGTCCACCAGTAAGAGCGCCGTCACCAATTACGGCTATAACCTTATTGTACCTGCCAAGCCTGTATCCGCCCTCAGCCATCCCCAGAGCTGCCGAAATAGAGGTTGAACTGTGGCCGGTTCCAAAGGCGTCATGTGGGTTTTCATCCCGGCGAGGGAAGCCGGAAAGCCCACCGTGTTGCCTCAGAGTATGAAAACGTCCAAAGCGTCCGGTTATAAGCTTATGAGGGTAGCATTGATGTCCGACATCCCATATGATTTTATCCACAGGACTCCTAAACACGTAGTGAAGCGCAAGTGTAAGCTCAATCACGCCCAGTGAGGATGCCAAATGCCCACCGTTTATAGATACCCGCTTGATTATAACATCACGTATCTCACGGGCTAAGTCTGAAAGCTCATCTAACGAAAGTAGTTTTATGTCTTCAGGTGATTTTACCTCTGATAGGAGGGAAAAGTAGTCGTCACTGTCATTTGAAACTGTCAATTTGTCCTCTTTAGAAGATAATTTGCTATCTCCTTTAGCCATATTGCTTTGTCTTTAAAAAACTCCGCCGATTCTAAACCCCGGTTTATTAATTCCCGGGCTATTTCCTTTGACCGTTCTATTCCATACAGGGCAGGATAGGTCATTTTATCTTTATTGTCATCGGAACCTTGTGGCTTTCCCAGTTCCTCAGTAGTGCCAGTTACGTCTAAGATGTCATCCACTACCTGAAAGGCAAGCCCAATGGCCTCTCCATAGTTGCTAAGAGCGTCAATATCAGGTTTTTTGGCTCCATAGAGAATGCCGCCAAGACGCACCGAGGTCTTAAGCAGCGCTGCTGTCTTATTTCTGTGAATAAACTCAAGAGTAGTCTTATCAGGTGTCTTACCCTCTGAGATAATATCAAGTGCTTGCCCTGCCACCATCCCATAGAGTCCGGCTGAGGCGGCAAGTTCTTTAATGGCAGGTAAAATGTATTTAGTGATGTCGTAATCACCTGCCACTATTGTAAACATTCTAAAGGCTTCAGTTAAAAGCCCATCTCCGGCTAAAATAGCCATTGCATCGCCATACACCTTATGATTTGTGGGCTTTCCGCGCCTTAAATCATCGTTATCCATAGCCGGAAGATCGTCGTGAATCAGCGAATATGTGTGAATTAACTCAAGGGCTGCTGCCTGAGGCAATATGTCAGTGCCAACTCCACCGCAAGCCTCAAAGGCGGTCAGGCAAAGTATTGGCCTGATTCTCTTTCCTCCGGCAAACAGAGAATACCGCATCGCATCAAACAACACCTCAGGTTCTCCGGGTTGCCGAAAATACATCTTTAAAAAATCCTCTGTCAGAGACTTTGTTTCAGCTAAATATGTGTTTAAGTCCATCGCGCCTTTTGTCATAAACCTATTGACGTTGAATTAACCGTCTTGTCGTCTAAGTTTACCAGTATAGTGTTTATCACACCCTAATTGTATCACGAAAGCAGATTTCTTTTCAACGCAAAAAAGGAACGAACCCCTATCGCCTTAAAAATAGCAGCCAAGGGTCAGCAACCCTAAGGCATTTTATTTACACTTTATATCAAATCTCCGCTTCAGAAAGTTGGGTCTTTAATGCTACATTCATAGATTCGATTTCTTTCAGATAGCTTGCTATTAACCGCTCATGTCCCATCTCAGCTTTAGAAAGTTGGATCTTTAATGCTGTATTTATTGATTCTATTTCTTTCAGATAGCTTTTTATTAGCCTCTGCTGATTTTTGCGGGCAGTTATATCTGAGACAATAGCAAAAGCACCTATAATGTTTCCTTTTTCGTCTATAGTAGGGGAGGCAGCGACAAGTACATCAATTATCGAGTCATCTTTACATATTAAACGACTTTCAATTCTTTCTCCTATTCCATCTCTTTGACGTATCACATGCTTTTCAGCCTTATGTTTTTCCTCCTCCTCCATAAAACTAAACAGTGGCGCACCAATCATTTCACTATATGTGTACCCAAGCATATCAATCATCGCATTGTTAACAAATATGGTAATGTTTTTTTCATCAATAGCCCATATGCCCTCTTGTGAAAGTTGTACAAGTTGACGATAGTTTTTCTCATTAAGTGCAATCTGTTCAAGCTTATATTGCATCTCCTTTTGGGTTAACATGGCTATTTGTAGAGACTTCTCAAGTTTCTCACGTTCCGCTATTTCTTTAGACAGTTCTATGTTAAGGCTATTATTTTCTACTGACATTGCCATATTATACCATATAAGCAATAACTGCAGACTATCAGAAAAGTCTTACTCCCACTCTATCGTTCCTGGCGGTTTACTCGTTATATCATAAACCACTCGGTTTACGCCCTTTACCTCATTTATTATCCTGTTGGATATATTTGATAAGACGTCATAAGGGAACTTTGCCCAGTCTGCCGTCATCCCATCAACACTATTAACCGCTCGAATGGCAATCACATGCTCATAGGTTCTCTCATCACCCATAACCCCTACGGTTTTTATTGGTAAAAGGACGGCAAACGATTGCCATGTGTCCTTATAAAGTCCTGCTCTTTTTACCTCTTCAAGTACTATGGCATCAGCTTCTCTGAGAATATGGAGACGCCCGGCTGTAATCTCACCTATACATCTTATGGCAAGCCCTGGACCTGGAAAAGGCTGACGATAACAAATCTCCTCAGGAAGCCCAAGCTCAAGTCCGATTAACCTGACCTCGTCTTTAAATAGCTCCCTGAGAGGTTCAACAAGTTTAAGTTTCATCACATCCGGCAACCCGCCGACATTATGGTGGGATTTTATTGTGGCAGATGGTCCCTTAAAAGATACGCTTTCTATAACGTCCGGGTAGAGCGTCCCCTGGGCAAGATAATCCACGCCCTCTATCTTATGGGCCTCCTCCTCAAACACTGTAATAAACTCATTTCCGATGATTTTTCTCTTTTTCTCCGGGTCGGTTACTCCGGCAAGTTTAGTCAGAAACCGCTCTGATGCTTCAACCGTTATCAGGTTAATATGGTAATACTTCTGAAAGGTTTCAACAACCTTTTCCCGCTCGTTTTTTCTTAAAAGCCCATTATCCACAAATATACAGGTCAGTTGCTTACCTATGGCGTTGTGAATAAGAAGTGCCGCCACAGAGGAGTCCACCCCGCCGCTTAAGGCACAGATTACCTTGCTGTTACAAGCTGTGTTTTGAATTTCCGATGTTGCCCACTCGATAAAGGATGCCATCTCCCATGAGGCGCTACAACAGCATATATTAAAAAGAAAATTGCCAATTATTGTGCCGCCCTCAGCAGTGTGTGCAACCTCGGGATGAAACTGAAGTGCGTAGAGTTTATCGTCTTTTGCCACTGCTGCTGCAAATGGAGCATTCCGGGTCCGCCCTATGACTGTAAAACCACCAGGCAACGTAACTACATTATCGCCATGACTCATCCACACGGTTGAGGTTTTACTCACTCCCTGCAACAAATCCGTATCATCGGTGACTGTAAACTCAGTTTTACCATATTCCCGCCTTGAGGATTTCTCAACTGTACCGCCTAAAAGATGCGCCATAAGTTGCATACCGTAGCATATACCCAAAATTGGAACGCCGAGAGAAAATATCTCCATGCCAATCAGATGGGCATCTGAGTCAAACACACTAGCAGGCCCCCCGGAAAGTATTATCCCCTTGGGGTTAAATTTTTCAATTTTGTCAAACGGCGCATTAAATGGGAAAATCTCTGAATAAACATGTCGTTCCCGAATGCGGCGCGCTATAAGCTGAGTGTACTGGGAGCCAAAGTCCAGTATCAGGATTTTATCTTCAAACATTACTCTGTTCTGTAGTTGGGTGATTCTTTCGTTATTATGACATCATGAACGTGACTTTCCCGAAGCCCTGCGTTTGTAATCTGTACAAAGGAGGCATTGTTACGTAGCTCTTCAAGAGTACCACAGCCGCAGTATCCCATGCCGGAGCGAAGCCCTCCGACCAGTTGATACACTGTTTCAGATATAGGGCCTCTGTACGGCACACGCCCTTCAACTCCCTCAGGAACAAGTTTTCCGGCATCTTCTATTGCGCCCTGAAAGTACCTGTCTCTTGCGCTATGAGCATCCGCCATGGCACTTAATGAGCCCATCCCACGATAGACCTTATAACTTCTGCCCTGAAACAGTATAGTCTCTCCGGGAGATTCCTCTGTGCCCGCAAAAAGATTTCCTATCATAACGCTGCTTGCGCCCGACGCTAGAGCTTTCGTCACATCGCCGGAGTACTTGATTCCGCCATCAGCAATAACCGGAATTCCGTACTTATGAGCCACATCGCAGGTTTCAATAATGGCCGTTATCTGAGGGACGCCAACACCGGCTACAATTCGGGTTGTGCAGATAGAGCCAGGCCCTACCCCCACCTTTAAGCCATCCACCCCTGCCTCTATAAGCTCAAGCGCAGCCTCTTTCGTTGCAATGTTACCAGCCAACACTGGTATCTTAAAATTCTTTTTTATCTCTTTCAACGTGTCAAAAACAGCCTTTGAGTGCCCATGTGCCGTATCTAACACAACCACATCAACACCGTTGTCACAGAGTAATTTCGTTCTAACCATAGCGTCTTTCCCTATTCCCACTGCAGCTCCCACCCTGAGTCTGCCGTACGTATCCTTGCAAGCGTTAGGATATTTCTTTTTCTTTTCGATGTCTTTTATCGTTATCAGCCCCATGAGGTTAAAATCTTTATCAACGATGGGAAGTTTCTCTATCTTGTGTTGATGCAGGAGTTCTTTTGCCTCGTCCAGATTAGTGCCCTCTTTTGCTGTAACGAGATTAATACTTGTCATGACCTGGTTGACCTTTTTCGACGTGTCGGTTTCAAATCTGAGGTCTCTGTTGGTGAGGATTCCGATCAGTTTATTGTTTTCCGTAACGGGGACTCCGGATATCCGGTACTTTTCCATAAGACTCAGAGCCTCTTTAACCAGAGAATCATGGGATATGGTTACCGGATCAACAATCATGCCACTTTCTGATTTCTTAACCTTGTTAACTTCTAAAGCCTGGTTTTCCGGAGTCATGGCCTTATGGATTATCCCTATACCGCCCTCACGGGCTATTGCTATGGCAAGGCGGGATTCTGTCACTGTATCCATGGCAGCACTCACTATCGGAATATTCATCTTTATGTCTTTTGTAAGCCAGGTCTCAACGTTTACATCAGACGGTAATGTGCTTGACTTGCGTGGCACTAAAAGCACATCGTCAAAAGTTAAACCTAAACGTATATCCTCAACTTTCATATTCAGCACTTCCCTGTTTTATAAATTTTTAAGAATTGTATTTTAACATCATAGCTGTAATTTTATCAATTCTCAAAAAGGTTTTTTGCAATAGCAAATAGAAATCTTCAAAAAAGAAAATTGTTAACACATACTAATTATCTTTTTAATCACCAAATATTTTAAAATATACTCCGATAGAAACATTAAAGAAAGGCGGACTTTTATGACTTCAAAAAAAGAAGACATTCTTAACACTTGCATACTGTCAGTGCTTGCTGTAGTTATTTTTCTCAGAGCGCCTATCCTTCTTACAGCTCCAAGATTTTATGACGAAGACGGTTGGTGTTTTTTTAAATATGCCTATGAGAATTCTTTTTTTAAATCTCTCTTTGTAGTTCATCCTCATAAAGGATATTTAGACGTTTTTTTAAATATATCGGCGTATCTGTCCTCTATAGTACCACTAACGTTTGCTCCGGCTATCTTTGCTTTTATTGCTTTTTTCATTCAACTGATTCCCCTTGCCATTGTTTTATGGGGACGCTCATTTTTCTTTGATACCTACTTAAAAAAATAATTACAACATTAATAACAATATTTGTTCTATCAACTGGAGATATGTGGATAGCACCAGCAACCTCGCAGTATTTCTTGTTTCTCGCTGCTTTTTTAATTTTAGTTTCAAAGGTAGAAGGAGAGACTACATTCAAAATATGGGCTTACCGCCTGCTGCTTTTAATTGCAGGTTTTGCCGGCATACCCTCGTGTTATCTTACTCCGATTTATATTTTACGTGCTTTTCACAGGAAATGCCGTGAGCATACAATTCATGCCACCATACTGGTTTTCACGTCTGTTTGCCAGGTAGCCGTAATAATCCACTCATACTATACAACTGGATTTCCACAAAGGTTTAATAACAGAGATATTCATAGTGTCCTGTCACTTTATCTTGTAGAAAACTTTATGTTGCCTATTTTTGGCTATGCTTTTACACAGTTAATTTTAAGCAATCTTATATATCTAATATTTGTTGTACCGGTTGCCATATATTTAATCTGGCTGATTTATAAATCAATCTCAGATGTAAACAGATGGTTATTGGTCATAGGAATAATATTTTGTTCGATAATGCTTATATTAACCTCAATGGATATTATGGGGGGGGCAAGGTATGCGTATGCCCCAGGAGTAATGCTAATGGTACTAATATTATCTTATGTTAAATTTAATAAGAACTCTTTTCTGAAAGTATCATCCATATTAGCTTTTGCCCTGACGGTAACCGCACTAACCACATCAATGGCAGAATACAGAACCAGAATGAAAGCAACTGTTAATGAAAATTGGCCTGATTGGAGAACTGAAATAGCTATATGGGAGAAGGACCCAAACCACCCTATAAAATTATGGCCGCAGTTTGATGATTACAAGCCAGTGCTTAAACTCAGCCGCAAAAGGGAAAAATGATACAAGACATTACTGACAGCCGGCAATACAAATCAGATGCCGCTATCCTTTATGAGCGAGGCAGCCAAACTCCTGATGCTCCTCGTTTTATGTCCTCAGATGGCACAAACGGCTGGATAACTACCACGTGGGGAGAGTTCCTTAGAAACTCCGCAGCGCTTACGCTCTATCTGAAATCTATCGGCGCAGGGCACGGCGTAAAGGTATCAATATTTGCAAAAAACCGCATCGAGTGGACTTTTTCTCTAATGGCAATACATGCCACCCGCAGTGTATTTGTTCCCGTGTATCACTCCAACACTCCTTCTGAGGCCGGGTATATAATCAATCACTGCGATGCGCAAGTGCTTATAACTGAGACTGACATGCTGCCGGTTGTTTTAAACGTTCTTCCTGATATTCCTAACGTTAAAAATATAATTGTAATGGGAACTCAGGTGGAATCCTACAGAGAATTAGAAAATAAAGCGATCTTTTTTAACGATGCGCTAAGTGCAGGCTTTGCCATGTCAGAGAGTGTGACGGATGAGTTCAAACAACTTATTGATGAGTTTAACGTCAATGACGTTGCAGCAATTTTATACACATCCGGAACCACTGGCAGGCCCAAGGGGGTGGTGCTTACACACAGAAACCTCTATGAAAATGCCACAGATTGGATAAATACCCTTGGCTCTCTTATTCCGGAGGTGCGTGTGGATTTACTGTGGCTTCCTATGTCTCACATATTTGGCTGGGGTGAGTACGGGTTAGGAAACACGCTTGGGTTTACCACATATCTGACAACTCCGGCTGAGGTGCTGACAAAGATGCCGGAGGTACATCCCACAGTGTTTATGAGCGTTCCTGCTTATTGGGAAAAGCTATATCTTGATTCTGTGAATTCATCTGCGCAAATTGATAAACTCCGTGAGTTAACCGGAGGAAGGCTTGGGTTTTGTCTTTCAGGCGGTGCAGGCCTTAAAACAGAGGCAAAGGAGTTTTTTCTTAAAGCCGGCATGTTAATAATTGAGGGATACGGCCTTACCGAATGTTCCCCAACGCTTACTATGAACAGACCCGATGATTTTGATTTTAACTCCGTAGGAAAACCATTTCCGTCTGTTGAGTTAAAGTTAGCGGAGGATGGTGAAATCTTAGCCAAAGGTACAAATATTTTTAACCAATACTACAAAGACCCGGCAGCTACGTCAGAGACATTTACAGAAGACGGATGGTTTAAAACCGGTGACCTCGGTGAGTTTAATGAACACGGATTTTTAAAAATCAAAGGTAGAAAAAAAGAAATCATAGTAACCTCAGGCGGCAAAAACATATCTCCGCAGTTAATTGAGGCACAGTTTAAGGATGACCCTCTCATTGAACACATTGTACTCTATGGAAATGAAAGAAAATACATTACCGCACTAATCACTCTTAAAGAGGCTGCCGTTAAATCTTATGCAAACAGCAGTGTGATTGTCTTTTCAAACTACTATGAACTGATTAACCATATATCCATACGTGAAACTGTCCAAAAAAGTATTGACAGAGTCAACAGAAATCTGGCATCTTTTGAAACAATCAAAAAATTCTATATTCATAGTGGCCATCTGACAGTCTCAGAGGGATTTCTGACCCCCTCTCTTAAACTAAAACGAAACCGGGTCTGTGATACATTTAAAAAACTCCTTGATTCCCTGTATGAAGAGGTTAAACAATAGTGCAGTTTACCACTGTACGAAAAGATACAGTAAAGAGTCTCAGAATTTAGAAAAACGGAGGATTGGACAATTGCAAGATAACCCGATTGTGGGAATTGTGATGGGAAGTGAAAATGATAGCCCGATTGTGGAAAAAGCTGTCTCAGTGTTGAAGGAGTTAGGAGTGCCGTTTGAGGTAACGTTGTCATCGGCTCACAGGATGCCGGAAAAAACAGCCTCGTATGCTAAGAGTGCCCGCCAAAGGGGCATTGAGGTAATCATAGCGGCAGCTGGAATGGCGGCACATTTGGCAGGAGCGATAGCCGCAAACACAACTCTTCCGGTTATAGGAATTCCCATTAAATCAGGGGAACTAAACGGCCTTGACGCCCTTTACTCTACCGTGCAGATGCCCACAGGAGTTCCGGTTGCCACAGTTGCCATAAACGGAGCAGCTAATGCCGCATATCTTGCCGCTTCAATATTATCCATCAAGCATCCTGAAATTTTGGATAAACTTAAAGACTACAGAGAAAACACACGGAAATCGCTTGTTGAGAAATCTAATATTTTATATAGGAGGTTCAGTATAAGAGAGGGCGAAAAAAAGTTATAATACCAAGTAGCTTCCAAACAGGAATCCATGTCTTTTATATTTATATCTTTGAACGCAACTCGGTATAAGTAGTTAATAAATAAGAAAAAAACTATGGTTATTTTTCTTATTTATTGTATAGTTTTTGTATAGAAGGCTTTTGATTTATTGCAATGAGGGCACCCCGTTTAATGGGATGCCCCACAAACTACTTTTACGTTATTTTTTTACTCCTGAAAATGTCTTAATATAGGCAACGATATCAGCAATGTTTTTATCGCTCAAACCGGAACCGCCTTTACCAAAAGATGCCATATGGGTGCCCTCTCGGCCGTCCCGAATGGTTGTAGCCAGAAACTCAGGGGAAGCCTCTTTTTGCACTACAGGATTTCTGAGATTCAGTCCAATACCACCCTGGCCGTTCTTACCATGACAATCCACACACCGCACTCTGAAAAGGTCCTCTCCTGCCTTTGAATCTCCATTAGTAATCTGATATCCAAACGGCTCACCCTGTTGCTCAGGTCTGTCCTTTGACACATACTCTACGATGCTCTTAATCTCAGCCTCTGTGAGGCCTGCTGCCGATGCTTTCCATGCCGTCATCTGAGTCCCCGCGCGCCCCTCTTCTATTACCTTTTTAAGATAATCATTTGTAGCCGCTTTTAAAAACGCAGGGTTTGAAATCGCAGGAACCGTCCTCTTAAACACCTCATCGAAGGAGCTTGTCTTACCATCGGCATGACAAGCCACGCAGTACATTCTGTAGAGGTCCTCTCCGGTTTTTTCCGCCTCCGGAGTTGTATTAATCCTCCGGTACTTTTTAGGGATTTCCTGTGTCCTCAGAGAAAGCACGTAATTTGTTATATACTCAGCCTCCTGATCGGTTAACTCTGTCTTCATTTCACTTGTCGGAACAATGTTTCTTGGGTCATCAAAGTGCTGCTTCATCCACGTGTACACGGTTTTTTCACCCTGAACGTTCTTCATAGAGAAATATGCTATAGGTTGTGAGCCAACTCCATCGAGAGCCTTACCTATGACGCCACCCGTACTGTCAAGCTTATGGCAGCCCTTACAGCCCCGCTCAAGAAAGAGTTTCTTACCCTTTACAACCATCTCTCCACCCTTGTCCTTCAACATTTCCATATCATGGCACTGGGCACATGAGCTCTGGACATACTCCACAGGCAATATGGGATTATCCCAGTGGGTTTCATGGCCTAAACCATGGGCAGCAACCTTGTTAGTCGCTCTGCCCTGCCCAAAATGGCAAACCGTGCAACCAAAACGGTCCGCCGGATGGTTTTTCAGATAGTCACCGCTGTGCTGTCTGAGAGGAAGCGCTGCTTTGGCCATCATCGGGTTTTCCACACCCACATGACAGCTCGTGCACCTGTCTATCCTGCCTAAGGTCTTTAAGTATATCTGTTGAATCCCAATATCCATACTCTCCGCTAACCTGGCAGTTGCCTCATCTTTAGCGTTACTTCTCACAAAATCCTTATACTCCACCTGATACTTCCTCCACTCAGGTGTCGCATACTCATGTGCAAAGAGTCCTATTCCTACCATGAAAACAACTCCGGATAAAAACATTAACATTAAATAGAATTTACTTGGCATTTTTCTCCCTCTTTATTCATAATGTTTTTCATATTTTTATTCCTTGCTGTCAGCCATACACCCACACGTAAAATCCTCCTCGACTACATTATGGAAAGCGGTGTTTGTTTCAGTTTTTAAACTTGCCGCATCCAGCCCATACTCAATACACTCTGCCTCCATAAGCCGGTTAAGCAGATTTAAAGCGCTCACGTAATACTCACACACGCTGGCATTATCAAGAAGCCTTAGATACTTAAATATCCACCTGCTTATGTGTTCCTTAAAAAAATTTTCCTTAGCCTCTCTCACTATAAACAGCTGTTCCTCTAATCCCTTACTCTGCGCATACTCCTGCTTCATGAGCAAAATTGCCATAAACTCAAACTCCACCGATATATGGTCAAGCGCCTCTCTGCCAGCCAACTGATCGTTTACATGTACGCCAAATGCCTCATAAAAACCGGCAATGTCTGCCAACTCATGCGGCTTACGGGATATTTTCTCCGTCAGGTACTCTGTCTCATACGGTGTAACCAGTGCGCCAACATCAAAAGTTCTAAGATACTCCGACTGAAGCTCGTTTATCTCACCTTTTGCCGCATTAAATTTATCTCTGAAGTCAAGGACGGCGTCACCCAGCTCACTTTCAAATATGTCCGCCACCCTTTGCAGGATTTCATCCATGAGATCAAAGTTGCTCTTATCCGGGTAGGTAAGACCCAAAGACAGAATCTTATATATGTATAGTGACTCCGCACCCATTACTGAACCAAGACCTCTGCCCACGAGGGACTTACGGCTTTACGTCCTGCTGATTCCTTTCTCTCCCCCTCCCAAACAGCAAAAGCTATGGGGGTTTTCTTTCCAACCACTAACTGTGCAGATACAGCATCATCCACCTTAAGGGGCCTTCTGATAACAAGTGTCCACGTGCCGTCACTCCAGTGTGATTCGCCGGTTGTGTTTTCAACGTTTTTCGTTTTCAAAGTGCCCGGGCCCTCAGCGTTAAGCTCCTCTATAATCTGTTTGTGAGGAACCGACCGCGGATTTACGGCAGCCTTTCCGGGAATAAACATATCCTTCTCTTCCTGAGTCTTTTCGGTTCCCTTACCCTTCACCTTGTAGTCAAATGTGTACATGTCAGAGGTAAGATTCGGATAAGCGGTGTCAATTGTCTGGAAACCGTCCTTGGTGTCCTTTGATCTCCATGCCCTCCAGTACAGTATATGAACAGGCATATCCGTCTGCCCCATAATGTACTGCGGGAGTGGATCAGTCTTTACCGGAAACTCAATGGCTGCCGCATCGGAAAAACCCGTTACCTTGATGCTACTGTTTTCGGTTGCATCTTTCCACACAAGCCTGAACGCTATGTACTTGCCATCGTTTATTGATTGAACCACAAGTTCTTTGACTCCGACTTCAACGGGTTTTGGCACCACGAGATACTGTTTCTCAAGAGGCTGCCTGTAAGAAGCCACACCGCTCCATAGGTTATCGTTTATACCGACTTTGCTTACATCCGTATCCTTATGGTAGGAGGTTATCTCAACAAAGGGTTTTTCCGCTGTTCCTTTAACCTCCTCAGCAAAAGCCTGACCCACACCAAAAACCATCATTGTCAGCACTATGTATAGTGTTAATTTTTTTATCATAGAATCCTCCATGCTCTCCCTCACTCTCCTATGGTGTATTGTGCCTGTAGGCCTGTAGCTTTGCATCATAAAACTCTCTTATAAAGGTTGGCTCAGTAACAGGCACCTTCACTATTTCATTGCCCTTTTCATCAAACCCTGCCGCCGTTTTACCATCCACCCTGAAGGAGCTTATTATCCGCTCCATACTGCCAAATAGTACCAGAAGTCCTTTAAGCGTCATATCATTTCTTATCTCAAGATATGTCTTAACGGCGTTTTCCGCCTGAGGGCCAAACATCTGTTTAAGGTACGTGGT
Organism: Nitrospirota bacterium; assembly: GCA_015233245.1. Taxonomy (GTDB): domain Bacteria; phylum Nitrospirota; class Thermodesulfovibrionia; order Thermodesulfovibrionales; family Magnetobacteriaceae; genus Magnetomonas. Next base: position 1,757 of record JADFYB010000012.1, on the reverse strand, counting down.
TGGCACGTGTATCGGAGGGATGTAAAACAAATTAGGCTCCGTTCCAAACTGTGGATAGAGCGGAAGGGCCAGCTTTCTTATATGCACAAGGTAGTCTATCGGATTTTCCTTAACAGCCTTATCGGGCGTGTTTACAAACCCTCCTAATCGTATTCTTCCGATACAGTTTGTAATACACTGGGTCATCAGTCCCTGCTCAATTTTTGGGTAGCAGCCGATGCACTTTTCAGAGATTCTGGTCTCAGCGTTAAACATTGGCTTTTTGTACGGGCAGGCCCTTACGCATTCCCTGTAACCGCGGCATCTGGACTGATCCACCAACACTATGCCGTCCTCGGGGCGCTTGTAAATTGCCTTCCGTGGACATGCCGACAAACACGCCGGATACGTACAGTGGGCACACGTCCGGGGCAGATAAAACATCCATATCTTGTGCGGCATGGTGATGTAGTCGCCCTTACCAACCATTCCGGTTATCTCATCCTCTCCAATGTTTGGATGAGCCCAGTCCTCCTCGGCGGCTATATGCTGAAGTATTTTCTCATCCTTTTCGGCAGCCTCAAACAGTGTGCGTCCAGCGTACTTATTACCGTCCCAATCCTGCATTCCAAGCTTTGACAGTATCCCCATATCCCATGCAGTCGGGTAGCCGCCGTAGGGCTTTGTCTCAACGTTGTTCCAGTACATGTACTCCTGACCGCGCCCTGAGGTCCAGGTGGTCTTACAGGCTAAAGAGCAGGTCTGACACGCTATGCACTTATTTAGGTCAAACACCATAGCCCACTGCTTTTTAGGCCTGTTCTGAGGGTACACGTACGAGGCATTTCTGCCTAATTGCCAGTTATATACCTTTCGCATTTGCATGTGGCAGAGTCTCCTTCTTATTTAGCCTTAATAAACTTGCCGTTTATATATGCTTTCATGGTTTCATTTTCCTGAGTAGGCCGTATGCCATCCTTAAACGGTTTCCACGGGCCCTTGCCTCCTATCCCTCCGTCCTCAGCCTTCGTTATTGTTACAAATCCTTCACGGGGAGCGCCGTTAGCACAGTGGATATCCGGCTCAAACCCCTTGTCAAGTGTCTGCCCAAACATCGTCTTATGAACAAGTGAATCCGTCAGAAGAGTGGGTCTGATCCATGCACGGGTTGTGCTCTGATGGCTGCCATATCTGCTCATCGACTGATAGTTTGTCTCCGGGTTTTTGGCAAGGCCGTCCGGACGTGTTTCATGTCCCTTTACACTGCCTATTGTTGCCGGATAGACGTTATGCCACATTCTGGTAACGCCGCGCGGAGTGCCGGGGTAGTAACGGGCTCTGCACAAAAGACGTGCCACTTTGTGGTAGGGGTCGGTCTTTTTGGCGCCTCTGTAAGGGCGGTCTTCTGGGTCGGCATCTATGTAGACATAGTCACCGTCATTTAACCCTAAATCCTTAGCGTCAAGCGGGTTTATATCCACATATATCTCTGTAACAAAAGGAGCCCTCTTGTCTCTCCTGTAAACATCCGTAAAGGGACCAAACCACACGGCTACAAGGTCTGTGTCACTGGGGGTGGTGTGTGCCCCGTGGCGATACTTTGGCGTATGCAGTATGTACTTATAGCCTTTGGCCATAAGCGGGTGTTTTGTTAAGAGCAGCTCCTCTATTGTGCGTTGAACGTTTCTTACCTGTCTGGTGTCAGTAGATAAGTCATTTGTCGAAAACCCCCAGTCCTCGGGTTTTTTAGGTTTTATCGCAGCATGAGGTTTACCCAC